>CAKRRJ010000045.1 GCA_934394615.1 uncultured Lachnospiraceae bacterium
TACAAGCTGTTTTACCCTCTCATCTGTCAGGATACGCTGGTACGATGCAGACAGTACACCCTGCATCCGCGCCGTGCGGCTTCCCGCCTCCTCCGGTGCCAGTGTTTCATCGTCCCACTCAAAGAGGATAAGCGCGGTCTCGTATGCCTGCGCCTCCTCCAGATACTGCATCAGTTCCCCATAATCCGATTGTTTCTTTTCTGTATTCACGTTGTCCTCCTGTCCGCAGAAATTCATCCACTCCTGCTGAGTCACTACCATTTTTCATCACCGCTAACAGCTTTACTATTCCCAAATTTTTTCTGGCACATCCATCAAAAATTTTATCCGCGGTAACGGTTCAGCGCCGCAAAGATTTCCTGTTTTCTCGGCTTTGCCAGGCCGCACGGCACATAGGATCCGGTCAGACCGTCCCAGCCTTTCACGGTGAGCCGCTTTTCCAGCTCCGCCGCAATCTGGCGCAGAGTTTTTCTTCCATCCGCAAGCTGTTCCAACGCGCAGCGGGTCAGATAAGCGAGCGCCGCCAGCTGCTCAGAGTCTGCCAGCTGCTCCACATAGCGAAGATCTACGGTCTCCCGGTCGATGGAGAAGGAATCGCGCCCGAAGGTTTTTACCTTGCTTCGTTCCTGGGCATGCTCACCGCCCCGGCCGCCTCTGCCGTGCTCTGGTCTGTTTTTCCCGGCCTTCCGGTCATCTGCAGTTTCCGGCTCCCGGGCCCATTTCCCGGACATAGCTCCACCAGAACCGCAGCGTCCGCCCACATACGCCTCCGCAAACGCCGGCACCACAAATCCCGGGGCCTGCGTTCTCGGTGCCTGATGCTCTTTACACAGTGCCTTCACCCGCTCCGTAATCTCCACCGGTTTATAGCAGTCCATCTGGATCACATGGTCCGCAATGTAGAAGAACGAGCCGGAACTTCCTGCTACCAGAATCGTGGACACACCAGCCTTCTCATACAAGTCTCTCGCCCGCTCCAGAAACGGCGTGATGGGTTCTTTCTCCCGGCTGATAACCTGCTGCATAAAGTCATCCCGCACCATAAAGTTCGTCGCGGACGTATCTTCATCGATCAGGAACAGGCGGCTTCCCGCCTCAATTCCTTCCACCACACCGGCCGCCTGCGACGTGCTTCCGCTTGCGTCTGGCGTGGAAAACTTCTTTGTGTTTTTGCCGTTTGGCAGGTCATTGATAAACAGGGAAATATCGGTATTCCGGATGGAACGCCCTTCTTCGGCACGCAGTTTCACCGCGCTCTCATCTGCCAGGACAAACTCCCGTCCGTCTCCCGCAATATGGTCATACACCCCCATCTGCAAGGCGGAAAGCAGCGTGGACTTTCCGTGGTAGCCGCCGCCCACGATCAGCGTGATTCCAGATGGAACTGCCATGCCGCGGATCTCACCGCGATGCGGCAGGACAAACGACTGCTCCATGGTCTTCGGGGAAACAAACGGAATGCTGTCTTTCATCGGCTGGTCGGAAATGCCGCTCTTTCTTGGCAGGATGGCTCCGTTTGCCACAAACGCCACGACATTTTGCTCCCACATCTGTCGGCGCAGCTCGGCCTGGTCCTCTGCCAGCCACACAGCATCCTGTACTGCCTTCCTGTCCAGATTTCTCGCAAAAAAGCTCTTTTCCGCTGCCTTTGGCAGGAAATCAAACAAGATTTTTTCGAGGCCTCCCGCGTCGATGGTCCTTCCAAAGGCCGGAAACCCGATATGAAACCGCACCGTAATAGTATCCTGGCTGATCTCACAGGCACTTCGCTCTAACACTTCCTGTCCGCAGTGCGTAATGGAAATAAGTCCGCTCTTGCCGGACCCCTTCGCCTGAAAGCTGAACCGCCCTGTCTGCGCAGCAAACAGTCTTGTCAGATGGTCCTGCAATGCGACACGCTTACAGTCCTGAGCCAGCAGCCCATCGGAAAAACCAGACAGCTTCCACGGAATTTCCAGATGCACGGAGGAAGGAGAAGCGAACGGATCTCCCTGCACATGATCGATCACCAGCACATACGCGTCGAAGCGGTATGCACCGGCCAGCGATTTGTACGCCGGGTAGCTTTTACGGTCAATGGAGCGCAGCATCGTGCGCAGTTCGTTTGATGATTTCATGACAAAATCTCCTCATACACGTTTGGGGCTGTCGCAAAATTGAATCCACGACAGCCCCAGATATTTGATTTTTTATAAAGTTTCCGCGATCTTTCTCGCTACATACACACCACTTGCGGATGCATGGGACAGGGAATGGGTCACGCCGCTGCCATCTCCGATGATATAGAGGCCTTTATGGCGGCTCTCCAGGTTCTCATCCACATCCACTTCCATGTTGTAGAATTTCACTTCCACGCCATACAGCAGGGTGTCATCGTTTGCGGTACCCGGAGCGATCTTATCCAGCGCGTAGATCATCTCGATGATGCCGTCCAGGATACGCTTCGGCAGTACCAGGCTTAAATCACCCGGCGTTGCGGAGAGGGTCGGCATAAACATGTTCTCCTCGATACGTTTCTGGGTGCTTCGTCTTCCGCGCACCAGATCGCCGAAACGCTGTACGATCACGCCGCCGCCCAGCATATTGGAAAGGCGCGCGATGCTCTCACCGTAGCCATTGCTGTCCTTGAACGGCTCAGAGAAATGCTTGGATACGAGCAGCGCAAAGTTGGTACACTCGGTCTGCTTTGCCGGATCCTCGTAGCTGTGTCCGTTTACGGTCACGATGCCGTTGGTGTTTTCGTTTACTACAATGCCGCGCGGATTCATGCAGAATGTACGCACGTTATCCTCGAACTTCTCGGTACGGTACACGATCTTGCTCTCGTAAAGCTCATCGGTCAGATGAGAGAACAGCACTGCCGGAAGCTCCACGCGCACACCCAGGTCCACACGGTTGGACTTGGTCGGGATATCCAGTTCCTGGCAGATCTTCTCCATCCACTTGCTTCCGCTTCGTCCTACGGAAACAACGCATTTCTCACAGTCATAGGAGGTCTCTCCCACCCATACGCGGTAGGTTCCGTCTTCCAGGCTGTCGATGTGGGTAACCGGGGACTCAAAGTAGAAATCCACCTGATCCTTTAACTCATCGTACAGCTGTCCGAGAACAACCAGGTTGATGTCGGTTCCAAGATGGCGCACAGATGCGTCTAACAGTTTTAAGCGGTTCTGGATGCAGACCTTCTTTAAACCGGTTCCTGCGGTAGAATACATCTTGGTACCCTCGCCGCCGTGTGCCATATTGATCTCATCCACATATTCCATCAGCTCGGTCGCTGCTTTTTTACCGATATACTCGTACAGGGTGCCGCCGAAATCGTTGGTGATATTGTATTTACCATCGGAAAACGCGCCTGCTCCGCCGAATCCGCTCATGATGGAACAGGATTTACATTTGATGCAGGCTTTGATCTTGTCTCCGTCGATCGGACAGTGGCGTTTCTTTAAGGTATAACCGGAATCGAACACCGCGATTTTCTTTCCGCTGCACTTTTTGGTCAGCTCATAAGCGGAATAAATGCCGCCCGGTCCTGCTCCCACAATAATCACATCATACTTCATACACTCAATACTCCTTCTCATTTTCATAAATTCTCCAGAGCAAAATCCCCGGGCACAAAAACAGAGAATCCATTGGATTCCCTGCTTTTACAACTTGCTTCATTCTGATACTAAAAATACTTCTTGCTGCCCCAGAGGTTCGCTTTCTTGAGATCCCGGTACTCGTTGTAGGCTTTTTCCAGAATCTGCTTCTCGTTGGAGAATTTCAGAAGATGGTATGCCTCGTAGAACTTGTAATACCCGGAGTCCACAAAATGCTCTTCCCGTTGTGGTTTACTGTAATAGCTGTCCGCCATCATCAGGTACCAGTGTACGTCTTTTTCCACCATATCCTGCGGCGTGTTAAAGGAATAGGAGCTTTTTCCGATATATTTGATAATGGAAGCGCTCACGCCGGTCTCCTCTTTTACCTCACGAAGAGCCGTCTCTTTGTATTCCTCTCCTGCTTCTACAGTTCCCTTTGGAAGAACCCAGCCCTCATACTTGTTCTTGTAGTTCTTGTAAAGGACCAGAATCTTGCCGCGAAATATAACCACACCTCCACAGCTCGTTGCTTCTATCATTGCAATTCCTCCTGTTACGCCGCGCAAAAAACGCAGCGCTGGTGTGTCTCATAGACTGATTTTAGTATACCTCGTTTTCGGACAACTTGCAAGTTACTTATGAAGTTCTTTATATACCTTCTCCGGGGTGACCGGCAGCTCCCGGATCTGGACACCGGTTGCGTTTGCCACAGCTGCAGCAATCGCCGGAGCCGGAGTGTTGATGACAACCTCACCGATGGATTTTACACCAAACGGGCCAGTCGGCTCATAGCTGCTCTCAAATTCCACCTGAATATTTCCCACATCAATACGGGTCGGAAGCTTATACTGCATAAAGGAGTTCTCGTAAACCTGGCCCTTCTCGGAGCGGGTCACATCCTCAAACATGGCCATGCCGATGCCCTGTCCCAGGCCGCCCTCCGCCTGCACGCGGGCGATGGCCGGGTTGATCGGGGTTCCGCAGTCCACGACTGCCGCATAGTTTACCAGCTCAAAGTCGCAGGTCTCCTTATCCATCTCGATCTCGGCAATGCCGACCATGAACGGAGGCGGGGAAACCGGTGAGGAGTGGCTCTCGGTAACCTCAAGCGCCTTGCCGTTATTTGCCATGGCACGGTTTCCAATGTCCTTTAAGCTGATGAAAGCGGAGCCGTCTTTCGCGTAAACCTGCTCTCCGTCGAAATCCACCTCATCCACTTCTTTTTCCAGGTACTCCGCTCCCTTTTCCGTGATCAGGCGGATCATGGACTTCGATGCCTTCATGGCTGCCATACCGGTCAGGTAAGCGGTACTGGACGCGTAGGAACCGGAATCGTACGGGGAAACATCCGTGTCTACGCCGTGTGCCACAATATTTTCCAGGTCGCAGCCCAGAACATCCGCCGCGATCTGCGCCAGCGTGGTGTCGCAGCCGGTACCCATGTCGGAAGCACCGATCATCATAGTGTAGAAGCCATCATCATTCAGCTTTAACGTAATGGACCCCACATCACAGTTTGAGATGGAAGATCCCTGCATGCACATCGCCACGCCAACCGAACGCACCTTGCCGTTGCCCATGTCGCGGCACGGATACTTCTCGTCCCAGTGGATCATCTCTTTCGCCTTTGCCAGGCAGCGGTCCAAAGCGCAGCTGTTCGCGGTCTCGCCATAGTATGCCGGCATAAAATCGCCCTCATGCACCATGTTCATCTCACGCAGTACCGTTGGGTCCATGTTCAGTTCGCGCGCCAGCTCATTGACGGCAGACTCCAGCGCAAACACACCCTGCGTTGCGCCGTAGCCGCGGTATGCGCCTGCGGACATGGTGTTTGTATACACAACGTCATAACAGAACCGGTATGCCTTCGGCGTGGAATAGATCGGAATGGACTTATGTCCAGACAGGCCTACCGTGGTCGGTCCATGCTCGCCAAATGCTCCGGTGTTGGATAAGGTGTACAGGTCAATCGCCTGGAAGATTCCGTTTTCATCGCAGCCAAGACGAACATGCACTTCCATCTCGTGACGCGGTGAGGATGCGATCTGGGACTCATAACGGGTATAGATCAGCTTTGCCGGTTTTCCGGTCTTCCAGGTGACAAGTGCCGGGTATACCTCCGTCACAACAGTCTGCTTCGCGCCAAAACCTCCACCGATACGCGGTTTGAGCACGCGCACCTTCGATTTTGGAATGTCCAGCGCGTGCGCCACGATCCGGCGTACATGGAACGGAATCTGTGTGGAAGAAGTCACGTTTAAGCGTCCATAGGCATCCATGGTGGTAAAGGTGCGGAATGTTTCCATCATGGCCTGCTGATTTGCCTTTACGTGATAGGTCTGGTCAATCACATGGGCACAGTTCGCCAGGATCGCGTCCACATCACCGTTTCCATCCTGGGCAGACGCGCACAGGTTGCGCTTATTGTCCGCACCAACCGGACAGAGGCTTTTCCAGCTGTCCTCCGGATGCACCAGGATCGGGTTGTCTTTTGCGGTGTGGAAATCCAGCACCGGCTCAAGAACCTGATAGTTTACTTTCACAAGGCGCATTGCCTTATCCACAGCCTCCTCAGTCTCGCCTGCCACAATAGCCACTGCGTCTCCGACAAAGCGGACTCTCTGATCCAGGATCAGCCGGTCATACGGGCTCGGTTCCGGGTACGTCTGGCCCGCCATGGTAAAACGCTTCTGGGAACAGTCCTTATAAGTCAGCACTGTCTCGATTCCTTCTACCTTCAGAGCTCTGGAGATGTCGATCTCCTCGATCAGCGCATGCGCGTGAGGACTGCGCAGTACCTTCACAACGAGACAGTCCTTTGGCGCAATATCATCGGTATACAGAGGCTTTCCGGAAAGAAGTGCCTTCGCGTCCTTTTTCACAACGGACATTCCTACATATTTTCTCTTTGCTTCCATGATTTACGCCTCCTTTTTCCGGTTCAGATATTTTTCCAACGCCCGGATCTGTCCGGCATATCCGGTACAACGGCATAAGTTTCCCGCCAGATACTCCCGCACTTCTTCCATAGTCGGATTCACCAGGTCCCGCTCCATAGCAAGCACATTCATGATGAGTCCCGGGCTGCAAAAGCCGCACTGGTCCGCGCCTTCCCCTGCCAGGAAATCCGCAAACTCCTCAGACTCTTTCTGAAGGCCCTCCAGCGTCGTTACCTCATGGCCGTCTGCTCTTGCCGCAAGAACGGAACAGGAAAGCACCGGCTTCCCATCCAGCCACACGGTACAAAGACCGCAGTTAGAGGTCTCACATCCGCGCTTTACACTGTAGCATCCTTTTTCACGAACAAAGTCCAGCAGCAGAGTATCTGCCTTAATCTCCGCTTCCATTTTCTTTCCGTTTAATGTCAGTCTGATCTTCATGCTTATGCCTCCTCCCCGCTCAACTGTTCCATCAGTCTTCTCACATAGATTTCTGACAGGGATTTGCGGTAATCCGCGCTTCCGCGCAGGTTGCTGCCAAATGGAAACAGGCTCACTGCCTCTTTTGCCTGCTCGGAAAGATCGCTGCCGGACTGAACCGGGCGTGTTACCAGAGCTGCTTTGGAAGGTCTTGCCCCGACAGAAAGATACCACATATCATCCTTCTTCGCTGCCGCAACTGCAATCAGGGGGAAATCCGTCTTAGAGCGGCGCTGGCTGACATAAGCTGCTTTTCTGCCATCCTTTTTGATGATAATACGCACCAGAATATCCCGGCTGTACTTCATCTGCGCAAACTCTTCCAGAGACACCATTCCGCCATTGTAAAGCTCCACATAAGTATCGAGAACCATCATACAGGTCAGGATATCGGAAAAACCAAACCGGCCGAAAATACTGCCGCCAACCGTCGCGCCGTTGCGAAACTGCGTTCCGACGATCCAGCGGGTACACTCCCGGAACACACCATCAAAATACTGATTCAGTCCCTCATGAAGCTCCAGATCCCGCAGGCTGCACATACAGCCGATCCGGAATTCCTCATCGGTCTCCTCAATCTGGTTTAAACCCAGGCCGCTTATGTCGATGACCGTGTTTTTGTTTCCCTTTCCCATCTTGAGCCACATCATACCGCCAACCAGAACGTTATTTCGTTTCTGATTCAGCTCGTATGCCTGGGCAAGGCTTTCTGCCTTCACATACTCTTTTGCATGAAACATGCGCATTCCTCCTTTGTCACTCCTAAAGTCTTTCTGTCTTACCCGACTCTCAAAAGAATCTTGCTGTCATATCACTATTTTCGTTGCTGTTCACGCGTTGCGCAAACAGCAACGGATTTTGCCGATGCTTCGCATTCCAAATCGGCAAAATCTGCTGCCACCACGGTATCATACGGCATTTTCAGTTCAGAAAATGCCTACCCGTGTACAGTAGCCTATTTTTATCTTAAAAAATAGGTATCAAAAATACTTCTCGCGATCGGAGCCGCAATATGGCCTCCCGATCCCGCCTCCTCAACCAGAACGGTTACCACCAGTTTCGGGTTCTCTGCCGGAGCAAATCCGGTAAACCACGCATGGGTCTCCTTCCCGGTCTCAAATTCCGCGGATCCAGTCTTTCCGGCCACGGAATAGGCATCCGTGCGGACAGCAGAACCGGTTCCATCCGTTACCACGCTTCGCATAAACATGGAAAGGGTGTCCGCTTCCGCAGGTGTTATGAGGGCTCCGTAAGAAGATGGAAGAAACTTTTTCACTTCCTCTCCCGCTGCGGATTCCACACGATCGATCAGATATGGTTTCATCAGCACACCACCATTCGCGATGGCAGCTGTGATCATGGCATTGTGTAATGGGGTCATCTGGGTATTACCCTGACCGATCGCGGTCTGCAGGCGCTCCCAGTCGGAAGCTCCCGTGCCCATCGCAAAAGAACTCTTGCTATACGCCAGGGACAGGGGGAGATCCCGGTTAAACAGAAGCCCGCTGCAGGTATCCTGCATGCGGTCGAGATCCATGGAAAGCCCCAGGCTCGCGAACGCTCCATTGCAGGAGTTCGCAAACGCCTGCAACAGAGACTGATGCCCGTGCGCCGTACCATGGTAGCAGGAAATCTTGTAATCTCCATACTGAAAGCTTCCATTACAGTCAAACGTAAAGCCTTCCCAGGTATCGGGATGCTCACGGATATATTCTAACAGTGTAATGATCTTAAATGTGGAGCCTGGGGGGTAGACTCCCTGGGAAGCGCGGTTTAATAACTGCGCCTGTGTGTTATCACCTGAGATAAGGCTCTCCCACTGACTGCTCAGCTGGTTCGGGTCAAAGCCAGGTTTCGACACCATGGCAAGGATTTTTCCGGTATCCGGCTCCATAACAACCACAGCGCCCTTCCGGTCACCCAGCGCATCGGAAGCCACCTGCTGCAGCTGCACATCCAGCGTTGTCACAACCTGGTCACCCAGATTTTTGACATCAGACAGTTCATTGACTGCCTGCTCCACCAGATTCATATGGGAGCTTAAAAGGTAAAAGTTTGCAAGGGATTCCAGGCCCGTCTTTCCCTGATCCGAATATCCAACCACATGCGCAAACAGGCTTCCGTATGGATATTCCCTTGTTTCACTTCCATCTTCCGCAACGTTCGTCTTTGCAAGCACCGTGCCATCACTGCTTAAAATCTCACCGCGGATGATCCGGTCAGAAAAGCTATCCAGTCTTGCATTGTAGGAATTGTTGATGACCGTCTCACTCTTCACCTGCAGAAAATATCCGAAATATCCAATCAGACAGACAAACAGCGCCACCATTACATAGGTGATGAACAAAATGCTTTTATCCGCCGTCTGTCTCGGTTTTCGATCAGTTTTCTTCTTCATAGTCCTCCTCATCATTCCGTTTCAGAATGTACAGCCCCTGTATCACGCCAAAGATGATAAAGGTACTTAAGATGGAGCTTCCGCCGTAACTGACAAACGGAAGAGTTACACCCGTGGACGGGATAAACTTTGTCACGCCGCCGACGGTTAAAAATACCTGCACCGCGTAGACCATGGCAAGCCCAAACGCGATCAGCTTGTAGAACAGCGCCTGCATCCGGCTTGCCAGGAATACAAACTGTAAAAAGCAGCCCAGGCAGATCAGGATCACGCAGAGCGCAAAAATACCGCCAAGCTCCTCGGAAATCGCCGCGAACACAAAGTCCTTCTCGACCACCGGGATCTTGTAAGGCATGCCCTGGTAAAGTCCCATGCCAAACCAGCCGCCTGTACCGATGGCAAAGAGCGACTGTGTGATCTGGTAACCGCGATTGTCGATATCTGCCCACGGATTTTTCCAGGCTGCCACACGCGTGCGCACATGCGCAAACAGATAGTACGCTACCACCGACGCTCCGCAGCCGCAGAGAAGGCCGGAACCAAGGTAGGTCCATCTTCCTGTTGCCACAAACAGCATGGTCAGATACGTCAGGAAAAAGATAAGCGCGCTTCCAAGGTCTTTCGAGAGCACCAGGACCAGCACATAAGCTGCCGCCATGGCTGTTGTCTCCGCAATCGTCCTGAATTCCGTGTCATGGTAAAACATGGACGCCACAAAAAATACGAACAGGATCTTTACAAACTCCGACGGCTGAAACGCGATACCGCCGATGTTTACAGACAACTGCGCTCCAAAACTGTTGTTTCCTATGATCCAGACCACAACCAGAAGCGCGAGGCCTGCAAAGCCGTAGACCCACGGAATCTTCGCAAGCTGCCACACATGATCCAGGATAAACGGAATGATCCAGGTTGCCAGCGCCGCCACACAGACGATTCCAAACTGGCGGATCGCCTTTTCAAAATCCAGCCTTGTGAGGATCACAAATCCTATGCACAAAAGCATGCACATGTTATTGACCAGAAGCCTGGACCTGAGCGGATAAAAGATCTTGTACAGCCCCATATAAACCGCCAGAAAGATAAGCTGCGCCAGATAAAACAGAATCACGCGCTCATCCTCCGACTTTAAGAACAATACCACATATGCCGCAAAATGCATCAGGAACATGGCAATGTTCTGGCGGGCACAGACCCTTCCCTGCTGCCACGGATCCTGAAACCGGAAATAGCTGAAATTCCAGTAAGTATAAGCAGCAATCAGCAGGATCAGCAGGTATTTTGATACTTCAATGATGATATTTACCATATATTTTTATTCTACGCCTCTCTTGAAATGGCCTCTTGTAAAATCCTTCAAAGGATCTCTGGTATCTTCCCCGTGCAGGAAATGATCTGCAAAGGCATCCAGAATCTGTTTCGTCTGCTCCGGTGTCTCCATGGTAAACGCAAGACGAAGTGCCCCCGGATGCAGCCGGCCGATCAGCTTTTCCTGGCCAAGCAGAGAAAGCGGACTCGGGTTGTAGATCGTGTTGTAGCAGAACCTGCAGTGATTCTTCACCGGAAGGTCTTTCCCGGTCCGGTCCTTCATTTTTAAGAGTTCCGGCTGTTTCGTGCAGCCCTTTGTGGTCCGCACAATGCACTGCGCCGATACCATAGCCGGAAGATATCCGTAGACGAAAAGCTCCATCTGCTCACATCCCAGTGTTTCCAGCTCCCGGCTGTTTGACTCCAGCGGAAGCGTCATGCGGGAAATGCCAAGCCCCGTCATCTGTTCTTTCGCCAGATGATTCATAACATAGAGGTTCGCATCGGAAACCATCGGGATATCTCCCAATCCATTCTCTTTTAAAAACGCGATCTCGTCAAGAGATTTCACAACCAGCTCGTCAAATCCGGCCTGTTTGAGAAGTTCCATGTGCTTTCGGAAATACTGCTCCGCCTCCGTGCGGAAAATATGCGGAAGCATAAGACCGCAGCGCTTTCCGTTTTCATGACAGGTTTCCACTGCGTTCTTCCAGGTTTCCGCGCCAAAGCCGCAGGTATCGAGGTAGATTGCGGAAACATCCGGGTGCCCGGCGGCAGTGTTCAGAAGCTCCGGGGACTCCAGGGAGATATGGAGATATGGAACTGAATTACTGTATTGAATTTCTGCCTGCCGCGATTCTCCCTGCAGGTTATCTTTCGACATCTCTGCGCTTCTCTGGAACGGTTTTAACAGTGCCTGTTCCATCTGCTCAAGTGCCTCACGGCGAAGCTCATTCAGCGCCTGTACCGGAACAAAACAGTTTCCACTCACATCTGCCGTCAGTTTTTCAAAATAAAACGGTGTGTTTCCCGTTTTGTTTAACTGCTTTAACAGTTTTTCCTCGCTCATCGGCTGGTTCTGCGCACTTAAGACCACAGCTCCGGTCACTTCCACACATGGATTCTGCGCTGCCGCTTCCTCTAACAGGCGCTCCGGTGCTCCACACCAGAGCGTGAGCTTTAACGGCTCTCCCTCGCTCACTGTGACATGTCCCATCAGCGGCTCCTGCTGCTTTTTATTGACATAGTCGCGGTCAAGACGGTCAAACAATGCCTGGTTTGCCTCACGGAATGCCGGTTTTTCTTTCAGTGCCACCATCTCCCGGCCATTGTGGTGAAGATAATATCCATCGGTAAAACCGCCGCGGTCGAACAGGTCCAGCAACTGCTTCCGGTCCTCCGGGTCTACCTTGTATCCTTCTCTTCCGTAAGTCAGGTACCGGTCCACATATTTGCGGTAAATGCTGACTACGCCTGCCGTGTAGCGCGGACTCTTCATTCTTCCCTCGATTTTCAGGGAATACACACCAGACTCAATCACATCCGGAAGGATATCCAGCGTGCAGAGATCCTTTAAGCTCAAAACATAACGGTCATTCTGCTGGCTGTTTTCCTGATAGTTTGAAATGCCCTGCTTTCCGTGATTCTGTCCGCCATGATTTGGCCTGCCCGGATACGGTTTTCCGGAATGTTTTCCTCCCTGGTTCTCTCTGCCCCAGCTCTGTTTCTGTTTTCCCGTGTTTCTGCTCTCCGCAAAGACACGTTCCGCGTTCTTTCCGGACGTTCTCTGTCCATTCACTCCACGAACCGCTTTTCCATCGGCAGTTAAGACATCATACGGAAGACGGCATGGCTGCGCGCACCGGCCGCGGTTACCGCTTCTTCCGCCGATCAGACTGCTCAGCAGGCACTGACCGGAATAACAGTAACACAACGCTCCATGGACAAAGCTCTCAATCTCCACATCTACATGGTCACGGATCTCAGAAATCTCCTTTAAAGAGAGCTCTCTCGCCGTCACAACGCGGGTAGCTCCAAGCTCCTTCAGTATTTTAGCACTGCGCCATCCGGTTACCGTCATCTGCGTGCTCGCATGGATCGGAAGATCCGGAAAATGCTCCCGGATAAACTTCCACACACCCAGATCCTGAACAATCACCGCATCCAGTCCGCGCTCATAATATGGATTTAAAAAATCGTAAAGCTGATCCAGTTCCTCTTCCTTCACCAGCGTATTGACCGTCATATACAGCCTGCATCCATGCAGATGCGCGTAATCGATGGCTTCCAGGAAGCGGTCTTCCTCCGGGTTGTCCGCATAAGCGCGCGCGCCGAAGCGGCTTCCTCCCATATAAATAGCGTCTGCCCCCGCATGAACCGCCGCCATCATGCTCTCCATTGACCCGGCCGGAGCCAGGATTTCTACACGTGATTTCAAACTTTTCCTCCTTGGGATCATTGTGTTGTTGCAGTTCATCCGCAACACGGGTTATAACGGATTTTTCTGATCCGCAGCTGCAGAAAAAACAGTCATATGACCGTTTTTGAAACCAGGCCAAAAGAAAGGGAGTTTCGATAATCGAAACACCCCTGTCTTTTCATTGCCATGCAGACTGTCAAATCTGCTTTCCGCTAATTAACGGATATAATGCCGGTTGGGGTGCGTTGCTGCCGCAAGTGCTGCCTTAAATGCTCTCTGTTTCTCCAACTCGTCAATCTTCTGCTGTTCTTCCGCAGTCGCCGCTGTTTTTGGAAGAATGGAGGCAACCAGTGCTTTCACTGCCGCAACATCCTCTGCCGCGGAAGAGGCCGATGCTGCCGCCTGCTCCGGTTCTGTCGCTGCTGCTTCCTTCTGTGCCATGGCAGAATCATTTGCCTCTGCCGCTTCATTTACGGCTGCAGCCTCCTGCCCCGACGCTTCTGTTTCCTGCTTCAGAGCATCCTCCTGGCATTCCGCCTCCGGTGCCTGCTTCTGGTTTGACTCTTCCTGCATGGAAACTGCAGACTGTTTTAACAGTTCCAACTCCAGCTTTACACGTTCTCCGTCTTTTTCCGCAAGTTCCAGCTTCAGCTGAATCTGCTCTTTTTCTTCTCTTACCTGAGCCAGTTCCTGTCTTGCAGTCTCTGTCTCGGCTTTGGCTTCCGCAAGCTCCTGGTTTGCGGTTGCTGCTGCTTCTTTCGCTTCAGTAAGTTCCTGATTTACAATCTCTGCCTGTGCTCTTGCTTCCGTAAGTTCCTGGCTCGCAGTTTCGGCCTGTGCCTTCGCCTCTGCAAGCTCCTGATTCATGATTTCTGCTTCCGCTCTCATCTGAATCAAATCCTGATTTGCATTCATTGCCTCTGTTTTTGTCTCAGTCAGGTTCTGGTCTGCAGCTGCTGCCTGTTCTTTTGCCTTGGAAAGTTCCTGCTTTACAGTTTCTGCTTCCGCTCTGACTTCTGCAAGTTCCCTTTTGGCAATTTCTGCTGCTTCTTTTGCCTCCGCAAGCTCCTGATTTGCGATCTCCGCTGCTGCCTTTGCCTCAGCCAGTTCCTGGTTCACAATCTGCGCTGCCGCTTTCGCTTCGGCAAGTTCCTGCTTGGCAGTTTCTGCCGCTTCTTTCTCCTCTGCGAGCGCCTGGTTCGCGGTTTCTGCCTGTGCTTTCGCTTCCGCAAGCTCCTGCTTGGCAGTTTCGGTTTCCGTTTTCACAAGAGAAAGTTCCTGAATGGATGTTGCATTTTTCAGATGGGCCTGACGCAGCTCTTCCTCAGCTGCATCCTGCTCAGAACGCAGACGCGCAAGCTCCTGACGGAGTGCCTCCGTTTCTGCCTTTGCGGACTCTGCCTCTGCTTTAGCTGCCTCTTCTGCTGCTTTTGCAGCTGCTACAGCTTCCTGCGCTGCTGTTTCGCTGCCTCTTGCGGATTCTGTTTCTGTTCTTGCGCTTTCCGCTTCTGTTTTTGCTTCCTCGGCCTGTACTTTTGCAGTTGCTGCTTCCGCTCTAGCCTCCTCAGCCTCCGCTTTTGCGGACTCCACCTCAGCTTTGGCTGCTTCTTCTGCTGCCTTTGCGGTCTCAGCTTCCGCTCTGACACGTTCCATCTCAGTTCTGGCTGCCTCAGCTTCCGCCTGCGCAGATTCTACATCGGCTCTTGCATCCCCGAGCTCAGCCTGCGCCTCCTCGAGCTGTTTCTGGATGCTCTCTTTCTCTTCCTGCGCTGCGTCTGCTGCCGCTTTCGCGGTTTCCGTTTCCATGCGCGCAAGCTCTGCCTTCATTTTTGCAGCTTCCGCATCCGCTTTTGCAGACTCTGCCTCTGCTCTCGTAGCAGTTATTTCCTGCTTTGCTGTCTCATAATCATTCTTCAAAGAAGCAAATTCCCGATTTGCAGATTCCAGTTTTTCCTCTGCTTCTTCTAACTTTTTTCTGTCCTCAAGCGGAGCATCCTTGGCTTCTTCGAGCTCTTTTGCCTGTGCCTCCAGCTTCATCTGCGTCGTGATAAGCTCATGCTTTAAGCTGTACGCATCCTTCTCCAGCTCTTCTTTCTGATCTTCCAGCGCATCGGCACGCATCTGCTCTTTAAAATAATCATCGGAAAGATTCAGCTGAATCGTCAGATTCTGGTACTCCGGACTCTGCCTGGAGAAACCATCCATCTTGCGGACCTCGCCAATCTTCTCATTTAAATACGCTGCAACCTGTCTTAAATACGCCTCATCTTCCGCACCGCCCAGCGTAAATACGGTACCGTCTATAAAAACTTCCGTGTAATTTTTCTCGTCCATGAAATTTCCTTACTGAGATCCCTCCCGCCGCGTTTTCGCCAGCAGCTTGTCTCATTCTATTTTTCCCCGCTTTCTGGCGGGACATCTCATTGCTCCGGCTCCATAAATACTGTATACAGTCTTCATTCAGCTCGTCCCCATTTTAACATATTCCCCCCGTATCAACAAGAGTGTTTCCCACAGTTTCTTATTTTATGTTTTTGGCAAATCTATCATAACTGTTCAGTTTCCTCACAGTTACGAGCAAAAATCCATTGAAAATGTCTCCGCTCCGCTTCGGTCGGTGCTAAACGTGTGCCGCTGGCACACAGCACCCTCCGGCAATAGGATTTTTGCCTGCAAGCCCATGTTTTCGTACGGTCAGCGCAGTGAATGCGCAGACCTACTGAACAGTTACAATATATCCAATATCCACAAATCCGGAGAATCATCGTGCTGCCCTGATTCTCCGGATTTCTGTCTGCTGTCGTTTATTCTGTTGTTATTTCGTTTCCGGGCAGTATTTCTGTCTGTTCCTGTGTTTTCCTGATGGCTGTGAAGCAAAGTTTCTCATCCACACAAAGGTCTCTTCTGGCATTCCTATATTACAACGAAGTTCCGTTATATGGAATATCCAGATGCTGGTACGCAAGCTGCGTTGCCACTCTTCCGCGCGGCGTGCGGTTTAAAAAACCATTCATAAGAAGATACGGCTCATACACATCCTCCAGCGTGCCCGCATCCTCGCCAAGTGCTGCAGCCAGTGTTTCCAGGCCAACCGGGCCGCCGCCAAATTTTTCGATCATCATAAGCAGGATACTCCGGTCATTGTTGTCCAGGCCGACTTTATCCACATCCAGGATATCCAGAGCAAAATCTGCCACCTGCTTCGTTATGATTCCGTCGTACTTTACCTGAGCAAAATCGCGCACCCGCTTTAACAGGCGGTTTGCCAGACGCGGCGTTCCCCGTGAACGCTTTGCGATCTCCGCGGCACCCTCCGGCTCAATGCCAACACCAAGCACCTCTGCCGACCGCTCCACAATAATCTGCAGTTCCTTCGGCGTATAAAATTCCAGCTTCTGCACAACGCCAAAACGATCACGCAAAGGTGCTGTTAAAAGTCCCGCCCTGGTCGTAGCGCCCACCAGGGTAAAATGCGGCAGATCCAGGCGGATCGATCGCGCCGAAGACTCCTTGCCCAGCATAATATCAATGGCAAAATCCTCCATAGCCGGGTAAAGCACCTCTTCCACCTGACGGTTCAGGCGGTGAATTTCGTCCACAAACAGGACATCTCCCTCCTGGAGATTGTTCAAAATCGCCGCCATCTCGCCCGGCTTCTCAATCGCCGGTCCGGAAGTCACTTTCATATGCACGCCCATCTCGTTGGCAATGATGCCGGAAAGCGTCGTTTTACCAAGTCCCGGAGGGCCGTAAAACAGCACATGATCCAGCGACTCCCCGCGTGCTTTCGCCGCGTCTATGTACACTTTTAAGTTATTCTTGATCTTTTCCTGACCGATGTATTCGTCTAACAGCTGAGGCCGGAGATTTGGTTCAATAACCTTGTCCTCCTCTGTGACCTCAGTGGTAATGATCCGTCGTTCCATTTTGTACTCCAATTATGTTCTATATTACAATTACAGGCTTCTGTAATCTCTGTTTTCCCAATTCCGGTTCACCGTTTCTGCCAAAATCCCACAGCAAAGTAACTCTAAAATGCCAGAAATTTGAGGGATGCTTTCAACACCGCTTCTGAATTCATATCTTCCGTAATGGTTACCTGACGCACTGCTCTGGTAGCTTCTGTCGGAGAATATCCGAGCGCAACCAATGCCTCGATTGCCTCTTTTCCCGAGCCATCCATACCGGAAGCTGCTGCCGTAACCGCCGCTTCCGCCTGTCCGCCCGCGAACTGCAGCGGAAGTACCTCGTCCATGCTGATCTTGTCCTTCAGATCCAGGATTACGCGCTTCGCTGTCTTGGGGCCGATTCCAGGTGCTTTGGCAATGGCCTTCGAATCTTCCGCTATGATCGCCATGCGAAGATCATCCGGGCTGAGGGAAGAAAGGATTCCAAGCGCTGCCTTCGGACCGATTCCGTTCACGCCAAGAAGCTGGTTAAACATCTTTAAATCCTGACGGCTGAAAAAGCCGTACAGCGTCATGGAATCTTCCTTTACCTGAAAAGAAGTATAAACTTTGATCTGCTCTCCCACATGAGGAAGCCGGTCCAGCACAGAAAGCGGAACATGTATGTTCCAGCCAATGCCGCCCGACTCCACCACGATCGTATCTTCCCAGTATTCTTCGAGAGTTCCTTTTATATATGAAAACAAAATTCCGTCCTGACCTTTCCTGATTCTTGTCTGATTCGTATTTCACTTTTCTCGTTACTGTTCACACATTACGCAAACTGTAATCTTTCCTCATTCTAACATACAGGCTGGGGCGATGCAAGACAAATATCGAACAAACATTCTGTTTTCTTTTGGATAACGTTACTGTAACTGGATAATTTCCGTTTCGCTTTGCAGAATCGCAACATTCTCTCGCCGCAAACTTCTCTCTTTCAGTACTACGATTCGCCCAGTATGATCCGAATCAGGCTCTTTTCCAGCATCATGGTCCTGTTCCACGGATTCAAAATGACACCTTCCACCTCTTTCACCGTCAGCACAGTCCGAAAAATCTGCTCCAGATCCGCCAAAAACGTAGACTTCACCTGATCTCCGCCGCGCAGTTCCTCGTCAAAGCTGGTAAATGCCACCCACCAGGCCTTTCCGTCCGCGGTTTTGACCGCCTGAATCTGCATCGGAGCAGCCGGAGTTCCTGCCTGTGCGAATCCATTCTGGACTGGCGGCATTCCACTCTGCCTGTCCTGCATCTGCAACATCCCATCCTGCTGCATCTGCGGCATGTCCACCGCAAGGATCACCTGCCCTTTCTCCCGCATCCGGCGGCGAACCACCGTCAGCGCATACGCCAACAGTTCCTCACTGGGTTCCTGCTGCAAAGCCGCAATGGCTTCCTCAATTTTTTCATTCCCAATCAGGCCTGCATCCTTTGTTGTGTTCTCTGATGTACTCATAGTTCTGTCTCTCCTGCTTTTTTCTCCCAATTACATGGTCATTTTGGGAGAAAGACCGATTTTGTTGGGAGAAAACTTTTCTATCATATTTTTGGTACGCGATCAATCAGATAATAATTCCATCCAGATGATCGCACTCATGCTGGATGATCTGGGCTGTCCAGCCACTGAACTTCTGATGCTGCTTTTTGAAGTTCATATCCTCGTACTCCACCTCAATCTCCTCATAGCGGGTCGTTTTCCGGATCCCGATCAGAGAAAGGCATCCCTCCTCCGTCTCAAAAACCCCAGATTTCTTCACAATAACCGGAGTGACATGCTCCCACCACTTAGCTAGCGCTTGAAGTGGGGGCTTCTCGTTCGATTGCCCGATCGGGCAAAGCATAAGCGAGCTATCCCCGTGTGTCCCACGGTTTTATTAGACATTATGATAGTATGGAATTTCTTCCGCAAGGATCAGGAAATTTTCTTTTCTGTATCAAATAACATTCCAGATATTCGAATACCTTCCCTGCATATATTGATTG
>CAKRRJ010000046.1 GCA_934394615.1 uncultured Lachnospiraceae bacterium
CGGCTGTCAGCTGCATCGTCCGAACACAATACCCATATTTTGCGCAGCGGTATGCCGGGATTACCGGCTTCGGACCTATATTGGTATTGCTTTTAAGTTTTTATATTTCAAAGGCAGAATTGTACGAAATTCACAAAGCGTGTTGTGGGCAAAATGATGGTGGAACTTGCTATTTCTATGTGGCAATGATAAAATTGAAGTATATGCATTGGCTTATAGAAGAACGAATGGAAGGAAGTGTGCAGGGCATGGGAACTTTTGTAAATTCCGGAAACGCGGCATTTCAGGTTGCGTTAAATTCAGAAATTTATGTAGATAAAACCGGTTTGCTGAACTACACAAACCGTGTCATGGATACCACTTCCAAATTCATCTGCAACAGCCGTCCGCGCAGGTTTGGAAAGTCCATTACGGCAGATATGCTTACGGCATATTACAGCAAAGGCTGCGATTCGTCTGCTATGTTTGCGGATCTTGATATTGGAAAAAGTACAGATTTTCAGAAACATCTGAATCAGTATGATGTGATTCATCTTGATGTGCAATGGTGTCTGGAACCAGCTGGTGGCGCAGAATGTGTGTTAACATATATTGCAGAACAGACAATTAAAGAGCTAAGAGCGTATTATCCCGAGGAGCTGACGGAATCTATTACATCGCTGCCAGAAGCATTGTCGCGTATCAATACAGCAACTGGAAAGAAATTTGTTGTCATCATTGACGAGTGGGATGTTCTCATCCGCGATGAAGCAGCCAACAAAAAGATACAGGAAGAATACATTAATTTTTTGCGTGGCCTTTTTAAGGGAACAGAGCCTACCAAGTATATCCAGCTTGCGTATCTTACGGGAATTTTACCAATTAAGAAAGTAAAAACGCAGTCCGCCCTCAATAATTTTGATGAGTTTACCATGCTGGATGCGAAGATTTTTGCAGACTACACAGGTTTTACAGAGCAGGAAGTATTAGCACTCTGTAAAAAGTATGATGTAGACTTTGATGAAGTAAAGCACTGGTATGATGGATATCTTCTCAGGGAAACACAGGTATATAACCCGAAAGCCGTGGTTGAAATTTTAAAATGGAAACAGTTCCAGAGTTACTGGTCTGACACCAGTTCCTATGAAGTGGTTGTGCCGCTGATTAACATGGATTTTGATGGGCTGAAGACTGCTATTATCGAAATGTTGTCCGGGGTCTATGTGAATGTCAATGTAAAGTCGTTTCAGAATGATACGGTAAGCTTTGCCAATAAGGATGATGTGCTTACTTACATGATTCATCTTGGATATTTAGGATACGATCAGAGCAAGCGGACAGCATTTGTTCCAAATGAAGAAATCCGTCAGGAACTTACAGCGGCGGTGGAGAGTACAAAATGGAATGAGTTCCTTTCCTTCCAAAGAGAATCGGAGGAGTTGCTGGATGCAACACTGGATCTGGATTCTGATACGGTGGCAGAGAAAATAGAAAAAATCCATATGGAATATGCGTCAGAAATTCAATATAACAATGAAAATTCCTTAGGCAGTGTACTTACCATTGCGTATCTAAGCGCAATGCGGTACTATTTCAAACCGGTTCGGGAGATGCCGGCAGGTCGCGGATTTGCGGATTTTGTGTTTATTCCAAAATCTGAATATGCAAAAAACTATCCGGCATTGGTAGTGGAATTAAAATGGAACAAAACAGCGGAAACAGCCATGCAACAGATAAAAGATAAAAAATATCCGGAGTCGATTGCGCATTTTTCAGGAGATATTTTGTTGGTTGGCATCAATTACGATAAAAAGACAAAAGAACATCAGTGTCAGATAGAAAAATATCAAAAATAGCAGGAGAACCATGAAACTGAAAAATATACTGATAGTTGTAGAAAACATCGAAAAATCAAAAAAGTTTTACCATGACCTGTTCCAGCTGGATGTGATTCTGGACCAGAACGGCAATGTAATCCTGACGGAGGGCCTGGTGCTGCAGCAGAAGGACATATGGAAGCAGGTTCTTGGGAAAGAAATTACAGGAGAGAGTAATTCCTGTGAGCTTTATTTTGAAGAGCCTGACCTGGAAGGTTTTGTAGAGAAACTGGAACGCCTGTATCCTTCTGTACAGTATGTGAACTGCCTTATGACATACAGCTGGGGACAAAAAGTGGTAAGATTTTATGATCTGGATGGAAATCTGATCGAGGTTGGAACACCGATGTAAACGGAGTAAGAAATTCGGAAAGGGGACGCAAAGCATGGGACAGTATTTGAACAGCAAAGAACCGTACGATCGGTATAAAACGGTCATGAAAGGGCCTTACTTTGTGGATAAAACGGAGATACTGGAGGAACTGATTCCGGCGTTGGAGCAGGAACAGCGTTCCTTCTGCATTACGCGTCCAAGACGTTTCGGAAAAACCGTTATGGCAAATATGATTGCGGCTTTTTTTTCTAATACAGGGGAGCCGTCATTATTTGAAAATCTGTCCGCAGCAAAACAGGAGCAGTACCGAAAGCATGTTGGACAGCATGATGTGATTTATATTGATTTTAGTGAGATGCCGCGGGAATGTCATGCGTACCAGGACTATATAACCAGAATTCAGGATGGTCTGGTGTGGGATATTCAGGAAGCCTATCCGGAGCTTAAAATAGAGAAGAGCGCAGCGGTCTGGGACATTCTCTCACTGGTTTTTGATAAGACCGGACATAAATTTATTTTTGTAATGGATGAATGGGATGCGGTTTTTCATATGTCTTTTATCACAGAACGGGATCGGGAAAACTATTTACTTTTTCTGAAGCTTCTTTTGAAGGGAAAGAGCTATGTGGAACTGGCTTACATGACCGGTGTTCTCCCAATTTCAAAATATTCGGATGGTTCAGAACTGAACATGTTTCTGGAATATAATATGGCAACACGGGTTCGGTTCAGTGAGTATTTCGGGTTTACGGATGAAGAGGTTGATACGCTGTATCAGCGTTATCTGAGCAGAACGAAAAAGCCGCAGATTACACGGGAGAGTCTTCGTGAGTGGTATGACGGATACCACACGGCAGCAGGGGAACGGTTGTATAACCCACGTTCTGTAGTATGTGCGCTGACGGATAATCAGTTATCCAATTACTGGGTAAGTTCCGGCAAATATGATTCGATTTTTACTTATATCCGATACAATGTAGATCAGATACAGAATGATCTGGCACTGATGTTTGCAGGAGAAAAGATACCGTCTGGCATTCAGGAGTATGCAGCGACTGCGCAGGAACTGAAAACGAAAGAAGAAATATATTCAGCGATGGTAGTTTATGGGCTTTTGACCTATGATAATGGAATGGTTTTTATTCCGAATAAGGAGCTTATGGGAAGTTATGCGGCAATGATGAAAAAGGAAACATCACTCGGATATGTTTATCGTCTGGCAAATATATCTTCACAGATGCTGCAGGCCACTCTTGCTGGCGATACAGATACCATGACGCAGATTATTCAGTATGCGCATAATACGGAAGTGCCGATTTTATCGTATAATAATGAGGTGGAACTTTCGGCTATTATTAATCTTGTGTATCTGGCTGCGAGAGATCAGTACCGGGTAGAACGCGAGGATAAGGCAGGAAAAGGATATGTAGATTTCATCTTTTATCCGATTCGTCATGATCAGGACTGCATCATACTGGAATTGAAAGTAGATCATACACCGGAAGAAGCGGTTGCGCAGATTAAAGAAAAACAGTATGCTTTGCGTTTTAAGGGAAAATTGTCAGAAGGAGAACGATATACCGGACGGATTCTGGCGGTGGGAATCAGTTATGATAAAGAAACGAAAGAGCATTCCTGTAAGGTAGAGGAATTATTTTAGAAAAGAATTATAAGAATCCCGGTCTGAGTATTATTTCAGGCCGGGATTTCATTATGTTCGGATGCAATCAACCTACAATCCGTATCCCAAGCCGATACGTTTTACTCTCCCCGCCATCCATTTCCTGCAGAAAATGCCGGTTCAAAAAGTTATCATCCTCATCGGACCGGATAGCCGATCCGTTCCATGCCTCTACGCATAAGAATGGCGCTTTGGTGGCGGCTGCGGTCCAGAAGGCAACGGTGGCAAAATCCTGGTAGGAGACTTCCACGCCGTATCCGGTGGACGGATTTTTCAGCGCCACTTTTTTCGAGCGCAGATCCGTAAAGAAAATGGCGTCGTTCGCAAAAAGTTCGTGGGTCAGTGGGATAACGGATGCGTGTTCCAGAATCGGGGTGTAGGAGTTCATGTCGAATTCCATGCGGTTTAAGTCATAGGAGTGGTATCCTGAGGTTTCGTCCTGTTCAAATTCCAGAACGTAATCTTCGAATTGTTCCCCGGACTGCAGCGGACAGTTGAAACCTGGATGAGCGCCAAGCTGGTAGTACATAGGCTCAGTACCTGGATTTGTTACGGTATAGAGAATCTGAATGCCGTCCTCAGCCAGTGTGTAAGTCAGTTTTAGCTGGAACGCAAACGGATAGCTGGCGCGGGTCTCAGGGGAGTCGGTTAGGGTGAAAGATGCTTCCTGATCCGACAAAACAGAGACGGCAAAGTCTGCGTTCCTGCAGAAGCCATGTTTGGGAATACGGTAGGTCTGGCCGTTTAGCGTATATTTGCCGTCACGGCAGTTTCCGACGGTTGGAAACAGGAGTGGAGAGCAGCTTTTCCAGTGCGCGGGATCCCGCTGCCAGATGTACTCAGTGCCAGATGCATTTCTCAGAGAAATGAGCTGTGCCCCAATGGAGTCAATTTGTGCGGTCAGTGTGTGGTTTGTTAAGGTTACAATCATAGTAAAATCCCCCTGTATAAGATTGAACATGAAAAAGTATGGCGTTTCTAGTTTCATTATACAGGAAGTCAGGAAAAAGAAAAGGGAAAACCGTCACCTTGCTATTTACCAGACACAATGATAAAATTATCACATATGAGCTTTCACATAGGATGCATTGGCAAAAGTTAGAAAGCAAAGGGGGGATTCAAATAATGATATTGAGATGTTCCGGGCCGTGGATCTGGGAATTGCCATGGAGAACGCGTCGGAGGATCTGAAAGCGGTGGCTGCGGATACCTGCGGCCATGTGGCAGAGGACGGCGTGTACCATTACTGCGAGGAACACGGCCTGATCTGAGGCGGCATTTACGTGGAAGAACGAAAAAGAAGATAAGGATATAGAATCTATGCCATACGAAACCTACTTTAACATGCTTTTAAACATCGGCCTCCTGGTACTGATCGCGGCTCTTCTGACCAATCTGGAGTTTGTGCGGGATCTGTTTCTGGAGGAACAGGGAAGCCTGTTTTCCAAGACGGTTCTGGCGGTGATCTTTGGTGTCATCAGCATTGTTTCCACCTACACGGGAACACGGACCGACGGAGCCATCATCAATACCCGTGTCATTGGCGTGCTGGCGGCCGGACTTATGGGTGGCCCGTATGTGGGCATGCTGGCGGCCCTGATTGCCGGCATACACCGCTATCTGTTTGATATCGGCGGCTTTACGGCAGTGTCCTGCGCGGTTTCCACACTGTTTGAGGGAATTCTGGGGTCTGCGTTTTCCAGGCGTTTTAAATCCGGGAAAATGAAGCAGACCGGGATCTTTGCCCTGACAGCGGTGGCCGAGGTGGCGCAGATGGCTATCATTCTTCTGATCTCGCGGCCCTTTGCTGACGCGGTGCGTCTGGTGCAGCGCATTGCGGTTCCCATGATCCTCATGAATTCCTGCGGCATGCTGATCTTTCTGAAAGCGTTTGATATGATCTTCATCCGGGAAGAGGGACTGTTTGCGGAGAAGATGCAGCTTTGTATCGGAATTGTGGAGCAGAGCCTCCCACATCTGCGAAAAGGCCTCCGGAGCCGGGAAGACATGGAAGAGGCCGCGCAGATCATCTACCGTTCCATTTCCTGTTCCGCCGTCATGATCACGGATATGGAACAGGTTCTGGCTGTGGAGACGGAAAAGTATGAGAGAGAGCTGGCAGACCCGGCTTTTCTGGTACCGGTTCTGGAATCGGTCATGGACTTAAAACCGACCTATTTCCAGCAGTCGGATTTTCCGAAGGAGCTTGGAAAAGCATTGAAGGATCAGATTATTGTAACGGCACCGCTTCTGGAGAATGAACACCCGGTGGGCGGCATGACGATCATGATCCGAAAGCGCCGCCATGCGGTACGGGTGGATCTGGAATTTGTGGAGGAGCTGGCGCGGCTGTTTTCCACGCAGCTGGAGCTGTCGAATCTGGAATACCAGAAGAAGCTGCGCCGTCAGGCAGAATTAAAGGCTCTGCAGTCCCAGGTCAATCCGCATTTTCTGTACAATGCGCTGAATACCATTTCCTATATCTGCAGGGAGAACGCGGAGCGGGCCAGGGAGCTTCTGCTGACGCTGGCTTCCTATTACCGTCAGACCCTGGAAAATGAGCAGTACATGCTGAACCTGCACACGGAGCTTTACCATGTGAACACCTATCTGGAGCTGGAAAAGGCGCGGTTTGAGGAAAAGCTTCAGGTAGACCTGGAGATCGAGGAGGATCTGGACTGCATGGTGCCTTCTTTCATTCTGCAGCCGCTGGTGGAAAACGCAGTCCGTTACGGGGCGGATGAACAGGGAATCCGCACGGTGCTGATCCGGGCATTTTATGCGCTGGATGGAAAAAAAGAGGGGGAGAGACAGGTCTGCATTCAGGTGCAGGATCACGGCAAAGGCTTCCCGCAGGATGTGCTGGAGCAGTTTTACCATGGAGACAACTGGAACCGGGTAGGACTGAAAAATGTGCATGAGCGCTTAAAGAGCGTTTATGGAAATGACCATGGCCTGCGGATTGAAAATACCGGGCGGGGAGCCTGCGTTTCGTTCCTTATTCCGGAGGCAGGACCATCCTGATAAAACAGGATTACAATAAGAAAACAATGGGGAGAAAAGAGAATATGAAGATTGCAGTGATTGACGATGAACGTCCGGCCAGAAGAGAGCTGATCCGGCAGATCCAGGAAGCGGTGCCGGACTGTGAGATCCGGGAGGCGGACAGCGGGGCAGGCGCGCTTTTGCTGTTCAATGAGGCGGATGATTTTGATATTCTGTTTGTGGATATCAATTTAAATGATATGGAGGGCACGACTCTGGCAGCCACGGCGAAGAAACTTTTGCCAAAGGCGAAGATCGTCTTTGCCACGGCTTATTCCCAGTATGCGGCAAAGGCGTTTGAGATGGAGATTGATGATTATATCTTAAAACCTTTCGACCCGGACCGGGTGCGCCATGTTCTGGAAAAATGCATGCGCGGACTTGCGCAAAACCAGGAGGCAGATGGAGCGCAGGGAGCCGGAGCAAAAAACATGGAAAAAACGGGAGCGGAAGCGCAGCAGGCAGCTGTTACGGCACCGCGCATCCCAATCCCGGTGAACCACAGCATCCGGTTTCTGGATGTACCGCAGATTGTTTACGCGGAGACCCAGGGGCGCGGGATCCTGCTCCATACAAGGACAGGAAGCTACGAAGCCAACCAGCTTCTTGGAGATCTGGAAAAGAAGCTGCAGCCGTATGGATTCTTCCGGATCCATAAGAGCTATCTGGTAAATCTGGATTGTATTACCGAGATGTTTCCCTGGACCGGAAATGGTCTCGCCATGAAACTGAAAGGCTATGAAAATACCATACTTCCGGTGGGACGGGAGCGGCTGAAAACGTTAAAACAGATTTTGAATATATAAGAGAAAGACAGGGCGTTCATGCAGCGGATCATGCTGTTCATGCGCCCTGTCCTGCTGTTCATGCAAAATCTATTCCCGAATTGTATTTATTGGTGTACAATAAGCCCGTCTGAAAGGAATGGTTCAGCAATTTATACAAAATGAGGAGGGATTTGTATGTTAAGTTTCATCATTTGTCTGGCCTTGCTGATCGGCGGCTACTTTGTTTACGGCAATTTTGTCAATAACATTTTCAGCCCGGACGACCGCGAGACTCCGGCAGTCCGGATCAATGACGGTGTGGACTATGTGGTCATGCCGCAGTGGAAACTGTTTCTGATCCAGCTGTTAAACATTGCCGGCCTGGGACCGATCTTCGGTGCCCTGCAGGGAGCACTCTGGGGCCCGGTGGTATTCTTATGGATCACCTTTGGTACGATCTTTGCAGGAGGCGTGCACGATTTCTTCTCCGGCATGATGTCCGAGCGAAATGATGGCGCGTCGATTTCCGAGGTATGCGGCATTTATCTGGGACACCTGATGCAGAATGTGATGCGTGTGTTCAGCGTTGTGCTTCTGGTCATGGTTGGTACGGTATTTGCTGTCGGACCGGCAGGCCTGATCGTAACACTGTTTGGCAACAGCGGTGTAAGCGGCCTGCTCACCAACAAGGAGTTCTGGCTGTGGATCATACTGGCTTATTACTTTATCGCAACGTTTATTTCCATTGATAAGATCATCGGTAAGGTATATCCGATTTTTGGTATCTGCCTGATCATCATGGCACTGGGTGTTGCTTTTGGTATCTTCACCAAACCGGAATATGTGATCCCGGAAATCTGGGCAAACTTCCGGAACATGCACCCAAGCGCAACACCGGTATGGAGCTTCATGTTCATCACCGTGGCCTGCGGCGCGATCTCCGGTTTCCACGCAACCCAGTCTCCGCTGATGGCACGCTGCATGAAATCTGAGAAAC
Source organism: uncultured Lachnospiraceae bacterium (assembly GCA_934394615.1). Lineage (GTDB taxonomy): Bacteria > Bacillota > Clostridia > Lachnospirales > Lachnospiraceae > Brotaphodocola. The sequence goes on from CAKRRJ010000046.1 coordinate 8,681, forward strand.
AGGGCCATTTCGTATTTTATGGTGCTATGGTCTGTGAAGGTGTGATCGCTCTGATCTGGGCTGCAGCAGGATGTTCCCTGTACGAAGTTACCGGCGGCCTGAATACCGGCCTTGCAGAGATTATGAAAAACGGACAGTCCGCAGCAATCTACGATGTATGTAAGAAGACCATGGGCGGCATTGGTATTGCCCTGGCAATGCTTGGCGTTATCGCCTGCCCGATCACTTCCGGTGATACCGCATTCCGAAGTGCCCGCCTGACTCTGGCAGACTGGTTTAAGATCGACCAGAAGGCATGGAAGAACAGACTGCTTCTGTGTGTTCCGCTGTTAGGTGTTGGCGCCATTGTCGGACATATGGATTACAGCATCGTCTGGAGATATTTCAGCTGGACCAACCAGACCCTGGCTATGATCGTTCTGTGGACCGCGTCCATGTATCTGTATAAAGCAAAGAAGAACTACTGGATCACCGCGGTTCCGGCCACCTTCATGAGTGCCGTATCCATGACCTATTTCTTCTGTGCATCCGAGTGCTTAAACCTTGGCACTGCAGTGGCTTATCCGGTTGGTATCGTTCTGGCTGTCGTATTCCTTGGAATCTTCATCCATGCGACCAGAAAACAGCAGACCGCATAAAGATGTATTGAATGAGAATGTTCTGCCCGCCGTGTGTTGAACTGGCAGCGGCAGAGAGAAAATCAGGAGAGGGAGGCGTATCCATCATGTTGTGGAAGCCAAAAAAACTTGGAACGAAAGAACTGACAGAGCAGGAGCTGGCAGCAGATAAAAAAAGCTGCAGAAAGATCGGTCCCTGCGGGATCGGAAAAAAAGCACTGTATTTAAACAGATTTTACATCGACCGCTGCTACTATGTTCCGGTGGAATCCGTCTCCCGTGTGTTTAAACGTGTGGCCATGAGCAAGGGCGGATTCAGCGGAAAAGGACTGTTTGCCACGATCCCGTATCTGATCGTTGTTTACGACAACGGCCAGGAAAAACAGTGCAACTTTAAATATGAGGATCAGGTGGATCTGTTCCTGGCCTGCGTTCAGCAGGAATTTCCGGAGATAAAGACCGTCAGCGAAGCGGCGGAAAAACGTCTGGAAGAGGCAGAAAGAGACAGGAAACAGAAAACGGAAATACCGCTTGAAGGCGTGGCTCTCAAAGAGGTGGAGCGGCTGGAATGCGCGAAAGAGTATCTGGAAAAGCAGCCTCTTCTCTTTGCGGAGTTTTCCAACGCAGCCCGGAAAAAACGGACCTATGAGCAGACAAAGCCTTACTATAAATGGGGCGCGCTTCTCTTTACCGTACTTGGTCTGGCCGCGCTGGGGTTTGGCTTGGTTTCCCTGAAAACCCAGGCACCCTTTGCGGTCTGGTTTGTCCTGTTTGGCATAGCCGGTATCTTTCTTTTCTCTGGCGCCAATGTGATGCCGACCAGCAAAAATAACAGAAAGGCGATCGAGAAGCGCCTGGAAACAGCGGAGAAACAGGTAGAAGCATGCAGAGACCACTGTCCGGGAGGGCTTGCGGTTCCATGCCGTTATCTGCATCCGGTTACCATTGCACGCATGATCCGGATGATCCGGGAAGGACGTGCGGCAAATGAAAAAGAGGCACTGGAACAGGTAAAAAAAGATTTGAAGCAGCTGAATGCCAGTGTGCAGGTATCTCAGGAAGAGTATGATGAGGTCATGGCGGTGAAACCGTTGTTCCTGATTCATAATTATGAATAAGATAACGAATGAAAGACGCAGAGCGGAATTTCCAGATTCCATCTGCGTCTTTTCGTTCTATTAGAAAACGATAGATGTTGATTTTACAGGATAGGCAAAAAGTAATTGACAGACAATAACTAAAAAGTTATAATCGAAACTGTTTGAATTCAAACTATAATGCAAAAGGGGAAAATTACAATGAAAGACACATTACATTACCTGCTTATGGCGAATCAGATGCTGGTTCAGCGGCAGCTTTTAGACCAGCTGAGAGACACAGACCTTACCATTGGACAGCCGAAGGTGCTTGATTATCTGGCAGATCACGATGGAAGCAGCCAGAAAGAGATCGCGAAGGGATGCTTTTTGGAGGCTGGTTCCCTGACTTCAATCTTAAACCGGATGGAGGCCAGGGGGCTGGTCGAGCGCAGAATGCTGCATGGGAACCGGCGTACCTGGTATATTTTTCTGACGGAAGAGGGAAAACGATGCCGGGATCTGGTGCAGGATGTGTTTGCCAACATTGAGCAGCAGGCAATGAATGGAATTTCTGAGGAGGAATTTGGTGCTTTCATGGAAACGTATAAAAAAATTTATGAAAATCTAAAGAAAAAAGAGTAGGAGTGTCAGTATATGCCAATTGGAGTTTTCATCAATGCGTTGTCAATTGTACTGGGAGGGCTGATCGGCCTGGTTGTGGAGGACCGGCTGGATCTGGACTTTAAGGAAAATCTGAATATGGTTTTTGGTGTCTGTGCCATGGGAATGGGAATCAGTTCGGTAATGTTAATGAAAAACATGCCGGCTGTGATTTTTGCTGTGGTGATCGGAACCGCGCTGGGACTGGCGCTGCATCTGGGAGACCGCATCAGGCAGGGAGCCGGCATGATGCAGCGGGCAGCCTCTCTTGTGATAAAAAAGAAAAATACATCCATTTCCGAAGAAGAGTTTATGGCGACCCTTGTGACCGTGATTGTGCTATTTTGCGCGAGCGGTACCGGAATCTACGGTTCCATGGTGGCTGGAATGACCGGGGATCACAGCATTCTGATCGCGAAATCGGTGCTGGATCTGTTTACCGCCCTGATCTTTGCGTGTATGCTGGGAGGTGTTGTGTCCATGATCGCGATTCCGCAGATGATCATTTTCCTGGCCCTGTTTTTTGGAGCCGGACTCATCTATCCGCTCACGACTCCGGAGATGATCGATGATTTTAAGGCAGCAGGAGGCTTTGTCATGCTGGCAACGGCATTTCGCATGATGAAGGTGAAGCAGTTTCCGACGGCCGATATGATCCCGGCTATGGTGCTGGTATTCCCGGCAAGCTGGATCTGGAGTACTTACATTCTCCCGCTGGTCAGCTGACCTGTGACAATTCTGTCAATAGCTTGACTTCTATTCCCATATTCAGTAAAATATCGGTATGTGTGAAACGGATCTGTATGACTGCGGCTTCAGCAACGTGCGAACAGCAGCCATGCGGAGCATTTCCGGCAGAGTGAGGCTGGCTTAGACGTGGCAGAAAGGTGTGGAACATTTATGAAATTAAACCGTACAACCCAGAGGACGATTCAGATCCTGGAGATCATTTCCCAGAAGCAGGAGGGGGCATCCCTGGACGAGTTGTGCGACTGCCTGGATCTTCCAAAAACCAGCGCGTATGACATTGTGACCACCCTGGAAGCGCTCGGCATGGTACATGCGGACTGGGGGCAGAAGAAGCGCTACACGATCGGGCTTACGGCTTACCGCATTGGTGTAAATTACACAAGCCATTTAAACATTATGGATGTGATCGAGCCAGAATTAAAAACGTTTGCCCATGAGGTGGGAAGAACCGTATTTTTCGGGGTTCGGTCGGACTGTGAAGTTGTGTATATCTGTAAGTCGGAGCCGGAAACTCCGGTCATTACAACGGCGGCCGTGGGAAGCCGCGTTCCAATGCACTGCACCTCCCTCGGAAAAGCGATTCTTGCCTACAGCGAGCCGGAAATCCAGCAGCAGCTTTTCAAGCGCATGAATTTCGAGAAAAAGACAGAGCGAACCATTACGGACCCGGCACTTTTTATGGAAGAACTGGAACAGGTGCGGGAGCAGGGGTATGCCCTGGATGCCCGTGAGATGGAAGAACATGCGGAGTGCGTGGGCGCGCCGGTCTTTGGAGCAGATGGAAACCTTGTCGGTGCCATCAGTATTTCCACGCTGTACCGGGACGCTGTAAATTATGAGGAACTGGGGCAGATTGTTTCCGGAAAAGCAAAGCAGCTTTCGGAAATGCTGGGATACATCCGGAGAAAATAAAAGGTTCAGGAGAAGGAGACGAGAACGGAGATGCGAAAAGAGCAGGTTTTATCCAGAATGCGCGAAGATTATCTGATCGCGGTGATCCGCGCGAAAAATCTGGAACAAGGGGAGAAAATTGTTGAGGCCGTGATTGAGGGCGGTATTTATTTTATTGAGGTTACCATGACCATGGACGAGGGAAATCCAATCGAATTTATTTCTGCCATGGCGAAAAAGTACCGCGATGACGACCGGATCGTCATCGGAGCGGGGACCGTGCTGGATCCGGAAACAGCAAGAATGGCAATCCTGGCCGGGGCAAATTATGTGGTGAGCCCGGGGCTGAACCTCGATACCATCAAACTCTGTAACCGCTACCGCGTACCGATGCTGCCGGGCGTTATGACCCCGACCGAAGCCATTTCCGCGCTGGAGGCAGGCTGCGACGTGATTAAGCTCTTTCCGGGCAATATTCTTGGACCGGCGGCCATAAGCACGTTTAAGGGACCGCTCCCACAGGGCGAGTTTATGCCGTCCGGCGGCGTGGATGTCGATAACGTAGACAAGTGGGTTAAGGCCGGCGCTTACGCAGTCGGAACCGGAAGCAGCCTCACAAAGGGCGCGAAGACCGGCGATTTCGCGGCGGTAACAGCTAAGGCGAAAGAGTTTGTGGCAGCCGTGGCAGCAGCGCGCGGCAGGGCAGTCTAAGCAGCTGCAGACCGGATGTAGGAAAAACTGCCGGTGCGGACAGAAATCTGGACAGCCAGAAACATGACGGAGACAAGACGGAGGAATATGACATGGCAAAAATCGTGACCATGGGGGAGATTATGCTCAGATTATCGACCCCGGGCAATGAAAAGTTTATTCAGGCAGATGAATTTGATATCAATTATGGCGGAAGTGAGGCGAATGTGGCAGTTTCGCTGGCTAATTACGGATATGACACGGAGTTTGTGACCGCGATCCCGGACAATCCAATCGGTGACTGCGCGATCGCGGCTGTGCGTAAATATAACGTAGGCACAAAGTTTATCTCCCGCAGCGGTGACCGTCTTGGCATTTATTATCTGGAACCTGGTTCTTCTGTGCGCCCGTCCAACATTGTGTATGACCGGGCCGGATCTTCCATTGCCTGCGCGACACCGGACCTGTTCGACTTCGACGCGATTTTCGCGGATGCGGACTGGTTCCATTTTACCGGCATCACCCCGGCACTTTCCGACCGCGCGGCAAAGCTGACCGAGGAGGCATTAAAGGCAGCGAAGGCTCATGGTCTTACCGTGTCGGTAGACTTAAACTTCCGCAAAAAACTCTGGTCCCAGGAGAAAGCAAGAGAAGTCATGACGAACCTTATGCAGTATGTCGATGTCTGCATTGGAAACGAGGAGGACGCGGAGAAGGTGCTGGGCTTTAAACCGGAGGGTTCTGACGTAACTTCCGGCAATCTGGAACTGGCCGGTTATATGAACATTTTCAGCCAGATGGCAGACCGATTCGGCTTCCGCTACATCGCAAGTTCCCTGCGCGAGAGCCACAGCGCGTCCCATAATGGCTGGTCCGCCTGCATCATGGACGGAAAGACGAAGGAATTTTACCATTCCGAGAAGTACACGATCGCGCCGATCGTGGACCGCGTAGGCGGCGGAGACGCGTTTACTTCCGGTCTGATCTGCAGCTTTTTAGATGGAAAAGACATGAAGGCCGCTCTGGAATTTGGAACGGCGGCTGCGGCATTAAAACACACCATTCCGGGTGATTTCAACCTGGTGACCCGGGCAGAGGTGGAGAAGCTTGCCGGAGGAGACAGCTCCGGAAGAGTGCAGCGCTGAGACACAATCACGATATTTGAAAATTGAAAAAACCATCCGTTTGCGTGCGAATGATGCATGCAGATGGATGGTTTTTTGATTTTTATTGCGGTCCGATATATTCATCTCCGCTGAATCCGAGAATCAGTTTAAAGATCGGGTTTAAGAAAACAAGTCCGACAGTAAAGCCGGTGCCGTGGCCAAATGCTTTTGCCAGCTTGTTTAAAGCGATGATGTTCACGACGGAGATACCAAGCAGAATGATGGAACCGAGCGCGGAGATCATGCCGTCAAAAGAGTTTAACAGGCCGCCGATGATGCTGCCGAATAATACAAACCAGTAAAAGTTTGTGTCCCAGGTAAATTTGTACTGGGTGTAGGTGTTGTAGAACGGGATGATTGCCTTCCAGCCAGGTTCCCCGGCTTTCTCAAAGATCTGCCAGTACGCGACAACCTGGAGCACATACCATCCGATGATCAGAATGAAAATCGTTCCGAGGCTGGCTAATATCAATCCTGTGTAAGCCATAGTAAATCCCTCACTTTCCCCTTTTGTATACACTCAGTATAAGTTGCGTTAAGAAAATAGTCAATAAAATAAACATTTTTTCTGAAAGATTACGGTTCTTTACGGTTTTATTACTTCCATTGACCCTGGAACCGTTCCAGGGTGTAGAGTCTGAATTGTCAAAAGCAATACGAAGAGAAGAGCGAAAGGAGTTCGTAATCATGAAAAAACATACAAAGAAACTGATCATTCCGTGCGCGGCGGCAGCGCTGACTCTGGGAACCTCCATGGTATCTTTTGCGGCATCCGGCTGGCAGCAGGAGGATGGAACCTGGCGTTATTATGACCGGAATGGAGATGAAGTCACTTCCGCGTGGAAGAAATCCGGCAATGACTGGTGCTGGCTGGACGAGGACGGCGAGATGGCGGTGAGCCAGCTTGTGGAAGACGACGACAACTACTACTATGTAAACGAGAGCGGCGCCATGGTAACAAACCAGTGGAGGCAGCTGGATAACGAAGATCCGCGGGATGATGAAGATTCCGATACCGTCTGGTATTATTTTGGACCAAATGGAAAGGCGTACAAGAGCAATGATTCCGGCCGCGTCAATTTTAAAACGATCGTCCGGGCGGATGGTGTATCTAAAAAGTACGCGTTTGATGCGGAAGGCAAGATGCTTTTTGGATGGATCGATGAGCAGGGTGAGCGCCAGATTGGCGACGACGCATGGCAGACTGGTATTTACTATCTGGGAAGCGCGGACGATGGCGCAATGCGCAGCAGTCAGTGGGAGCGCCTGGATGTGGTGGATGATGACCAGACAAACGATGATTTTGAGGACTGGTACTGGTTCTATTTTAATGCGAACGGAAAGAAAGCTGCCGACACGAAAAAGACCATCAATGGACGGAAATATTACTTTGAGGAGTATGGAAACACCCGGTTTAACTGGTATGCGACAGCAAGTAATACTTCGCTGGCAAGTCCGAGCAGCAGTTACTACAGTCCGGTTAGCGACAGCTGGATGTCAGTAGGCTGGTTTAAGACTGTGCCGGGCGAGAGCACGGACCCGGAGGGATACGCAGACGGCGAGGAGCGCTGGTATTACGCGGAAAAAGACGGCGAAGTAGTGAAGAGCCAGATCAAGAAGATCAACGGTTATTACTATGCGTTTGATGAGTATGGAAAGATGCTGGAGGGTCTTTACAAGCTGGAAGTTTCCGGCAAAGAGATCCTGTCTTACGAGGAGATCGAGAGCGAAGATGATCTGCCGGAGGTTGGCGATGCGGCTGAGGTTTACTACTTTGAGGGTGCAGGAAAGGCTGGCGCCATGAAGACCGGAACCGCAATCGTTGACATTGACGGGGAACGTTACACCTACAACTTCCGCAAGTCCGGCGATGAGCGCGGCCAGGGTTACAACGGCATTCAGGACGGCGTGATCTACGAGAAGGGCAAACGCATTGAAGCCGATTCCGATGAGAAATATAAGAAAGTTGAGTGGAACGATCCGGAGGATGACACCAAGAGCGGCACTTATCTGGTCAACACAAGCGGTAAGATTCAGAAGGGTAAGAAAAACGCGAAAGACGGCGATGACCGCTACTACTGCACCGACAGCCAGGGCTTCATCACCTACGAAGGAATCGAGAAGAATACAGAAAAATAAAACCATCACATAATAGAAACACTCTCTGTAATCATAAAACTCTCTGCAAAAAGGGGCGTGCCATCTGCGGCGCGCCCCTTAAAATGTAGAAAAATTATGAAATGGATTCTGTGCATAGCGGCAGGAACAGCTGCAGATAATAACACTGTTTCCGGTCGCGGATGCCCTGCATGAGGAAGGTGGAAAAGAGCTGCGGCTTTATGGAAAGCGCGTGTGTTCGGGCGTAGTCCTGCATGCTTTTTACTGTATCAAGAGGCGGAATCCGATCCTGCGAGGTACAGAAGGCGGACAGGCAGCGTGTGTCGGCAGCGGTGCATGGAAGATCCGGCGAAATTGGAAATTCGGTGTATTCAGCCATATCTTTATGGAGCAGGAGCTGGGAATTGCAATGGTGAAGAGAAAAAGACGCATCCTCGGCGCTGGTATGGAGCTGGTATTCATCGAACAGGTACATGTTTTCCAGCCCGGCATGCTCCCTGGTGTACTGGAACCACTGTTCCAGTCCGTCATGAAAATCCAGATGCGGATCAATGATGTAGGAATCCGGCAGGAAACAGTGAATGACCTTTCCGGTATAGTTTCGGATATTTTCACAGTCTTTCTGGCTCATGCGAAGTTTTGCTATGGTACGTTTATGCTGGAGAATGGCCTCTTCCTCCTCTTCCAGCCGCTGGTTGATAATGCTGTTAAAGCGTTCCGGGGAATCGCCGGAAGCCTGTTCGTTCCAGAGCGCGGCGATATCATCCAGCCCAATATCCATTTTTCTCTGGTACAGGATGCCTATGAGCCTGGAAATGTCGGTTTCTGTATAGTAGCGGTAGCCGTTTTCAGCTTTTCTGGCTGTCAGCAGGCCCCGCTTTTCGTAATGGCGGAGTGTGTCGCGGCTCATTCCCATAAGGTTTGCCACGTCTCCGATCAGGTATCTGTGTTTATTCATGGTAATTCCTCCGCAAATGATGGTAACAGGAGCGGATGGAAAAATCAACCGATGTAATAAAATCGTAATAATGAGTAAAAAAATTCAAAAGGTGTCAGATACAGGGTAATATTTTCTCAATAAGAGCGTTATTGAGAATTACTCTCAGTTTATCAGATTGACTTAATGGTTAGCATATGCTAACATATGTACATCGGGTTAGCAAAGGGTAACTAATAGAGATTGAACAGGAGGAACGGCGTATGTCAGCAGAGACCATGCTCCATTTTCTGAACAACTGCACACCGGAAGAAAAGTTCGGTTTTCGTGTGGTGACACAGTGTGCTCCGGTTTTAAAGGGAGTCAAGATTTCCAACCTCATCACCATGAAGCCGGGCGGTTGGAGAAAAATCCGTGCTTATCTGAAAAAAAGCCGGATCATCTGCATTCCGCTTTATGCAGACGCAGAAAAAGAAGTATTGTTCCTGTACCGTTACGACCGTCTGGAGCAGCATCTGAAACGAAGCGATGTCCGCGAGTTTTTAAAGAGCTGCGGCTACGAGCGATTTGACGTGGCATCGGTTCTCGCAAGGCTCAGAAGACGGTATCAGCGTTATGCCGGGACCGCAAAGGAGTTCCCACATGAGCTGGGTGTGCTCCTGGAGTATCCGGTGGCAGATGTGCGCGGATTCATTGCGAACCGCGGCGAGAACAGCCTGACATCCCGCTACTGGAAAGTCTACCAGAATCCGGCAGAGGCAGAGAAAACCTTTGATCTTTACGACCGGGTGAAGGAACAGGCTTTACGCGAGATCATGTGCGGACGCAATTTGTCCTATGTTGCCGTATCGTAACTGTGAAATCATGGAACAGTTACGCAATATCTTGAAAATAACCTGAAAATAAACATGCCAGATCCTGCAGGGCATTTCCGGCTCAGGTATTACATAAACGGGAATGCGAAATCTGCGGATGGAGGCTGCGGCCGGGAAAGACCGGGCACAGCCGGAAATAGAAAGGAGAACACGAACATGAAAGAAGTAAACGTAATCTACTGGAGCAGCACCGGAAACACACAGGCTATGG
>CAKRRJ010000047.1 GCA_934394615.1 uncultured Lachnospiraceae bacterium
GCCTGCGGCCTCTGCCAGTTCCATCAGTTTGCGTTCCTGCATCCTCCGTCACTCCCTTCTCAGTCTTTTAAGTCTTTTGTAACCTCGTCGATCAGTCTGGACATATTCACGCCATACTCGATGGACTGGTCCAGAACAAAGGTGATCTCCGGGGTGTTGCGCAAATTCACGCGGTGCGCAAGCTCTCTGCGGATGTAGCCAACGGCACTCTTAAGGCCGGTAATGGCATCCTTCGCGCGCTCCTCATCGCCCAGCACGCTGATGTACGCCTTGCAGTATTTTAAATCCGGTGTAACCTCAACAGCCACAACAGAGGTCATGGCGCCGTTCACACGCGGGTCCTTGATCTCAGTGCGGATGATCTCGCTGAGTTCTCTCTGCACTTCCATGTTGATTCTCGTATTTTTGATGCTGTTTTTTCGCATTCTGTTTCATTCCTCTCTGTTTAAGTCCGTCTGAAACGACTGTTCTGCGTCCTGCAAAATGCCATTCCATCACAAACTCCAAATACTCTTAAAGGAAGCACCAAAAAATCAGTGCTTCCTTTCTGAAGTTTAGGGGATCCGTGACTGCCCTTCCATCTGCGCAGCCACATGGATTTTATAAATCCTAGCGCGGTACCTCTACCATCATGTATGCTTCAACCATATCATCTTCCTTGACATCGTTGAACTTCTCGAATACAAGACCGCACTCGTAACCAGTTGCAACTTCCTTGACATCGTCTTTGAAACGCTTTAAGGAAGCCAGCGCACCGTCGAAGATCTGCTCACCGTCACGGGTGATGCGGCAGGAGCATCCTCTCTGGAACTTACCATCCATCACGTAAGCACCTGCAATGGTACCAACACCGGATGCCTTGAAGGTCTGGCGGACAACTGCGTGACCGATGACCTGCTCCTCGAATACCGGATCCAGCATGCCCTTCATAGCTGCCTCTACATCCTCGATTGCCTGGTAGATGACGCGGTACAGACGCAGGTCTACCTTCTCGCGGTCTGCGATGGACTTCGCGGTAGCGTCCGGACGTACGTTAAATCCAATGATGATCGCGTTGGAAGCAGATGCCAGGGATACATCGGACTCGTTGATGGCACCAACGCCGCCGTGGATGACCTTGACTACAACTTCCTCGTTGGACAGTTTTACAAGACTCTGTTTTACTGCCTCTACGGACCCCTGTACGTCTGCCTTTACAATGATCGGAAGCTCCTTGACATTACCTGCCTTGATCTGGCTGAACAGATCATCCAGGGACAGCTTCGCCTTGGTGTCTTCCAGTAATTTATTCTTGCTCTCAGAGATGAAGGTCTCTGCGTAGCTTCTTGCCTCTTTCTCGTTCTCGGTAGCCATCAGGACGTCGCCTGCGCCCGGAACATCGTTTAAGCCCAGGATCTCAACCGGCATGGACGGACCAGCCTCTTTGACTCTGCGGCCCTTATCATCCATCATAGCGCGGACTTTACCGTAGCACGGACCAGCGGTTACGTTATCGCCGACACGAAGGGTACCCTTCTGTACCAGGATGGTAGCAACCGGGCCTTTGCCCTTATCCAGCTCAGCCTCAATGACAAGGCCTCTTGCGCGGCGGTTCGGGTTTGCCTTTAACTCTTTCACTTCTGCAGTCAGAAGGATCATTTCAAGCAGCTCCGGAATGCCTTCCTTGGTGTGTGCGGATACCGGTACGAATACGGTGTTGCCGCCCCAGTCCTCCGGGATCAGCTCGTACTCAGCCAGCTCCTGTTTTACGCGGTCTACGTTAGCGGACGGCTTATCGATCTTGTTGATGGCAACGATGATCTCAACCTCTGCTGCCTTCGCGTGGTTGATTGCCTCAACGGTCTGCGGCATTACGCCATCGTCTGCTGCAACAACCAGGATTGCGATATCGGTAGACTGTGCACCACGCATACGCATTGCGGTGAACGCCTCATGTCCCGGGGTATCCAGGAAGGTGATCTGCTGGCCGCGCACGTCTACGGTGTAAGCACCGATGTGCTGGGTGATGCCGCCTGCCTCGCGGGAGGTAACATTGGTCTGACGGATCGCATCAAGCAGGGAAGTTTTACCGTGGTCAACGTGTCCCATTACGCAGACAACCGGCGGTCTGGAAACCATATCTTCCTCGTTCTCATCTTCCTCTTTTAACAGCTCGGCAATGACATCGACCTTCTCTTCCTTCTCGCAGAGTACCTCGTACTCCATTGCGATCTCCTCTGCCTGATCGAAGTCGATCTCAGAGTTTAAGGTTACGATCTTGCCCTGTAAGAACAGCTTCTTCACGATAGCGGACGGCTGCAGTTTCATCTTATCAGCCAGTTCCTTGATGGTCAGAACCTCCGGAATGGTGATTACCTTTACGGTATCCTCCACCTTCTCCTCAGCCGGCTTCTGCGGCATGATGAACGGGTGCTTGGAAACCTTTCCGTTCTTGCTTCTTGGTCCGTCTTCCATCATTCTGGTCTTATCGTATTTGTCTTTCTTATGCGCGTTGTTGGTCTGCTGACGGTTGTTGGTCGGCTTAGTCTGGATCGGGGTATCGTAGCTCTTGGAGCCGCCGTCTCTCTGACCCGGTCTGCCGGAACCACCCTGACGGTTTCCGCCAAAGCCGCCCTGGCGATTGTCTCTGTTTCCACCGAAGCCGCCGCCCTGACGGTTATCTCGGTTTCCGCCAAAGCCGCCGCCCTGACGGTTGTTGTCGCGGTTGAAGCCGCCCTCACGGTTTCCACCCTGGCGGTTATCGCGGTTAAAGCCGCCGCCCTGGCGATTGTCTCTGTTTCCGCCGAAACCGCCGCTCTGACGGTTGTTGTCGCGGTTGAAGCCGCCCTCACGGTTTCCGCCCTGGCGGTTATCGCGGTTAAAGCCGCCTTCACGGTTTCCGCCCTGACGGTTATCTCGGTTGAAGCCGCCGCCCTGACGATTGTTGTCACGGTTGAAGCCGCCTTCGCGGTTTCCGCCCTGGCGGTTATCGCGGTTAAAGCCGCCTTCACGGTTTCCGCCCTGGCGGTTATCTCGGTTGAAGCCGCCGCCCTGACGATTGTTGTCTCTGTTAAAACCACCCTGACGGTTATTGTCGCGGTTTCCGTTAAATCCGTTCTGACGCTCGCCGTTCTGTGCCGGTCTTGCCTGCTGTCCATTGTTTGCCTGCGGCTGTGCTGCCTGCTGTGCCGGAGCACTGCTGCCCTGCTGCGGACGTGCTGCCGGTTTGGACTGAGCCGGTCTCTGCTGGGAGTTCTGCGGACGGTATACTGCAGCCAGTTTCTTCTTCGGTGCCGCGCCGTCTGCCTTCGGCTGCTCAGAAGCGCCAAATGCCTTCTTTACCATGCCGATCTGCGCGTCATTCACGTTGGATGAATGCGTCGCTACGTCCTGATTATTCTTCTGTAACACATCTAATACATCTTTGCTGGATTTTCCCAGCTCTTTTGCCAGTTCACTTACTCTCATACTCACTACCTCCGATTATATTCATTTGTTTCACGATTGCCTTTGCCAGTCCTGCATCCACGACGGCGAGCGATGCGCGCATCTGCTTGCCCATGGAATGCCCCAGTTCCTCTTTGCCGCCTAAAAACAGAATAGGAACTTTATAGTAAGTACACATATTGGTAAACATCTTTTTGGTATTGTCGGACGCCTCTTCGGATACGATCACAAGATACGCTTTTCCGCTCTTTACGGCCTTCTCTGTGGAGAACTCTCCGCTCGCAGTCTTTCCGGCCTTGGTGGCCAGTCCGATCAGGTTCAGGATTTTCTGTCTGTTATCCAAGCTGTTCCATCTCCTTTTCCAGTGTCTCATACACCTCTTTCGGGATCGCCATCTTGAAGGAACGCTCCAGGCCTTTTCCCTTCACTGCCTTTTTGAAGCAGTCTACAGACGGGCAGATGTAAGCGCCGCGTCCGTTCTTGCGGCCGGTCGCGTCCACCACAAACTCCCCTTCCGGTGTTTTCAGTATACGGATCATTTCTTTTTTGTTCTTCATTTCACCGCAGCCGATACACTGTCTCTGCGGAAATTTCTTTGCATTCACCAATTGCATGCTCACTTCCTATTCTGTATTTCTTAGCTATTAGAACTCGGTATTGTTGTCTGAATACTCATCGGTAGCGGATACTTCGAAGTCTGCGTCCAGCTCATCGTACACGCCCTCTTCCTGAGAGTCAATGCCCATCTCCTCAAACAGTCCAAGCTCTCTTGCCTGGGTCTCGCTCTTAATGTCGATCTTGTAGCCGGTCAGACGTGCTGCCAGTCTTGCGTTCTGGCCCTCTTTACCGATTGCCAGGGAAAGCTGGTAATCCGGAACGATAACCTGTGCCTCCTTGCTCTCCTCATCTGCAACCACGCAGATAACCTTTGCCGGGCTTAACGCGTTCTCGATCATGAATGCCGGGTTCTCATCCCAGGTGATGATGTCGATCTTCTCACCGCGCAGCTCATTTACGATGGAGTTGACCCGGGCGCCGTTCATGCCGACACATGCGCCGACCGGATCTACGTTCGGATCGTTGGAGCATACGGCGATCTTGGTTCTGGAACCAGCCTCACGCGCGATTGCCTTGATCTCTACGGTGCCGTCTTTCACCTCGGTAACCTCTTCCTCAAACAGGCGTTTTACCAGGTCCGGATGCGTGCGGGATACAGAGATGCGCGGTCCCTTCGGGGTATCTTTTACTTCCAGAACGTAAACTTTGATACGCTCAGTCGGCTTGAACACCTCGCCCTTTACCTGCTCTGCCTCGTTTAAGATGGCATCGACCTTGCCCAGGTTGATGCTGACATTCTTGCCCAGGTAACGCTGTACGATACCGGTCACAACGTCTTTCTCCTTCTGGTACCACTCGTTGAACTGCATGCTGCGCTCTTCCTCGCGGATTTTCTGCAGGATCACGTTCTTTGCGTTCTGGGTAGCGATACGGCCGAAGGACTTAGACTCGATCGGAACGTTGATGATATCGCCGATGAAAAATTTCGGGTTTTTGATTCTTGCCTCTGCGTAGCTGATCTGGGTTAACGGATCCTCAACCTCTTCCACAACTTCCTTCTCTGCGTATACAGCGAAATCGCCGGTCTCCGGGTTGATGGTTACTTTGATATTATCTGCTTTTCCAAAATGGTTCTTGCATGCGGTCAGCAGAGAGTTCTCGATTGCCTCTAACAGCGTTGCCTTGCTGATATTTTTTTCCTTTTCCAGCAGGTTTAATGCCTCGATCAATTCCTTATTCATGATTTTATCCTCCTAAATTCTGTTTAAAAATCAAACGCCAGCCGGATCAGCGCGATTTCCGGACGCTCAAATACCAGTTCGCCTTCTGTCGTTTCGATGGTCACAGTTTCCTTGTCGTATGCCTTTAAGATTCCGGTAAACTCTTTCTGTTTGTTCTTTGCCTTGTAAAGGCGGATCTCAACTTCCTCGCCCATGCTGCGCTCAAAGTCGCGCTCTTTTTTCAGCGGACGGCCAAGTCCCGGTGAACTCACCTCGAGGATGTAACTGTCCTCGATGAAGTCTGTCTTGTCGAGCCAGTCGCTTAAAATACGGCTGATGACCTCGCAGTCATCCACCGCGATGCCGCCCTCTTTGTCGATGTAGGCGCGCAGATACCAGGTGCCGGCTTCCTTTACATACTCTACATCCCAAAGCTCGAAGTTATGCTCTGCGAGGACCGGAAGCAGGAATGCCTCTGTTTTGGATTCGTATTCTTCTCTTCTTGTCATGGTTGTCACCTCTCTTCACGTCATGCACTGACATACAGCGCCGCGGCGGATTCAGGTACGTTTTCTTCCCCCTGAATGTGCCCGGCAAAAAATTGAGAGTGGACATATGCCCACTCTCAAGCTGTCAGATTATCATGTTATCGTTTGTATTATAGCACCTGCTTTTCGGAAATGCAAGGGGTTTTCTGGCACTCTTTTTTCTTTTCTTCATAAAATAAAGTAAAATATCCGGGAGGAACGGCTATGAATCCTGTTTTAAATGTCTGCGATGTCAGCTACTCCTACCATTCCCCGGAGGGCGCTACCCCGGCACTCTCCCACATCTCCTTCTCGGTGAGCTCCGGCGAGTTTCTTGCCATTGTCGGTCCGTCGGGCTGCGGCAAATCCACCCTGCTTTCCCTGCTTGCCGGACTGATCACTCCGGAGGAAGGAACTATTTATATAGAAGATACTCCACTCACCAGCGCGCGCTCCGGCATCGGCTATATGCTCCAGCGGGATCATCTGTTTGAGTGGCGCACCATCCGGGAAAACGCGGCGCTCGGACTGGAGATCCGCCACCGCAAAAATGCCGAAACCCTCCGCGAACTTGATGAACTGCTGGAAAAATACGGACTTGCCGCCTTTGCCTCCTCGCGCCCCTCCGAACTCTCCGGCGGCATGCGCCAGCGCGCGGCGCTCATCCGCACCCTCATCTTAAAGCCGGATCTGCTGCTCCTCGATGAGCCGTTCTCCGCCCTCGATTACCAGACCCGCCTTTCCGTCTGCGATGACATTGCTTCTATTATAAGAGAGACAAAAAAGACCGCCATCCTGATTACCCATGACCTGGCAGAAGCCATCAGCACCGCTGACCGCGTGCTGGTTCTCTCCGCAAGGCCCGGGCAGGTAAAGGCGGAGCTTCCGCTCACCTTTTCCGCTCAGTATGACAGTCCGTTAAAGCGGCGCAACGCCCCGGAGTTTTCCGGTTATTTCCACAAGCTCTGGAACGAACTTCGGGAACCGGATACTCCAAAGGAAGATGCGCCGGATCAGATTGCTTTCCAGTAAATGATACCGTCCCGCTCAGAACGCTCAATGAAGCCCTCGCCCATCATATACTCCATACAGGAGAAGGTCTTCGCCCAGATCTGGGTACAGGACGCAAAATGCGCGTAGTCTGGCGGCCCCTGGCTCCTTCCGTAGGTCCGCACGCCGATATCGCGGGTCGTGAGAGCCGTTCCTGCTTCCTCCAGCACATGCTTCATGATCTCGCATTTTTCCAGATATCCGAAAATAATGCGGTTGACTTCTTTTTCGATATCTTTGATCTCGCCGTAATGGCAGGGAAGAAAATAACAGTCCTTATAAAAGTGCTTAAGTTCTCCCAGAGAGTCCATATAGCATTTGAGCATGGCAAGATCCGTCTCCTGCGTTCCAACGATCGGGACAATGTCCGTCATGATCTGGTCTCCGACAAACAGAAGCTTTTTCTGGCATTCATAAAGACCGCACTGGCCAAACGTATGCCCCTTTAAGAGAACAACCTCAAAGGTATAGCCACCGTAAGAAAGCATATCGCCCGGGTGGATGGGCGTGTACTTTAATTCCAGCGGACTTTTGGAAGCCGCGTAAGCCTTGGTGGTGTACTCCATGAAGGTGTCATAAACCTCCGGTGTCTCCTCTTTTGTAACACCGACAATGCGCAGATTCTCGATCCGGGCGTGCTCATCCGCCAGATAGCTGTGCAGAAGATCCACCCGTTTTCTCGTCTCATCCGGATTCATGAACGCCTGCGCGCCAAGCTCCTGGAGTCTGGGCACCAGACCGGTATGGTCCGGATGTTCATGGGTAATAAAAATATCCAGTTTCTTACAGTCAATGCCAAGCGCATCGACCATATGTTTTAATATGCCCCAGTCCCGCTCCGTATTATTTGAGGTATCGACCATCAGGCTGCGGTCCTCTCCTTTTATAATGTAAAGATTGCGCGGGCTGATATGCCGGTTTTCATAGGGAATTGTTTCCAGAAAAATATTCTTCTTGATCTCTCTCATAGCGAGACCTCCTGTCTTCCGCCTCTCTCCTGACGTTACTGTTCGCACGCTGTGCAAACAGCCATCTGCCTCCTATTTTAGGCAGTTTTGCCCAAATTGTCAAATCCATCCCTCGCTATATTTTGATAATTTTCTAACATTTTCTTAACGATTCCATGGAAATTCTCATCAACATCATGTATAATGAATAGGAAAGAAGGAGAAGCGTTTATGAATTTACAGCAGCTTTATTATTTTCGGAAACTGGCTGAAGTCCAGCATTACACGGAAGCAGCCAAAGCACTCTATATCACCCAGCCCAGCCTCAGCGATTCCATCGCGTCGCTGGAAAGCGAGCTTTCGGTTGCGTTATTCCAAAAAAAAGGCCGCAACGTCCAGCTCACCAAATATGGAGAAGAATTTTCCCAGTATGTCAATCAGTCTCTGGAAATTCTGGAACACGGCATCGCCCTCATGAAGGAAAAATCCGACTCCATGACCGGAACCATCGATATCGGATGTATTCCAACCCTGCTCGGAGACTTTCTTCCGGATGCTCTCGACTTATACCATGAGCATCACCCGCAGGTAAACTTTAACATTTTCCACGAAAAATCCATTCCTGTGGCGGAGGGGGTCTCCGCAGGAACCTACGACATTGGCTTCTGTTCCATGGTGGAGCACATGGACGATCTGTTCTTTGTTCCCATCACCTACCAGGAGCTTATCGTCATCGTGCGAAATGACCATCCGCTGGCGCAGTATGACTCCATCGAGCTGCCTGCCTTAAAAGACTACGCGCTCTGCACCTACCGCGACACCATCCCGATCGGCAAAACCGTCCGCGCGATCCTAAAAGAGAAAGGACTTGAGGCTGCCCACTCCTACGACGACGAGATTTCCATTGCCGGGCGCATCAACCGTTCTTCCAAAGCCGCCATTGTCGCGGACACACCGTTCTTAAAACAGTTCGACAACCTCAAAAAAATACATTTAACAGACGTCCCGAAGGACACCCGCATGATCTACATGGTCTACAGCAAAAAGAATTTTATCACGGCAGCCGTGGAAGCATTCGCAAACTTTATGGTGGCGCACTGCCTTGACCTGCCGCCGGAATTTTAAATATCGGGATTTTATACAGAATTGTACAGAATATGCGTAAGGGGATTTACGGCTTCTTTTTATGGGAACGACATAAAAGAAGCCGTATCTTCTATAGGTAAAAAACCGGAAGGATGTCTTATCACACCTTCCGGTTTTAGTATAAAACAGTTTTAATCCGTATTCAAATCAATTATTTTCATGTTATAATAGATTTTATCTATCGTATATCATCACACCGTTTAAGAAAGGCAGAATACCTATGAATCTGACTCACCTGCGTTATTTCGCAGAACTGGCACATACGCACCACTATACACGCGCTGCGCAGAACCTGTGTATTACCCAGCCAAGCCTCAGCCATGCGATCTTTAAAATGGAAGAAGAACTCGGTGTTCCATTGTTTGAAAAAAGTGGAAAAAACACCGTCCTGACTGTATTTGGGGAACAGTTTCTGCGCAGTGTTGAAAGTTCCTTAAAAGCACTGGATAATGGCATCGATTTTCTTCAGCGCACTGCCCGCGGCGAAGGGCTGATCCGCCTCGGCCTTGTGCGCCCCCTGGGTGTGGATTTCATTCCCTCCCTGGCGCGCCGTTTCCTCGACCTGCATCCGGACCACGATATTCATTTTTCCTTCCAGACCGATGTGACCCAGAATCTGGTAAATGACTTAAATGCCCATCATTACGACCTGATCTTCTGCTCACATCCGCAAAAAGAAAACGGACTGACATTCAAAACCGTACACCGTGAGAACCTGGTGCTGATCGTACCCCAAAATCACGAACTGGCAGGATTTGACTCCGTAAACCTGGAGCAAACCCTGCCATATCCGTATGTTTATTTTGCCGAATCATCCGGCATCCGCTATGAAGTTGATAAAATGTTCCAGGTACTGGGAAAACGCCCCCGTATCGCGTATGAGATCGTGGAGGACCAGGTTACGGCCGGCCTCGTTGCCCACGGTTTTGGCATTGCCATCGTCCCCGAAATGGAACTGCTCTCCAGCCTGAATGTCAAAGTCATCGAAATTTTACACCCGGTCGTAAAGCGCAACATCTATATGGTAAGCAGTGACCAGTTTTATATGCCGCCGGTTGTCCGGAATTTCCATGACTTTGTACTGGAAGCTGTATCGCAAAACCTTTAAATTTTAAAAGATGATTCCGACCGTTGCCATGATCGTAATAATGAATCCTGCGATCACACATGGAATCGTGGAACCCAGCACGATGTGCTTATAGCTTTCTGCCAGGGTACACTCACAAACAGAAGTCTCCATAACGACCGGAGATGCATTCGGAAGTTTGTTCAGGGTAATACCAGCTTCTACTACGATTCTGTGAAGCGCGTTGATGTTTGCGCCCGCTGCAAGGAACTGTTTTCCAAAACTCTCCAAAAACAGGGTTTCCGCTGTGATCGCGGAACCAGTCATAGCACCGCAGATCATGGTTCCCAGCCAGGTCTTTAAGTAAATCGGAAGTGTGATATTTAATACAAACTCCTGTACCGCATGGAAAGCCGGAGCCTGAGTCAGGACTTTGGAAAGGCCAATGACTGCGGCTACTGTCAGCATTGTACTTAAGCCGGACATTGCGCCCCCTTTCAGAGAGCCTTTCAGGTTTTTGATCTTTTTAAACTGCGTCACAATAATTACAAGAACACCGATCAGAAGCGCGCAGCTCAAGCTGGTGGAAGTTCCCATACTTGAAGTTGCCACTACCGCTACCAGAACCAGGATAAACGGCAGCAGAGACATAAAGAGGCCCGGAAGCTCATCATCTCCCATGACGCTCTTCTCTGTTTTGTACATTGCCATCAGTTCTGCTTCTGACAGTTTTCCCATGCTCTTCTTCTGCGCATAGTTAAAATACATCACATACCAGGTGCAGGTGATCACTGAGAAAATCACAGCCAGAACCGGCGCTACACCCAGTGAAGTTCCAAGGAAATTACTCGGGATCACATTACAGATATCCATGGAAAACGCAAATCCATTCGCATTCGCACCTCCCGCGATCATCAAAAACGGAAGCAGCCGGCGGTCCATCTTATTTTCACGAAGCAGGCTGTCTGCGATCGGATAAAGAACAAATACCATAATATAGCCGTTAATACCCAGCAGTGTGATAAAGAATGTACAGATCATAATGATCAGCCCCACCCTTTTGGCTCCAAGTGCAGCAGATAAAGATTTTGCGACCTTGGTAGCCAGCCCTGTCTGATTGACCAGTTCACCAAAAATGCCACCCAGCGCAAGGATCAAAAACCAGGAACTGCAGAACGAGCCAGCTCCTTCCGAAAACGTTTTCAGTAAACCTTCCCAAAAATCAAGTCCGCTTGTTACCAGAATGATCGCGGCTGTTACTACCGATGCCGTGATCATATCAACACCTTTCACGATCATAACGATCAGCAGCGCGATTGCTATGATTAATCCAATAGCAGATAACATATCGATTCCCCCTTCGTGATGATTTCATTATTTTTCTTTTGTCATGTGCGCATAATCTGCATCCGGCCACTTCCGGATCACATTGATGATGGTCGGTATGATCAGGGTAAACAATGTGATGATCGATGCAAATGTCAACCCTTTGGATACCAGCGCAGTCAGTCCCATCTGGGACACTGCCCATGTGATCACAATATAGACCAGCGTTAATACCGCGCCCCGCTTATTTCTCTTTGCCGCGGAAACTTCCGGGTCTTCCTGTTTTCTTTTCTGATACCAGTTTAAAATGCGGTCATTGAATCCCTGCGCGTAATTGATCGCCGTTGAAATGGTTGCAAAGAATATGGCCACCGTGATCAGCGTAAGAAGGATGGTCTTTACCGCTCCACTTCCGACGCCATTTTGTACAACAAGAATGGTATATACCGCACGTCCATTCGACCATCCTTCATAAACAGCCGAATAATTTGCAGCCAGATTGATCACATTCATTTCCAGAAATGCCCAGTTTGCAATCACAGACAGCACAACAGCCCATCTGAGTGTTTTTTTATTGGTAAAAAGCTGCGCATGATTAACATAGGCTCCAAAACCTGCCAGATTCTGTCCTGAAAAAATATACGCCCAGCAAAAAGCGACCAGAAGATACTTTAAAAAGCTTCCTGCACCTGCGGCAACATCGCTGTGGATCTGCCGGGACATGCTGCCAAGTTCCGCAGATAACCGGCCAGACACTACATTATAAAGGATATTAGGTACATGAACTGAGATCAGCGCAATGAAAATAACAGCACTCATGAACACTGCATTCTTCCGGACCAGATCTGTTCCTTTCATACACAGAACAAACATAAGAACACCGATAATAAGTGTAGAATACAGATATGGAATTCCCGTCAGTTCTTTTAATGCTGAACCAGAGGTAGAATAGGCAAGCGCCATACATACGATCAGAAGCCAGTTGAAATTAAATTCATAAATGTACTGCATCGGTCTGGCAAAAATCCCATTGCAAAAACGCGAACCATACCGCCTCAAAAAACTGCTGTAATCAAATGTACGGAAATCCATCGCGAATTTCATAAAGAAATAGATAATAAAACAGTTGATTGCCGCTACAATAAACGGCATAAACAGACAAAAATACGGCTGCGCAACAACCGGCAGCATCCCATAAAACCCCGTATTTCTAAAAAAATAAGTCCATGGCGTAGATCCAGACGCGAATCCGCCGCCACACTGCGAACTAAATGCTATCGACACAAAAACAAGAACGGTTTTCCAGTCTACTTTGCATTCCGCATTTGTTGTTTTTCCCATAGAATATCCCCCATTATCTGTATATCCCCATATACAGATTTCGTTATTAATTTAACACATTATTGTCAAAAATTACAGTATCTCACATCTTATTTGCTCCACTCTGCCACTGGGCATTCATCTTATCCAGCGGTACCGCGATCAGCCCAGTCTGTTTATCATAAACATAAATGATAAACCCTCTCTTGCACCGGAATACACATTCCAGGCAGGGATCTTCATCACAATAACAAAAGGCATCGGTATCTGCCAGGGCAAATACCATTGGCGAACGCTTTCCTTCCATTACATATTTCAGATATCCCCCTGTAAATGTTTTCAGGTAAATCCATTCCGGATGACGCCCATACGGCTTCATCTTCCACGATACGCGGACTGCATTGTCATTGTAGCCGCCTGTGATCTGATAAGTAATATCCATCACATCCCGCATGGAATCCGCTTCTCCGGGAACCAGTCTTTCCGCTTTTTTTCCACAACACAGAATCTCTTTCTCCTCCAGGTTCGTTCCTCCTGTCACCGGATAAAGAGCCCCGCATTCTGGACAGCGGTAAAACACAACATCCGGACACTGTTTTTCCAGTGGTTTTCTCGTATCCCTGCATCTGCGCGGTCCAAATTTCTGTTCAATCATAGCGGTCATCCCTTCAAACGCTTTTCCAGCTCTTCCTTCAGCAGATATTTTTTCACCTTTCCGCTTCCTGTATGGGGAATGCGGTCGATAAGTTCCAGACGCTCCGGCCAGAAACGCTTCGGAACTTTTTTGGAGTGCAAATAGTCCAGCACATCCTCCAGCTTCAGGTCTTCATGTCCCGGAAGCGGAACCGCAAACGCGCAGATTCGTTCTCCGAGACGGTCATCCGGCATTCCGATAATGGTATGATCCCCCATTCCGGGGCATCCCTCCAGGGCATCATTGATCTCATTGGTATTTAAGTTCTCGCCACCCCGGACGATCATGTCTTTTTTGCGCCCGATAATGTGGATATTTCCATGCTCATCCATGATACAAAGGTCACCACTGTGGAACCAGCCATCGTTGTCCAGAGCTCCATCCGTGATCTCCCGTGCTTTTAAATACCCGACAAACACGCTGGGGCCTCTTGACAGCTCTTCTCCCGGAACGCCCACGCCTACGTCGTTTCCATCTTCGTCCACCACCCGGATCTCCACACCTTCCATTGCCCTTCCGGATGTCGTTCCATTCAGCGCAAGCGCCTCATCCGGACGGACAAATGCGTGCGGCACGCTCTCCGTGGATCCATAAACCTCGCAGAGAAGTATTCCATACTGTTTTGCCCTCTGCACCAGATATCCCGGCACCGGCGCTCCGCCGCACAGATAGAACTTCAAAGTCGGAACTGCTCCTCCATTGGTTTCCAGCTCTCTTAAAATATCATAGATAAACGGGGTCGCTCCCATAGAGTAGGTGACTTTTTCCCGGTTCATAAGCTCGATTGCCGATCTGCATTGGTATTTCTGCTGCAGTACCACTTTAGCGCCATGAAGCATCGGCGCGATGATCGCATGATGGAAACCGGTCGCGTGATGGAGCGGCGCCGGCATGAACATGATGTCTTCCTCGGTAAGGCCAAGTTCCCGGTTGAATGTATCTTCACTGTAACGCACATTATCGTGCGTCAGCAGAACCCCCTTCGTACCTCCGGTCGTACCGGAGGTACAGAGGATCACAGCGATATCCTGTCCATTTTTTGTGTGCACACACCGTTCCTTCGGAAGCGGCTCGCAGGAAGCGAGGATTTCCCGAAGCAGTGGAACGTTGCTCTTCCGTTCTCTGACACTGTCGATCAGCACAACATCTTTTAACAGCGGCACCTGGTCCCGCACTGCAAGGATCCGCTCTTCATAATCGGTTTTGTAGAAGAATGTCGGTCCGAAATAGCAGCGGGACTCCGTTACATTTAAGCTCCTCGCCAGTTCCTTCTCCTCATAGGACATGGCAATCGGATGCGCCACCGCTCCGATCTTGTAACAGGCGATCGTCAGCATGGCAAACTCACTCCAGATCGGAAGCTGGTAGGAAACCACCTCGCCCGGGCGGATCCCAAGCCATAACAGGTATGATGCCACCCGTCCTGCTGCCTCATCCATCTCCCGGTATGTGTAGCGGTAACCGCGGTCATCCACCACATATTCCCGGTCCGGATACTTCTCTACCGTCCGGTCCCAGCAGTCTAAGAGCGTCTCATCCTTCCAGTATCCTTTTTCCCTGTACTGTTTTCTTAGCTCCGGGCTGATCTTCCTCTCTTCAAACATAACGTGCCTCCTTACATCCGGCATCATGCCGTGATTCCGCCGAACGTCCGCCCTGTGCGCGGGAGGCTACTGCAAAAGGTACTGTGTTCATTCTTACAGCCCGTTTGCGGCAGCCTCATGTTTTTGTCCTATGGTATTTATGCCTGCTGCTTTGCTTTTAATTCTTTTACCAGAGCCGGAACGATTTCAAAAACATCGCCCACGATTCCGTAATCCGCAACCTCAAAGATCGGCGCGGTCTCATCTTTGTTGATCGCTACGATGGTGCCGGATCCGCTCATGCCCGCTACGTGCTGCACTGCACCGGAAATGGCGCATGCAAAGTAGATTTTCGGGGTTACGGTGGAGCCGGTCTGTCCAACCTGCTTGGTCTGCGGCATCCAGCCTGCGTCAACCGCTGCTCTGGAGCATCCTACGGTTCCTCCAAGCACATCTGCCAGCTCTTTTAAGATACCGAAGTTCTCAGCACTCTTCATACCGCGGCCGCCGGATACAATGACATCTGCCTCATCGAGACGCATATCGTTGTCCTCACATGCCTTGATGAAATCCAGCACTTTGGTGCGGATCTCGCTCTCCGGGGTATGAATATCCTCTTTGATGATCTCCGGCTGATTGTTCTCGTTGCGCTCCGGCTTCTTGAACGCGCCCGGACGGCAGGTACCCATCTGCGGTCTGGTCTCGCTGCAGAGAATCTGCGCGTATAAGTTTCCGCCGAATGCCGGACGCTCCCAGACTACATTGCCGGTGTCCTCATCGACACTCAGTGCGGTACAGTCGGCAGTCAGGCCGGTACGGAGGCTGACTGCGATCTTGGATCCCAGGTCTCTTCCGTTTACGGTTGCGCCTACTAAAATGGTGTTCGGATCATATTTCTCGCAGAGCTTTAAGAATACGTTTCCGTAAGCATCTGCGGAATAGTTCTCATACTCGTCGCCCTGGATCACATAGATCTTGTCTGCGCCGTACGCTGCGGATTCCTTCACGGCTGCGTCTACATCCTTGCCGATAACAATGGCGCAGAGTTTCTGTTTCAGTCCGTCCGCCAGCTTTCTTCCCTGTCCTAACAGCTCCAGGCCGACACTCTTCGGCTGACCCTGGAAGCTCTCGATAAATACCCATACGTCCTTGCATGTATCAAAACTCATCTTGACGACCTCCTCTGTTTATTAAAGTACTTTTGCCTCAACCAGCTTTCCGATCAGGTTGTCCGCGATCTCCACCGGGCTTACGCCTTCGATGTTCACACAGTTTGCGGTTCTCTTCGGAGTGAATGTTGCTTTTACCTTGGTCGGGGATCCCTTCAGGCCCATCTTGGTGGTGTCTGCGTCCGGCAGGTCTGCCAGGGTGATCTGACCGATCTCGGTGTTGAAGGATCTCATAACGCCCTTTACGGTTGCGTAACGCGGTTTGTTGCTCTCTTTGGTTGCGGTGCAAAGTACCGGGAACTTCGTCTCGATAACTTCCACGCCCTCTTCTACCTGGCGCTCTGCAATGACCTTATCGCCCTCAACCTTTAAGCTCAGAACGTAAGTCAGACGGGTTGCGCCCAGATGCTCTGCGATACTCGGTGCGGTCTGGCCGGTATCTCCGTCGATTGCCTGCTTGCCGCCCAGGATGACATCGTAAGCGCCCAGTTTCTTGATTGCCTGGGATAAGATGTAGCTGGTAGCGTAGGTATCGGATCCGCCGAACGCGCGGTCCGTTACCAGATAAGCCTCATCAGCACCCATAGCCAGTGCCTCTCTCAAAACAGCTTTTGCCTGCGGCGGTCCCATGGAAATAACCGTTACTTTGCCGCCATACTGGTCTTTTAAGGAAAGTCCGGTCTCCAGAGCGTTCTTGTCGAACGGATTCATGATGCTCGGCACGCCGGTACGGATCAGTGTATTTTTAACCGGATCGATCTTGATCTCTGTGGTATCCGGAACCTGTTTGATACAAACAACGATATTCATCTTCAATCCTCCTGTCAGTTTTTCCTATTTGTATTCTTTATTTAATACGTTGGCGATGGTCAGTCTCTGTACCTGGTTTGCGCCCTCAAAGATCTGGAATACTTTGACATCGCGCATCAGCTTCTCAACCGGGTACTCTTTGCTGTAGCCGTATCCGCCGAAGATCTGGACTGCGTTGGAGGTAACTTCCTGCGCACAGTCGGAAACGAAGGTCTTACAGATGGAACCCTCTTTCTGAACCATGATGCCTGCATCCATCATCTTCATGGTATTGTTGACCAGGCATCTGGATGCCTCGATCTTGATCGCCATGTCAGCTAACATCTGCTGTACCATCTGGAATTTGATGATCGGGGTATTGAACTGTTTTCTCTCTTTTGCGTACTTCACGGACTCATCGAGTGCGCGCTGCATGATGCCGACTGCCAGGGTTGCCACGAATGCGCGGGATAAGTTCAGGGCGTTCATAGCCAGCTTAAATCCGCTGCCTTCCGGTCCTACCATTGCGGATGCCTTTACGCGGACATTCTCAAAGATCAGGTCGGTGGTGTTGGAGAGGCGCAGGCCCATCTTGTTCTCGTGAGCGCCTACGGTTACGCCAGGAGCGTCCGCATCAATGATGAAAGCGGAAATTCCTTTGTGTCCTGCTGCCGGGTTGGTCTTGAAGAAACCTACGAAAACGCTTGCTACAGCACCGTTGGTGATAAAGGTCTTGGTTCCGTTTAAGATGTACTCGTCGCCATCTTTGACTGCGGTCGCACGCATTGCTGCTGGATCGGAACCGGCGTTCGGCTCAGTCAGGGCGAAACCAGCAAATGTGCCCGGCGCTACTTTATCTGCGAAATACTGGCCCTGCTCCTTGGTGCCTGCCAGGATTACGTTTCTTAATGCTACGAAAGAAGTGACAAAGGTGATGGCATAACCGGCATCGACCTTAGCCAGTTCCTCGAAGATCATTGCGGTGGTCTCATAGCTTAAACCAGCTCCGCCGTACTCGGCCGGAACCTCCAGCATATGAAGTCCCATGTCAAATCCCCATTTATAAAGTTCTTTCGGACACTCGCCTTTTTCATCCGCATCTTTCACATAAGGCTTGATCTCGTTCTCTGCCATCTCTTTTACAAGAGCAATCAGCGCTTTCTGTTCCTCGGTGTACATTAAGCTCATATCTGTGTCACCTTCCCC
>CAKRRJ010000048.1 GCA_934394615.1 uncultured Lachnospiraceae bacterium
CTCGAACCCTGGACAAATAGATTAAGAGTCTACTGCTCTACCAACTGAGCTAAAGGCGCTTATTTAATTTTTTCTGTTCCGCTTGTGTGTTGCTGTATCAGCGGCACGGTCATTATTCTATCGCATGTCCCACCAAAAGTCAACACTTTTTTTAAATTTTTTTCAAAAATTTTTGAGCTGACTTTTGATGGGGCCGCAAAGCCTTATTTTATGCGGGTTTGCGTGAATTACAGTTCTTACTTAATCAGCGCTTCCAGCTCTGCCTTGCTCTGGACACCGATGCGTTTTTCGACTGCCTCGCCGTTCTTAAACAGGATCAGAGTCGGAATGGACATGACTTTGTAAGCGCGGGCAAGCTCCGGAGCAAAATCCACGTTCAGCTTTCCAACGATCACATCGTCCTGCTCATTTGCCAGTTCTTCTACAGCCGGTGCCATCATCTTGCACGGACCACACCAGTCTGCGTAGAAATCTACCAGTACCGGCTTCTCGGATTTTAATACCTCAGCCTCAAAATTTTCAGATGTAAATTTCTTTTCCATATTATAAATCTCCTTTTCTTCCGTTCCTGCGTCTGGCATTCCGCGTACAAAGACCATGCTGCCAGTCTGCCTGCTTTTAAAATAAAGCAATCAGCATTTCTTGCA
This sequence comes from uncultured Lachnospiraceae bacterium, assembly GCA_934394615.1. Taxonomy (GTDB): domain Bacteria; phylum Bacillota; class Clostridia; order Lachnospirales; family Lachnospiraceae; genus Brotaphodocola. Next base: position 648 of record CAKRRJ010000048.1, read on the forward strand.
GCGGTTCAGCTCCTTCTCCACTTCCTTAAAGCATTTACACCACTTTAACAGGCGGCGGTTCAGGGCTTCCTTGTCACAGGTTGCGCAGCGCAGGCACCGGACTATTTTTTCTCTCAGTTTCATATGCATCACCGGATTCATTCCTTACCGGTAGTATATGCCGATCTGGAGTTACAACTCACCGGCTTGCGATCAGTTTGCAGATGGGATTTCCCATCGCGGAAAACTTGGTCTCATACTCGGTCATGACGTTGCCCTCAGCCATCTCACTGTGGTGCAGGTCGCGGGTATAGGCCTCAATGGTCCAGCCCGCCTCCGGGATTGCTTCCAGAGAGTATGTGAAGAGATCCTGATTATCCGTCTTAAACTCCACGCGGCCGTCTTTCGCCAGTACCTGATCATAAACCTTCATGAAATCCGGTGAAGTCAGGCGGCGTTTCGCATGGCGGTCCTTCGGCCACGGATCGGAGAAGTTTAAGTAGATCTTCTCCACTTCGCCCGGCACGAAAATTTCTCCAAGCTCCTTCGCGTCCACACACATGAAATATATATTCGGGATCTCAAGCTCTTCCCTCTTCTGAAGTGCCCGCAGCAGAACGCTGGAATAACGCTCAATGCCGATGAAATTCGTCTCCGGATGTTTCTGGGCCAGCTCCATAATGAATTTGCCCTTTCCCATTCCGACCTCGATCTGAATCGGGTTTGTATTGCCAAACAGCTCGCAGAAATGGCCTCGGTGTTCTTTCGGTTCCTGAATGACGAAAGGACTGCTTTCGATGGCTTCCTCTGCGCCCCGGATATGGCGTAATCTCATAGTTTTTTCCTCCGTTTATCTGTTGCTGATGCTGCGGTCCGCACATTGCGAAAACCGGAAGCATCTGCATTCATTCTATCATTGCACCGGACAGTTTGCAAGGACTAGCGCCCGCACTTCTGCTTCCGATGCCGGCACAGTTCCCTGCACCATTTCTCCCTTGCCGCCGCCTTTTCCGCCAAGCGCCTCGTGGAATTCCTTCGAATATGCTTTCAGGTCTGCGGACTTACTTCCTAAGATATAGTGGTAACCGGTCTCATCATTTCCAAGGAAAATCGCACAGATCCCGCTGCACTTATTCTTTCCCTCATCCACGAACCTGCGCGCCACATTCTTATCCACATCTTCCTCAAAAAGGACATAGTTTTCCACAGATTCCGGCAGCTTTTCCAGAATCTGTTCCATTGCGCGGCTCTGCGCGCGGATGAACTTCTCTTTCCACATCCGCGCCTCATCCTGCAGGCGGTGCACTGCCTGGGCACTCTCTTCCGGCTTTGCGGACAGCATGCGGGAAATCTCCCGGACATTGTCCTCTTTCATCCGGTAATCTTTCAAAGCACGGAATCCGCACACCATCGTTACGCGGGTGCCTCCTTTATACTTCACTGCATCGATCAGTCGGATGATGCCGATCTCACCGGTCAGCTCCACATGCGGCGCGCAGCAGGCGCAGACATCGTACCCCGGAATCTCCACAATGCGCACCCGGCCGGTCAGCTCCTTCTTGCTGCGGTAATCCAGGCGGTCCAGCTCCTCCTTAGACGGATACGTTACCACAACCTGCAGGTTCTTTATGACTGCTTCGTTGGCTTCCAGTTCCACCTGGCGCAGTTCGTCTTCCGTGAACGTGCCGTTAAAATCCATTGTCACAAGCTCCTGCCCCAGATGGAATCCTACATTATCATACCCGAATGTCCGGTGAATGATGCCGGATACAATGTGCTCGCCCGTGTGCTGCTGCATTTTGGAGAAACGCTCCTGATAATCGATGGTTCCTTCCACCTCAATCCCCGGCTCCAGCGCCTGATCCGTACTGTGGATGATCTCGTCTCCCCGTTCCTGTACATCCAGCACCTTTGCGCCTCCCAGAACGCCGGTATCGGCATACTGGCCGCCGCCCTCCGGGAAAAATACGGTCTGGTCCAGAATCACCTCATAGCATGCTTTTTTCTCATTCCACGCGCAGGACAACACCTTTGCCCCGAAGCTGTCCTGGTGGCTGTCTTCATAATATAATTTCTTTGTCATGTTCGTATTTCCTGCCTTTCGCTTCTATTCTTTATCTTCTTTCAGAGCAAACTGGTTTTTCCAGAAATCCAGAAGCCCTTCTTTCTTCATTTTTCCAAGTTCGGCCGACAATGCGCTCCGGTCTACCTCCAAATAGTCCGCCAGCTGCTGGCGGTTAAACGGAATCGAAAAATTCCGGCTTCCCTGTCTCGCTGCCTGCGCCGAAAAATACGAGATCAGCCGTCCCCGGATGGACTTGGGCGACGTATGCATGATCCGCTCGGAAAGCCCCAGATTCTTCCTGGCCGATGCCAGTAAAAGATTGCGAATCAGCTGGCTGTGATGGGTGCATGTGGTATGGCAGGTCGTAAGCACCCGCCCGATATCCAGAAACAAAATGTCGGTATCCTGGTCCGCTACCACGTTTACCATAAGCGGCTCCCCGGGAACACAGGCATATGTCTCCGCGAAGATCTGCCCCGGTCCCGCATGCCCGAAAATGCTGCGGTTTCCCAGAAGATCATCCCGCTCGATCGTCACACCGCCAGAGAGAACAATTCCCAGATCCTTCACCATATCTCCCATATATAAAACAATCTCTCCCTTACGGTAATGCTTTTCCCGCGCGTAAAAGCACTTCATCATCTCCTTTACCTGCTCCGGCGCGCTGCCCTGGAACAGTGCAGTCCGGGAGAGGAACTCATAATCCATAATTTCCACCTCGTGTTAAAACGTTGTTGAAACAACATATTTATCAGATTCATTATAGTATAATCTGCCTGTACAAACAAGAAGCATGAAAAATAACCAAAACGAATATTCACATAGTTATGATCATCAGGAGGAAGAGTTCTATGATTCGAAGAGTCATTCACATTGATCACGAGAAATGCAACGGCTGCGGCATCTGCGCCAATGCCTGCCACGAGGGAGCTATCGGCATCGTGGACGGAAAGGCACAGCTGCTGCGCGATGATTACTGCGACGGACTGGGCGACTGCCTGCCAACCTGCCCGACCGGCGCCATTACGTTTGTTGAACGCGAGGCCGCTGCCTACGACGAGGAAGCTGTAAAAGCGCATATGGAGCGCAGAAAACAGGAGCAGGCCACTGGTCACGACACCGCTCACCAGGAAGACGCTGCACAGAAAGCTCCGGCATTCACTGGATGTCCGGGAAGCCGCGCGCGGCAGATCGTACACGAAGAGGCTCCGGTATTTACCGGATGCCCGGGAAGCCGTTCCCAGCAGATCAGCCATGAAGAAGCAGCTGACGCTGTACAGGACACAGCGAATGAGACACCTGCAGCACCGTTCCACCTGCAGTCCCAGCTCACCAACTGGCCGGTACAGATTAAGCTGGCTCCGGTCCGCGCGCCTTACTTTAACAACGCGCGCCTGCTGATTGCCGCAGACTGCACCGCTTACGCTTACGCAAACTTCCATCAGGAATTCCTGAAAGGCAAAGTAGCCCTCATCGGCTGTCCGAAATTGGACGATGTGGACTACAGTGAAAAACTTACGGAAATCATCAAGAGCAACGATATCCAGAGCGTCACCATTGTCCGCATGGAAGTTCCGTGCTGCGGCGGACTGCAGAACGCAGCGATCCGCGCGCTCCAGAACAGCGGAAAATTCATCCCGTGGCAGGTTGTTACGATCTCCATCGACGGAAAGATCCTGGACCAGGCATTCTAATGTTCATCTCCATCATTCACAAAGAGTGATGGAGATTTTTTTGTTTTTCTGATAAAATCACAGCATACATGAGAAAGCCCGGAATGCCTTTGCAGCTGTTTCCGGGCGCACAGTTTATTTGGAGGAATTTCATGAACAGTCTGGAATTACAGTATTTTTTCGCCGTTGTTGAACACGGGAGCTTTACCGAAGCGGCGCAGGCACTCTCCATCAGCCAGCCTGCCATCAGCAAACAGATCCGCCAGCTGGAGATGGAACTTGGCTGCAGCCTCTTTGCGCGCTCCGGCAGAAGCCTTGCCCTGACCGAAGCCGGTCAGGCTTACTATACCTGCTTTCAGCAGTTCCGTTTTCAGCTGGAACTTTTAAAAAACAGGCTGGACGAACAACAGCTGGACGGCCGCGCCACCATTCGGATCGCCTATCCGGAAGATACCGATCCCTCTTATTTCTCCGGCAGAATACAGGACGCGGCAGCCACGCTGAAACATCCGGTCCGCTTGGAATTCTCCTGTTACCCGGACCACGAACTTGCGGATACCCTGTACGACGGGCGGAGCGACCTGATTTTAACCTGTGCACTCCCAGAGCACTCCGGCGCTCTCGCTGCCCTCAGCCAGACCTGGCCGTATGCCGCTCAAACGCCCTCACCAGACAACACACAGACACATTCTGACAAGCCGCTTACCGTGCGCCTCTTTGCCAGGCTTTCCGAAGCCCTTGTCTATGCCTCCTCACGCGACAAAGCCGATGCCATCTCCGATTTCTGCAACAGCGCATTCCTGATTCCGCAAAACGATCCGTCTGCCTGGAACCGGCAGTCTCTCAGCCAGGCTTTCCAGCGCTTCGGTTTTCCACCAAAATTCCGGTTTGCAGCCAACTTATCCACGATCCTGGACCTGACTGCACAGGATAAAGGGGTATATCTCACCCACGCGTGGTGCCGCGCCGCCAAAAGTGCCGATTACCGCCTGCTGCTCTTGCCATCCCAACGGGAATTTTATCTTGCGTGCGCCGGGGATACAGCAAAACCAGAAGTCTTTCGTCTGCTCGAACAGCTTAGCCTGTAAAGCAAAAAACACTTGACGTAAAGTTACCTTTCGGTTGTACAATATAATTGATTATCATTTATTTTGCACCGTAAGGAGGAGTTGAAATGAGTTATCTGGGTCAGGATATCAAAAAACTCGGCTTTGGCCTGATGCGCCTGCCGAAATTAGACGAAAACACCATCGATGTGGAACATACCAAGCAGATGGTTGATATGTTTATGGATGCGGGATTTACCTATTTCGATACCGCATGGGCTTATGCAGGTTCTGAGGATGCCATCCGCCAGGCACTGGTGGAGCGCTACCCGCGCGAGAGCTATCAGCTCGCCACCAAGAATGCCGCATGGATCAAATGTGAGACAAAGGAAGAAGCTTACGCGCAGTTTGACACTTCCTTAAAGCAGACTGGCGCAGGCTATTTTGATTTCTACCTGCTCCACAACCTGGGCGAGAGCCGCACTGGATTCTTCGACAAGTTCGACATGTGGAACTGGGTTCAGGAGAAAAAGAAAGAAGGACTCATCAAACACGTTGGTTTCTCCTTCCATTCCACCCCGGAAGAGCTGGAAGCTATCTTAACCGCTCACCCGGAAATGGAATTCGTACAGCTTCAGATCAACTACGCAGACTGGGACAACCCGGCCATCCAGTCCAGAGGCTGCTATGAGGTAGCAAGAAAACACGGCAAACCGGTCATCATCATGGAGCCCGTAAAGGGCGGCATGCTGGCTACCCCGCCGGAATCCGTAGCAAAGATCTTAAAAGACGCGGAGCCGGATTCCTCCGTTGCTTCCTGGGCTGTCCGCTTCGCTGCCAACCTGGAAGGCGTTATCACCGTACTGTCCGGCATGAGCAACATTGAGCAGATGCAGGATAACTTATCCTACATGAAAGACTTTACCGGCCTCACCGACGCACAGAAGGAAACTCTGGACAAAGCACAGGAAGAGTTAAAGCGTATCCCGCTGATTCCGTGTACCACCTGCAACTACTGCGCAAAGGTATGCCCGATGGAGATCGGCATCTCCGGTTCCTTTACCGCTATGAACTACTTAACCCTCTACGGCGACAAAGCCAACGCCGTGCGCCAGGAGAACTGGCTGGTAGGCAGCCACGGACGCAAGCGCGCCGACCAGTGCGTGAAATGCGGTAAGTGCGAGGCAGTCTGCCCGCAGCACATCGCCATCCGCGAAAACCTGGACGAGGTGTGCGCGAAACTGCTTGCAGAATAAAACGTCAAAGGGACGAAAACCACCGCGGTGGTTTTCGTCCCTCTTTTCATTTTACGCCATTGTCCACTTCTGCCCTTCTGTCTGCAGCCTGGACATGGCTGCAAAGATTCCATCTTTCTCTATCAGTTCCTTCGGACTGCCGTGCTCGGCGATCCGGCCTTCCTTCAGCACCAAGATCTGGTCTGCGTTTGTCACCGTTCTCATGCGGTGCGCAATGATCAACCGTCTTATTCTGAATCAGCTTTGACAGCGAACTCTGGATCAGCGTCTCATTATCCACATCCAGCGAAGCCATCACTTCATCCAACAAAATAATCGGCGCGTCTTTTAAGAATGCTCTGGCAATCGATATCCTCTGGCGCTCACCGCCGGATACATAGATGCCCTTCGCGCCAATCACCGTATCCACGCCGCCAATGCGGACAGCGCCTTCCTGTACATCCCAGAACCGCGCGACAAGGCTGGCGATCGTGGATTTTTCTCCTACCACACAATCTGCAAAATGATCTGGAGCGCGTAACACACAAACGCCAGCAGCACAGTCGGCACAATAAATTTGAGCCCCTTCACGAACTCATCGCAGCGCCGGTGAAGCTTCACCAGATTTCCATTGACCGTCTCCCGGTACAACACAATCAGGCGCAGCCTTGCCGCTTCTTCCTCCATCTCTTCCAAATGCTCTTTCTGCATGATTTCCGGGTCCATCCTGGCAATCTGCTCTGGCTGAAGAAGGCGCATAAAAAACACCAGAACATACACATACGCGCCCATGACTGCGACGCAGCTCAGAATATAAAGTCCTGAAACAAACAGCTGCAGCGTGTTTTGCGGTTTCACCAGCTGGGAAATGCCGTTAAATAATCCAATGATGAATACAAACAGGAAACCGCAAAATGTAATGGTGATATACACTTTATTATCCAGCTTATTGCTGCGGTCAAACTGGTTCTCATATTCCGCCATAAGGCTGGTAAGTTCCAGCTGGCTTCCGGTCGGTCTCTTCTGCTCCATAAAATCTTCCTCCGCTAGTCCAGTTCCTGCGCGCAGACCGCAAGGTAATCCTCTGCCGCCTCCTGCTCAGAATCGTAACCTCCGGCTGCGTACTTCTGCATACAGGTATACCATTTTTCCACCATTCCCTGTGTCACTTCGCCCTGGTTGATGATACTGCTTTTCCTGGTTTCTTCGTTTATCACATTTTTGTAAATCTCCGGCGCAGCATAGTTTGCCGCCACAGACGGAATCCCTTTTACTTCTGCCATCTGGTCGATTTCCTTTTCCGTGGCAAGAAAACGAAGGAACTCGACTGCGTAATCGGTATGTTCCCCAGACACGCCGGCCGCAAATCCAAACCACGGCTCCTGGTAATCATATGAGCCATTTTCTCCAATCGGCGGATACACAAAAGCATACGAAAAGGGTTCTTTCTGGAATGCCTCAGACTTGGACTCGCGCTTTTTCATGCCGCTGACCTTCTCGGTATTACACATCCAGAATGGTACATCGCCCTCAAAAAAGCGAAGAATTGCCTGGTCATAGTTATCTTCCGGATACGCATCATTGATATCCGGATCGGTATAGCCATTGGAAATGAGCAGATCCACAAGATCAAACGCCGGACGCAATGCAGCCTTTGCTGCTGCCTCATCGCCTTTTTTCAGCGCCTCCCGCAGCGGTTCTCCTTCACAGAGACCAGAAAAGACCATGCCTGCTGTGAGTTCCGCATACAGTTTATCGGCCGGTCCCTGAACCGGAGTATATCCATTTTCTTTCAATACCTGAAGGGCATATTCAAACTCCTCCCGGTTTTCCGGAACCGTCAGCCCCTCCTTTTCCAGAAGGGACGTATTGACCACCAGGCCGTAAATATTCTGGCCCATCGGTATCGAAAGCTGCTTCCCATCTATGCAAGAATCCGAAAGCATCTGACTGTCGATTGCGCCAAGGTCAATCTCCTCCTTTGACAGATCAATGCAGCGCCCTGCAAGCGTGCCGTCTTTTTTACGAAGGAATTCCCGGGAAGTCATAAAAATATCCACCCCCGGATTCGCATCCAGGTATGCTTCCACCTTACTTCCGCCAATCTGCTGGTAACTATAGGTTATATTCGGATAATATTGATTAAAGTCATTCATGACCTGATCAAGTGCCTCAAAATTCCCGAAAAACCCAATCATATCCAGTTGGATTTTCGCGTCCTTATCCAGCCGGGGTGTAAAACTTTCTTCTTTTTTTGCGGCGGCGCAGCCTGATGCCATGAGCACTGCTGCAGCCGCTATAAACATTGCCATGTGTCGCGTAAACCGCTTCATTGTTGATTCTCCTGCACGGATTCAAATACTTTGTTTTTTATCTTTCTGAGGTAATTTAACAGCGTGCCCATATCGATCGGCTTTGCGATATGCCCGTTCATGCCGCTGGCAAGACAGGCCTGCACATCCTCAGCAAAGGCATCTGCTGTCATTGCGATAATCGGAATGCTGCGCCGTTTCTCATCCGGCAGCTCCCGGATTTTCCGGCTGGCTTCCAGACCGTTCATTTCCGGCATCTGTACATCCATAAGGATTGCGTCGTAAGTGCCAGGCTCCTCAGCCATAAGACGCTCCACACAAAGGCGTCCATTTTCTGCCCGCTCGCTGATAATGCCATGTTCTTCAAGCAGAACCTGGATTACTTCCCAGTTCAGCTCATTATCCTCGGCAACCAGAAGATGAAGTCCTGCCACATCCTCCTTTTCCATATAGTCCTCACTGTCCGGCCGATCCGGATGATCTACAAACGGCAGATTTAACCGTACCGTAAATGTGGTTCCCTGCCCGGCTTCGCTCTCGCAGCGGATGGTGCCACCCATAAGCTCCACCATCTGGTGCACAATTGCCAGGCCAAGGCCCGAACCCTGGGTCTGGTTAACCTGTGTGCTGACCTCACGGGAAAACGACTGGTACATAAGAGCCTGAAATTCCGGTGTCATGCCGATACCGGTATCCGACACGCAAAAAACCAGGCAGGTAAGTGAATCCGATCCCGGTACTGCCTCCTCATAAAGTTTCAGATCAATACTGCCTCCCGGCTGGGTATACTTAACTGCATTGGATAAGAGGTTCATATAAATCTGGTTGAGCCGGATCGCGTCTGCCAGAACAGCCGGATGCGGCAGTGTTTCCACCTTTGCTGTGAACTGAAGGTTTTTCTCGCGCATCTGCGCGGCAAACATCTCTGTCAGCTCAGAAAAAGATTCCTGAACCAGGATTTCCGAAGGAGTCAGCACAAACTGGCCGCTCTCGATCCTGGAGATATCCAGAATATCGTTAATGAGCGTGAGCAGGCGTTTTCCGGCACTCATAGCTTTTTCCAGACACTGCTGCACATACCCCGGGTCCTGCACATGGCACTGCGCAATGGACATCATGCCAAGCACCGCGTTCATCGGCGTGCGGATATCGTGGGACATGGCAGAAAGGAACTGTGTCTTTGCTTCACTGGCTTCCTGAGCCATGCGCGCTGTTCTGCGGAGATGCAGGTTTACCTGATGCAGGTAAAGCCCGTCCACCAGAACCAAAACCGCAAGCGTTCCACAAATGAAGAAAACGATGAACCAGGTACTGTTGTCCGGACGCAGTTCATCCATATCGATCACGCCGAGAATATCCAGGCTGGAATTCCCTCCAAACGAGGAATAAAACCACAGGCAGTCTGTTCCGCGAAAGTTTTTATAATAGAACACACCATCTGGTGTCGTCTCCAGCTCATGCTGAAAACGGTCCACGCGGTTATAATCATCCTGAAAATTGTAACTGCGGATATACTCCGGAAACGAGAGCAATTTCATGGATGCGGACTGAATAACATAGTCGCCCCGTTTTGTTATGATCCCAACCTCCGCAGACTGGTACTCTGACGGAAAGATCCAGGTCTTTTTCAACACATCGGCCGGAATTGCCCGCAGCAGAAGATAGCTCTTTGCGCCCGCAGGTGTTTCCAGCGTGATCCGGGCACCTACACTGACTGCCTGGGAAAGTGTTTCATCCAGCTGGTATCTGCCGACAACATTGAACTTGTCTGCTGTTCCATTGTACATTTCCTGCATGCTGTCTGCGATCAGCTGTTCCCATTCCACCAGGTCGCCTTTATATTTGTGGTAAGTATCTATCTGCTCCTGTCCCTGCGGATAGGAAGCGGACCAGGAGTCAAAACTGTCCATGTCCACAATGTGAACGTAGCGCTCCTGGTTGGTATTGATCTGTCTTAAAAATTCCAGCGCCTCCTGCAGCGTCATCTGATGTCCGTTAATGTAAGCCGCCCAGTTTACCACATAGCCGCGCTCACTGTCCAGGTAATTCTGTGAGACAGACTTCATGGATTTCACCGTTGAAATAAAATCTCTCTCTTTGGTCTGCAGCTGCGACGCGCGAATGTTATGCGCATAGAACACCGAAGCAATAATCCCAAGTGTCATGATCACCAGATTGGTGATCAGAAGAATGATTTTATAGAGTTTCTCCGTATGACCGGTATCCAAGTCCATCCCCCCTTTTCTCCTGGCCTGTGCGTATCCGGCGTTTTATGCATTCACATAACATCCAACGATCTCACCAATGTACATGGTATGGCAGTCTCCGTCACCGTACCATTTTTCTACTTCTTCTTTCGGCATATCTTCTAATTTAATGTCATCCTGGTACATCTTCCGGCATACCAGCACGCACTTGCTCTCCTCAAAAGACGGCTGGCCATCCACCATAACGGTATGGAATCCTACTTCTGCGATCTTGTCGCCGTCGCGGCCGGATTTGGAACCCAGTACGCCAAGCTCTTTCTTATGTCCGTCAAACAGACTCAGGGTGAAATAGTCCTGCGCGTCTACAAACCCTTTGGTGTAGCGGGACTGACGGATGTAAACCGTTACGGTCTCTTTTCCCCAGAGAACACCCATAGCGCCCCAGCTGGCTGTCATAGTGTTTACCTTCCCCTCCGGATTTTTTGCAGAAATCAGCATCCAGTTTTTGCCAATCTCCTCAAATACATTCTGATTTAAATCATAAACAGATATTTTCTTAAACATGTCCTGTTCCTTCTTTCTTATTTTTCTTCATCGTACCATAAATAAAGCGCAAAGGGAACGTAAAATTATGTACATTTCCGCCAGTCTGTTCTATAATACATCAGGTTTCATCCTATATTACATTACATTCAGAATGAATACACACAAGGAGACTCTCATGCAAAAAAACGAAGTAAAAGATCTGACGGTCGGATCACCGCTGAAACTGATCTTAGGTTTTGCGGTCCCGATGCTTTTGGGATTTCTGTTTCAGCAGTTTTACAACATGGTGGATACCATTATTGTCGGCAAATGCCTGGGTGTGTCGGCTCTGGCAGCGGTTGGTTCCACAAGTTCCATTAACTTTATGATCATTGGTTTCTGTACCGGCGCATGCAGCGGATTTGCGATTCCGGTCGCACAGAAATTTGGTGCCGGAGATTATCAGGGAATGCGAAAGTTCGTGGCAAACGCCGGATGGCTGTCCGCCGTGTTCGCGGCAGTCATGACAACCATTGTCGGCTTCCTCTGCATGAACATTTTGCAGTGGATGAACACGCCGGAAGACATCATCCAGGGAGCTTACGATTATATTTTCATCATCTTCCTCGGAATTCCTGTTACATACCTTTACAATATGCTCGCAGGCATTATCCGAAGCCTGGGAGACAGCAAAACGCCGGTCTATTTCCTGCTGCTCTCCTCCCTCATGAACATTGCGCTGGATTTCTTCACGATTCTGATACTCGGTATGGGAGTCAGCGGACCGGCACTGGCCACTGTCATCTCCCAGGGAATTTCGGCAGTGCTCTGCCTGATCTATATGATCCGGCATTATCCGATTCTTCATATGAATCAGGAAGAGTGGAAACCAGACGGACGAATGCTCCGGGTTCTCTGCGGCATGGGCATCCCCATGGGACTCCAGTATTCCATCACTGCCATCGGAAGCGTTGTGCTTCAGACAGCGGTAAACTCCCTGGGTTCCATGGCCGTAGCTGCAGTTTCCACCGGAAGCAAGGTCAGCATGTTCTTCTGCTGCCCGTTTGACGCGCTCGGAGGCACCATGGCAACTTACGCCGGACAAAATGTCGGCGCAAAGAAGTTAGACCGCGTAAAAGAGGGATTAAAGGCGGCAAGCCTGATCGGAATCATTTATTCCCTGATCGCGTTTGTGATCCTGTTCTTCGGCGGAAAGTACATTGCGCTTCTCTTTATGGACGCGGACCAGACCGAGATCATTGGCCGGGTAGCCATGTTCCTGATTGGAAACAGCATGTTCTACATCCCGTTGACCTTCGTCAATGTTGTCCGCTTCACCATCCAGGGAATGGGATTTTCCACGTTTGCAATCCTTGCCGGCGTCTGCGAGATGGCCGCAAGATCCCTCGTGGGCTTCTGCCTGGTCCCGGTGTTCGGATTTCTCCCGGCGTGCTTCGCGAGTCCGCTCGCCTGGATCTTTGCGGATGCTTTCCTGATTCCGGCATTCTTCCACTGCATGAAAAAGCTGAAGGCGATGTTCGGAGAAAACGCGTAAATAAATTTTTCCAAAAAAGACGAGTCGGCAACCGGCTCGTCTTTTTTATGTGTAAGAAACACCAGATTCACCCGGTATGCCTCATCTGTATCGATTTGCAGTTTTTTCTTTAATTATTCTGTTTCTCAACTTCTGTGATATAATACTTTATTGTGAAATTTGCAACTGTGAGAGCATTAAACAGTCACGAATTTTCAATGGATATAACGAGGTGAATCTAGTGAAGAAAAAAATCCTTGTGCCTCTTATTGTTTTTTTACTGGGCATATGCCTTGTCAGCTTCATTGTATACAAAACAGACACTCATGAACAAGAGCAGAGACGCATAACAGCACAATTAAACGCATCTACCTATGGTGAACGCATAAAGAATGAAATTATAGATGGAATTGAAATCACGAATGCGCTGAAACAGATTCTAATCAGCGAAAATGGCGAATTCCATCAGTTTGATACGATTGCTGGAAATCTTATGTCTGATTCTGTTGAAAGCATACAGCTTGCTCCAGATGGTATTGTGACAGATATTTATCCGTCTACCGGAAATGAAGCTGGCAAGATTGATCTTATCCACGATAAAGTCCGTGGAAAGATTTCCTGCTACGCAAGAGACAACCATACAAGCATTACGCAGGGTCCCTTCGAATTGAAGCAGGGCGGCTATGGAATTGCAGTCCGCAATCCAGTCTATCTGAAAGATAAAATCGGACAAGAGTATTTCTGGGGATTTACTATTGTTATTCTGCGTGTTCCGGATATTTTTTCAGACTCTATTCATGCACTTTCAGATTTTGGATACGAATACAGGATTTTAAAAACAGAAGCTCCTTGGAGTGACACTTATAAAGTGGTTTATCAATCAGATGGTCAAATAAATCAGCCTGTTTCTTATACCTTTACAATCCAAGACGAGAACTGGAAATTTGAGGTAACACCTAAAAATGGATGGCGAAACAATACATTAATCGTAGTAACCAGTGGTATATTCTTTGCTATAAGCCTGCTTTTGTCAGTTCTTACCAGAGTATGGTTAGTAGCAAAAGAAAATAAAAATAAATTTCAAATACTGGCATATACAGATTCTCTTACAGATATTTATAACCGCTATGGATTTGATGCATTAGCAGAAAAAATGATTTCTAAAAATCCACAAACGCATTTTGTGGCTGTGCTTCTTGATATTGATGATTTTAAGTTTATCAATGACATCTATGGACATAGTTACGGAGACAGGGCTTTAAAGAGTCTTGCAGACAGCATGAAAGCTTTTTTTCCGTCCGATGCATTACTTGGAAGAAACGGTGGTGACGAATTCTGCATTTTTTTACCCAATTGTACCTATATAGAAGTGGCTGAACAAATGCAGCAATTCACTAAACTTCCGAAGGCATTCTCATATATGGGAAAAAATCAGCAATTCTATATTTCTCTTGGATATGCAGAATATCCAACATTTGCATCTAGCTATTCACGGCTCATGCACTGTGCCGATGCAGCACTTTATGAAATAAAGCTTCACGGAAAAAACGGGTGCATGGCATACAGGGAGGGACTTGAGTCAGGTGTCCGCAAACAGTTGGGATTCGCGCTCAAGGATATTTCGGAGCATCTTCCAGGTGCATTTATCATATATAAAGCAGACAAAGAAGATGATGAACTCTTTTATGCAAATGCTGAGTTTCTTCATATGACCGGATATAAAAGTATAGATGAACTGTTCAGACTTACCAGGAAAAGCTTTCGCAGCCTGATCCGGGAAGATGAACAGCAGCAGATAGAATCAAGTATCTGGGAACAGATTGACAGTGGTAATGAAAATGACTATATTCACTTTCATCTTCGAAGGGCTGACGGAACTTACCTTTCTGTACTCGATCATGGAAGAATTGTAGAAAGCCGGCAATATGGAAGAGTGTTTTATGTATTGTTCATGGACTGGGAGGATATGCAGATCCGTTACAGTGATAAATTTTCCGGATAAAATGGCTCTGCTTTTCTTTCCGTGCCAGGCATCTGTCCATCTCTAAACCTGCCGGCTTTTACATATTTAGTTCTTCATCGTTTTATGCATTTTGTGATAACAGACAGTAAAACATCCATATTGACCGGCTTTGCCACATGACCATCCATCCCGGCGTCCAAAGCTGTCTGTATGTCCTCTGCAAATGCATTCGCTGTCATTGCAATAATGGGAATCCGCTTTCCATCCGGGCGGTCCGGCATATTCCTTATGGCTTTTGTTGTCTCATATCCGTTCATTTCCGGCATCATGATATCCATTAAGATCAGATCAAAGGTCCCCGGGGCTGCATTGCAAAACTGCGTCAACGCAGATTTTCCATCAGCAGCCCTGGTTACGATCATCCCTTTTTCTTCCAACAGAGTTACTGCTATCTCTGCATTTAAATCATTGTCCTCTGCCAAAAGGACATGCAGGCCGTACAGATCGATCTCGTTCTTTGGCTTGTCTTCCCTTCCGGATGGTATACGCTCTGCGATAAGCAAAGGAATTTCAACAGTAAATGTTGAGCCAACGCCCTGTCTGCTGCTGACCTCAATTTTTCCACCCATAAGATCTACATACCGTTTGGTAATTGCCATCCCCAGTCCGGTTCCCTTATAACTGGTTCTTGCTCCATTATTTTCCTGACTGAACTCATCAAATATTCTGGTCCGGAACTCCTCGCTCATACCAATTCCGGTATCTGATATGCGAAAGCACACAATGATATGCTGATCATCTTTGCCCGGACGGCTTTCTGCGGCAAATGAAATCGTACCTCCATCTTTTGTAAATTTGACTGCATTGCTGATAATGTTGAGCAATACCTCCCTGATCCTGAGTTCATCTGCCATCACATAAGGATTTTTAAGTTTTTCTGTTGAAACAGTAAAAATAAGGTCGCGGTTTTCCATATACCCTCTCACAATCGACAAAACCGTATTGACCATATCCCCAAGATCCACCGGCACTGGTTTATATTCCAGTTTACCGCTTTCAATGCGGCTGATATCCAGCACATCGTTGATCAGGGTCATCAGATATTCTGAACTCTGCCTGATCTTTTTCAGATAATTCTCCACTTCCCTGTCCGGTTTCAATTTCATAGCAATATCGGTAAATCCGACAATCGCATTCATCGGTGTCCGGATGTCATGAGACATGTGATTCAGGAATGTCGTTTTCGCAATATTCGCCGCATTTGCATTCTGTGCTTCCTTCAACGCTTCCATCTGTTTTTTCCTGCTTGCCAAAAGCGAATAAATCAGAAGAAGAAGTACAAAAATAATCGCAAAGGAAACTCCGATGGCTAAACCGGCATACTCTGCAAGGACATCCTGCAGAGTCATTTTCTTTTCTGAAACAGAATTCTGTGCAAGGACAACGCCATTTAGAATATCGGAGGACTGATCGATGGCTTTATTGATAATGGTGGCTGCTCTTCTGTTTCCTCTCGTCGTAAACATCACTAATTCCTGGCGTTTTGCCATCTCTGCAAATGACAGACTTTTCGTCAGCGGACTTTCATTCAGAAGATTAATTTTGGAAGATGGAATGACAGTTGCTCCCACTTTTCCATTTGCCACTGCCTCCAGGCATTCTTCCTGTGTATCATATTGTTTGATCTCGGCGTCCGGAAAAAGAAGGGACACCATCAATTCTGAATACAGTGAGGTCTCTGTCGCTGCCATCGCGGAGAGACTGCTGCTGTAGTCATTTCCTTTGTAAATAACTACCGGTGTAATATCAAAGATTTTATCCGTCAAAACTACCTGAAACTGTTCCTGCGTATAAAAATCCTGAATGATCGGACCGGCAATATCAATTTCACCAGCCTGCAAGGCCTCATTCATCTGTATGCCCGTGGAACAGGGAACTACCTTGATCGTGATTTCATATTTTTTCTGAACAGTCTCCAGAACGGTTCCGAGAATTCCTGTCAGCTTACCATCTTCTTCACCGCAAAAAGGAAGATTATCCTTTAGATATCCCACACGTATGGTATTTTCATGGGCAGCCAGCCATTGTTTTTCTTCCTTATTGAGTGCATAATTTATGGCCGCTTTTCCTTCATAATGGGCATACAGCTTGCTGCCGTAGTCCGTTTCTGTATTGTTGATTTCTTCCAGGGCAGAATTTAATTCCTTTAACAGATCCGGCCGGGATTTTGATACACCGAAATAGCAGTCACTTACACCGATATTAGCAATGGCAATAAAATCACTGTCGACCGCCAGGGCAGGAATCACCAGCGCCTCCAGTTCATCTGCATCCAGCTTTTCCATGTATTCATCATAGCCTTTACAGACAACAACCTCTGCATGAAGCTGATTGCTGTCCAGCCATTGTTCCAGAAGTTCTTTCTGATAGCTTCCATCCGCAACGCCGATACGGCAGCCATCCAGCTGCTTTAAGTCTCCATCCGTAAGATTCACATGATCTTCCCTGGTATAGATCCCGTAGCGTTCTACCCCCTCCGCATAATCAGAAAAAGCGATCGCTTCTGCCCTTTCCTGCGTATAACTGACATTTCCGAGTAAATCAATTTCTCCATTGGCCAGCATATCCAGGCACTCTTTGAACGAGCCGTAGACATATTCATATTTCCAGCCGGTTATATAAGAAATTTTCTGGAGATACTCGTAGCCTGCTCCCTGCTTGTGTTCCCCTGAACTGCCTTCCTGAAAATTTGAGGACGGAAAATAACCAACTCTTACCGTTTTATCATCTTCCCCCATTGCCTGAGCTGTTTTCCCAT
>CAKRRJ010000049.1 GCA_934394615.1 uncultured Lachnospiraceae bacterium
AACTTCAAGCTGCTTCCGTCCCTGACACTGGGATGCGGCTCCTGGGGCGGCAACTCTGTTTCTGAGAACGTAGGCGTGAAACACCTGCTGAACATTAAGACTGTTGCTGAGAGGAGAGAAAACATGCTGTGGTTCCGCGCACCGGAGAAGGTATATTTCAAGAAAGGCTGCATGCCGGTAGCTTTAAGTGAGCTGAAAGATGTCATGGGCAAGAAGAGAGCGTTCATCGTAACCGACTCCTTCCTGTACATGAATGGCTATACAAAACCGATTACCGATAAACTTGACGAGATGGGCATTGTATATCAGTGCTTCTCCAACGTACAGCCGGATCCGACTCTGGCAAATGCCATTGAGGGCGCAAAGGCTATGACCGCGTTCCAGCCGGATGTCATCATCGCGCTGGGCGGTGGTTCCGCAATGGACGCAGGCAAGATCATGTGGGTAATGTATGAGCATCCGGAAGTAGATTTCCAGAGCATGGCAATGCGCTTCATCGATATCCGCAAGCGTGTCTACACCTTCCCGAAGATGGGTGAGAAAGCTTACTTCGTAGCAATCCCGACTTCCTCCGGTACCGGTTCTGAGGTAACCCCGTTCGCGGTTATTACCGATCAGGAGACTGGCGTGAAGTACCCGTTAGCAGATTACCAGCTGCTTCCGAACATGGCAATTGTAGATACCGATAACATGATGAGCCAGCCGAAGGGCTTAACCAGCGCATCCGGTGTCGATGTTCTGACCCACGCACTGGAGGCATACGCTTCTGTAATGGCAACCGACTACACCGACGGCCTTGCGTTAAAGGCAATGAAGAACGTATTTGAGTATCTGCCGACCGCATACAATGACGGCAATAACGTAGAGGCAAGAAGTAAGATGGCGGACGCTTCCTGCATGGCTGGTATGGCATTCGCAAACGCATTCTTAGGTGTCTGTCACTCCATGGCACATAAGCTTGGCGCATTCCATCACCTGCCGCACGGCATCGCAAACGCGCTGCTGATCTCCATGGTAGTAGAGTACAATGCTGCTGAGTGTCCGAGAAAGATGGGAACCTTCTCCCAGTACCAGTATCCGCACACCATGGCCCGCTACGCAGAATGTGCACGCTTCGTAGGCATTCAGGCAAAGACCGATGAAGAGGCTGTAAAGAAACTCATCGATAAGATCGAGGAACTGAAAGCAGCAGTTGGCGTGAAGAAGACCATCGCTGAGTACGGCGTAGATGAGAAGTACTTCCTGGATACCCTGGACGCTATGGTAGAGCAGGCATTCGATGACCAGTGCACCGGCGCAAACCCGAGATATCCGCTCATGAGTGAGATCAAAGAGATGTACTTAAGAGCTTACTACGGAAAATAAAATAAGATAGAAATGGGGAACGCCCCGGACGTGATTAAAAACGTCCGGGGCGTTTTTGCGCGTTGAGGAAAAGGTTTTGTGGAAATGTGAAACACAAGAGGAATATTGATAATATCTTGACAAAACGAATGCCATTCGCTTAAAATAAAACTAATAGCATTAGTTTTATGGGAGGAGGAAAATATGTGGCTCATAAAGGATTGAATCCGGATGCTGTGATAAAGGCGGCAGCCGAGCTGATTGAGCAGCAGGGGCGGGAAGCTTTTTCCATGAGGATTCTTGCGGATTCTTTGGGTATAAAGACGGCATCTCTTTACAATCATGTGGATAACATGGATGCGCTGCTTGTGGAGGTCTGCCGTTATGGTCTGCGGCTGCAGGAGGATGCGGAGATGCAGGCCATTGAGGGAAAATGCGGGGAGGACGCGGTGCGGATCCTTGCTGAGACTTACCGCTGTTTTGCGAAGGAGCACCGGGAGCTTTACTGGCTTATTATGAATACAGCGGCGAAGGATAACCGGGTGTTGGATGACGCGGCGGTAAGGTTGACCGATCCGTTGAAAAAAATGCTTGCGGAATTTCATTTGCGGGAAGAGGAAAACATTCATTACCGGAGGCTGTTTCGAGCCATTGTGCACGGGTTTGTGTCCCAGGAAGATGAGGGATTTTTTTCGCATTATCCGACAGATGTGGAGAAGAGCTTTCAGTTTGCGGTGCAGAGTTTTATTGACAGTGTAAAACAGGGGGAAGCGAGGTGTTTCTGTGATGGGGAAAAGTAAAAAGAATGAGGAACTTTTTCGGAGCATGCCGGTGGCGCAGGCCATTCTGACGCTGGCAGTCCCAACGGTGGTGAGCCAGATCATCACCATTATCTACAATATGGCAGATACCTTCTTTATCGGTCAGCTGGGTGACCCGAAGCAGGTAGCGGCAGCAACGCTTGCCATGCCGTTATTTATGTTTATGACAGCACTTTCCAACTTATTTGGTGTGGGAGGGGCGAGCCTCATTTCCAGGTTCCTCGGCGGAGAGGAGCGGGAGAAAGCGTCGCGCTGCAGCGCGTTCTGCATCTGGACAGCGGCTGCGGCGGCAATCCTTTATGGTGTGCTGGTACTGATTGGCCGTCCGGTTCTGATGCCGGTGCTTGGAGCTAATGAAGAGACTTATAACATGGCATCATCCTATCTGTTCTGGACGATCGGGCTTGGTGCGCTGCCAACGGTTATGAATCCGGCACTGGCACATCTCATTCGCGCGGAAGGGTATTCCAGGCAGGCAAGTTTTGGCGTGGCATTTGGCGGTATTTTAAATATGGTGCTGGACCCCATTTTCATCTACGGACTGCATTTGCAGATCACCGGTGCAGCCGTGGCAACTTTAATCTCCAACACGACGGCCATGGTTTATTTCCTTACCTTTATCTGGAAAATCCGCAGCGCGAGTGTGCTGACACTCTCACCTAAGAAATTTACGCTGGGGGATCATATCCCGGCGGAAGTCATCAGTGTGGGCCTGCCAAGCTTTCTCATCTCCATGATGGGAACGGTTTCCAACACCGTCCTTAACCATATTATTGCGGGATATTCCAATGTGGCGGTAGCAGGAATGGGAATTGCCAAAAAGCTCAATATGCTGGCATTTGCTGTGGGACAGGGCATTACCCAGGGCACGCTTCCTCTGATTGGATACAACTTTACTTCCGGAAATAAAAAGCGCATGCAGGATGCAATCCGCACCTTGTTCGTATTCAGCCTTGGTGTGGCGCTGGCAATCGCGGTATTGCTGTATACACAGGCAGCTTCGGTGAGCAGACTGTTCATCAACAACAGCGAGACGGTGGCGTATGGCTGCCGGTTCTTACGTATTATCTGTTCGGCAAGCCCTATGACGACGATGACGTTTTTTGCGCTCACTGTCTTTCAGGCAACCGGAAAGAAACGTCAGCCGATCATCCTTTCCATGCTGCGAAAGGGTACCGTGGATGTGCCGTTTATGATCCTGTTCAATCATGTGTTTGGCATTCGTGGAGTCGCGTGGGCGACCCCGGTTGCGGAAGTTATATCGCTGGCGGTGGCAGCAGCCATGGTGATTCCGTATATCCGAAAGCTGGCGAAATAAAAGAAACATGCGGTTTTCATTGCCTTTTCTATTGGCGGATGGTATGATGGACGCATATCGAAAATAGGACAGCAGGTGCCGGAGTCTGCGTGTAAGCGGATTTCGGGTAAAAGGGAAGCAGGTGAAAATCCTGCACGATCTCGTCACTGTAAGCAGGGAGCACCGGATCATGTACTTGCCGGAAAGGCAGGGCAGCCACTGGTTTTTGGAGACTGGGAAGGCGATTCGGCGCGTGGAACTGTAAGCCAGGAAACCTGCCTGCTGTTGGTACAGGAGCATTCCAGACCACGAGGACTTGGTCGTGCCGTATGAGTTTCAGAAGAATTTTTCTGCTTTTTCTGCATCCATCGTTCGTGGTATGTTCCCGGTATTCCAAAATCGATAGTGTCAGTACGGGTGGTTTTATACCATACCATTTTAGAGGAGGACGTATCATGAAGAAAAGAACACTGACAGCGTTATTTGCAGTGACTGCGCTTTCTGCTGCGATGATGGCAGGCTGTGCGGGAAAGGCAGAGAAGACCGAGGCAACCACAGCAGAGGAGACAACCACTGAGGCTGCAGAGGAAACGACCGAAGCCGAGGCAGAAGCAACTGAGGCAGAGGAAGAAGACGAAGAGAATTACGATACTGGAGACGCATCTATGGACAACACAAGAAATCAGGATGAGATCGGGGATCAGGAGCTTTTAGTAGTGAGCTTCGGAACCAGCTACAATGACAACCGCCGCATGACCATCGGCGCAATTGAGAACGCAATGGAAGAAGCATTCCCGGATTATTCCGTAAGAAGAGGTTTCACCAGCCAGATCATCATTGACCATGTGAAATCCAGAGACGGCGCGGTAATCGATAACGTAGGCGAGGCATTAAAGCGCGCAGTGGATAATGAAGTAAAGACCCTGGTGATCCAGCCGACCCACCTGATGAACGGTCTGGAGTACACCGATCTGGTAGACGAAGTGGCACAGTATTCAGATGCCTTTGAGAAAGTAGTTATTGGCGAGCCGCTGTTAACCAGCGACGATGACTTTAAGGCAGTGATCAAGGCGATTACCGACGCAACTGCAGAGTACGATGACGGTGAGACTGCAATCTGCTTCATGGGTCACGGTACTGAGGCGGATTCCAACGCTGTTTACGCAAAGATGCAGGATATGCTGGCATCTGAGGGTTATGAGAACTATTATGTAGGTACTGTAGAGGCAGAGCCGAGCCTGGAAGATGTAATCGCAAAGGTGAAAGAAGGCGATTATAAGAAGGTTGTTCTTGAGCCGCTTATGATCGTTGCAGGTGACCATGCAAACAACGATATGGCAGGCGCTGAGGATGGTTCCTGGAAGACCGAGTTCGAGAAAGAGGGTTATGATGTAACTTGTCTGGTACGCGGTTTAGGCGAGTTAGAGCCGATTCAGAAACTGTTCGTTGAGCACGCACAGGCAGCAATCGACAGCCTGAACTAAAACGATTCATTGTAAAACGCAGAAATATAAAAAATAAGACAGAAACAACGGGCGGCGGATGGAATTCCGGCCGCCCGTTTTCATAGGGAAGAAAACGATGAGAAAACATGTATATGGAATTATGGCAGCAGTGTGCTTAAGCAGTGTTCTGGCAGCAGGCTGCGGTGGAAAGAATCAGGCAGAGACACTTCCTGCACAGGGCGGAAAGCCGGTTGTTGTATCGGAAGAGTCTGAAAATGCGGATGCAACAGATAAGCAGGACGCGCAGCAGGATGGCGCAGATGCGAAGAAGGACGCGGATACCGAGGTAGCTGCGGCGGAGGAAACTGCGGAGCAGCAGAGCGTTGGAACTGAGGGAATGACTCCGGTTTCTGCATCAGAGTTAAAAGATGGCGTGTACCAGATTCAGGTGGATTCCAGCTCCAGTATGTTTAAGATCGAGGAATGTGAGCTGACCGTAAAGGACGGCGTAATGACAGCTGATATGAAGATGGGCGGTACCGGCTACTTAAAGCTGTATATGGGAACCGGGGAAGAAGCTGCGAAAGCATCTGAAGACGGGATGATTCCGTTTGAGGAAACTGCGGATGGAAGCCATCATTTTACGGTTCCGGTGGAGGCGCTGGACAAAGAACTGGACTGCGCTGCGTTCAGCAAAAAGAAAGAAAAATGGTATGACCGTGTACTGGTATTCCGGGCGGATTCCCTTCCGTCAGATGCGCTTAGCGATGCAGCGCAGGTGACGGCGGAAAGCCTGGGACTGGAAGATGGTACCTATACTGTGGAGGTCTCCATGGAGGGCGGATCCGGCAGAGTGACCGTGGAATCACCGGCAAAACTTACCGTAAAAGAACACAAGGCAGTCGCAACCGTTGTGTGGAGCAGCCCGAACTACGATTACATGCGGGTAGGGGAAGAAAAATTCCTGCCAGTGAACACGGATGGAAATTCTGCATTTGAGATCCCGGTTACTGTGTTTGACCGGAAAATGGCAGTGGCAGCAGACACCACAGCCATGAGCACGCCGCATGAGATTGATTATACCCTGCAGTTTGATTCTGCGAGCATCCAGGCAGAATGAGGCAATCGTTTGCATAACACATGAATGAGGACAGATATGAGAAAACGTGGAAATATAAGGCGGCTGCGCAGGGGATTAACAGGTGTGCTGGCAGTGCTGATTGCAGCGGGAATTTCAGCCTGCGGCGGGCGAGGTGCGGCATCTGCGCATAATACCAGATTGAGCCAGGATGAGACGGCTGTGCAGGACGCGGAAGCCGGGGCGGCATCTGCTCCAGTCTGGAGCGATATGAAGCCGGAGCACAGCATGGAGCTTTCTTACGCGAAACAGTTTTCGGTGGACTATTATGACGGCGGCTATGATCTGATCCAGGTGCAGGATAACAGCACCTATCTGGCAGTTCCGGAGGGCGCAGCAGTCCCGGATGGGCTTCCGGCATCGATTACAGTTTTGCGGAAGCCGCTGGATCATGTCTATCTGGCGGCTACATCAGCGATGGACCTGATCGCGGCACTGGGACGTGTGGACCGCATTACCTTGTCCGGAACAAAGGAGTCCGGCTGGTATGTGGATGCGGCGAAGCAGGCTATGGAAGACGGAACCCTCGCTTACGCGGGAAAATACAGCGCGCCGGATTATGAGCAGATTCTTTCTTCTGGCTGTGACCTGGCACTGGAATCTACTATGATCTACCATGTGCCGGATGTGAAGGCGCAGCTGGAACAGTTAAAGATTCCGGTGTTTGTGGAGCGTTCCAGCTACGAGGCGCATCCGCTTGGAAGAATGGAGTGGATCCGTCTGTATGGTGTGTTGTTTGATGAGGAAGAAAAGGCAGAGCAGCTTTTTCAGGAGCAGGCGCAGCAGCTGGATGTTGTTCTGGCGGAGCAGCCGACCGGAAAGACTGTGGCATTTTTCTATATCACTTCCAATGGAGCGGTGAATGTGAGAAAGCCAGGTGACTATGTTGCAAAGATGATCGAACTTGCGGGTGGGAGTTATGTTCCGCAGACGGCTGCCACAGATGAGAATGCGCTTTCTACCATGAACATGCAGATGGAAACGTTCTATGCAGAGGCAAAGGATGCGGACTGCCTCATTTACAACAGTACCATAGACGGAGAGCTTCAGACGCTCGCAGAACTTTTGCAGAAGAGCCCGCTTCTGGCAGATTTTAAGGCAGTGAAAGAGGGTAATGTCTGGTGCACTGGAAAAAATATGTTCCAGGAGACCATGGGACTCGGTGATATGATTCTGGATATTCACGAAGTGCTTTCGGAAGACGCGCCGGATGAAAGTGAGCTTCATTATCTGCACCGGCTGCGGTAAGGTTGGAGTTGCAGTGTAACTGGATGTAAGGCTGTGAAACCGCAGGGGAGAGCAAGAGGAAAATACAGGGAGAACGGAAGGAGAGAAAATATGAAAAACCGAACAGTGCGCTGCCAGATGGCTTTTTTATTGCTGATCTGTCTGCTGGCAGTTCTGGCAGCAGTCAGCTTCAGTATGGGAAGTGTGTCACTTTCCTTCCAGGATATGCAGGCAATTCTGTCCGGGGCAGACCGGGAAAGCACGGCGTTTCATATTCTGTGGGATATCCGCCTGCCGCGCCTTCTTGCGGCGGCACTGCTTGGCGGGGCACTTTCCGTGTCAGGTTTTTTGCTTCAGACCTTTTTTGCGAATCCGATCGCAGGGCCGTTTGTGCTTGGTATTTCGTCGGGAGCAAAGCTTACGGTGGCGCTGGTTATGATTCTGTTTCTGGGAAAAGGCATGTTCTTTGGTTCGGCGTCCATGATCGTGGCAGCATTTGCGGGTTCCCTTATTTCCATGGGATTTGTTCTGGTAATCGCAAAGCGCGTAAAACAGATGTCGGTGTTAGTGGTCTGCGGTGTTATGATCAGCTATATCTGTTCTGCGGTCACAGATTTTGTAGTGACGTTTGCGGATGATGCCAATATCGTGAATCTTCATAACTGGTCCATGGGAAGTTTTTCCGGCACGACCTGGGATCAGGTGCGGGTGATGGCCGCGGTCATCCTTCCGGTGTCCGCGCTGGCATTCTGCATGGCAAAGCCGATCAGTGCGTACCAGCTGGGCGAGGAATATGCAAGAAGCCTCGGTGTGAATGAAAAACGGTTCCGGGCAGAGCTGATTCTTTTGTCGAGTATTTTGTCTGCCAGTGTGACGGCATTTGCAGGACCGGTTTCTTTTGTGGGGATCGCGGTTCCCCAGCTTGTAAAGCGGCTTTTTGGAACGGTAAAACCGATTGTTGTGATTCCGGGATGTTTTCTTGGCGGTGCGGTATTCTGCCTGTTCAGTGATCTGATTGCCCGGACCCTGTTTGCGCCGACAGAGCTTTCTATCAGTTCGGTGACAGCTGTGTTTGGAGCGCCGGTAGTGATCGGGATCATGATACGCGGCAGGAGCAGGAAATAGAACAGAACGGGGAACGGAGGCAGAGGTGGCATCCTTCGTGCAGATTTAACAGAAAACATACATATTTTATACAGTTCTATGTCGGTAGATTTTACATAGCCTTTTTATACTCAAGTCATGATTTATAGAAATAGAAAAAACAGGAAGTTGAGTGTGAAACACGGAAAGGGTATGGAAATGAGAAAAAGAAACATTGCAGCAGGACTTTTGGCAGGCGTACTTATGATCGGTGGTCAGCATGTATGGGCTTCTACCGTTCATTACAATGACTCTTCCGCAACCGGCGGATCTGAGGAGTGGCAGCAGTGGGTGGCAGACTGGAACCAGACAGCGTCTGACTTTACCAACGTATCGTTAACTCCGGGCGGCGCTGCTTCGGAACTGAATTTTGCCTGGTACAGTGAGGGCAATGCTCCGACTCCGGTGGTTTATTTTGGAACAGACAAGGACAATCTTCAGGCATGGAACGGAGCTGCAAACGGTGTGGATCCGTCTCTTACGGGCGGAAAAACCTACTGTTATAACTATGTAACCGTAGACGGCCTGCAGGAGAACACCACCTATTATTATTCCGTGGAGAAAAGCGGAGTCAGAACCCCGGCACAGGTTTATAAGACTGGCAGCTTTGAAAATGTAAAGATTCTGTACGTAGGTGACCCGCAGGTGGGCGCTTCCAAGGGACAGCCGCAGGGCGAGGGAAAATTAAGCGCAGATTCCGGCGCAGCCAATACCGCAGCCCGCAACGATGGATTTGCCTGGGACCGTACCCTGGATAAAGCCCTGGAGCAGAATCCGGATCTGAACTTTGTGATCTCAGCAGGTGACCAGGTCAACAAGACCGGCAAACCGAAGGAAGAAGAGTATGCGGCATATCTTTCTGCAAGCGCTTTGAAGGGACTTCCGGTAGCCACCACCATCGGCAACCATGATTCCTTAAATAAAGACTACAGCTACCATTTCAATAACCCGAATCCGACCAATCTGGGCATGACCGAAGCAGGCGGAGATTACTATTACAGCTATGGCCCGGGGCTCTTCATTGTATTAAATACCAACAACTACAATGTAGCAGAACATGAGCAGTCCATTCAGAAGGCAGTGGCAAACTTCCCGGATACGAAATGGAGAATCGTAACCATCCATCAGGATATTTACGGTTCCGGACTGGATCACTCTGACACAGACGGTATGATCCTTCGTACCCAGCTGACACCGGTTTTTGACAAATACGATATCGACGTCGTTCTTCAGGGACACGATCATACTTACAGCCGTTCTAAAATCCTTTACGGAGATGGAAAAACTCATGGCGCTTACGAGTTCAGACTGGATGAGACCGGTCTGGATTACGACTGGGATCATGCATACAACAGAAATACCGGTGACAGTATTACCTTAAATCTGGATGAAACAGATACCGCAGCTGTGGATGCAAAGAATGGATTTACTGCAGATAACAAGTGCTATACCATTGAGAGTTCCGGAAAGTCTGTTGTGACCAACCCGAAGGGAACCCTTTACATGACAGCAAACTCTGCATCCGGCTCCAAGTATTATGAGCTGATTAACTCCCAGCAGGATTACATTGAGGTAAGAAGCCAGAACTGGCTGCCGAGCTATTCTGTAATTGATATGAGCAAGGATGATTTCAAGATCACCACCTATCAGATTACCGATGAAGGCAAAGTAGAGAATATCGACCAGACCTTTACCATTCATAAGACTGTAGGCAGATAGGTAAAATTAAGAAACTTTGTCCCGCAGAAGCGACAGACACAGCTTTTGTGGGACATTATTTTCGATAAACGGGGTATCAGAATGAATCAGGCATTAAAAAAGCAGGTAAAAAAATATGCGGTCATGACGATCATAATGCTGATTATGGCACTGGCTGTGGGAAAATTGAATCAGGTCAATAAAACGCAGCTCATCAACCGTACCGGGCAGACCTTTGAAACGGGAAAAGTAGTCCGTATTCTGGAGGACAATATCCAGGAAGACGGAATGCGCGTGGGACAGCAGACGGTGATTGTGAAGATGACCAGCGGCGTGAAAAAGGGCCAGGAACTGACAACAACCAGCAGCGCAGGCTATCTTTTCGGAGCAGCCTGTACCGTGGGTATGCGGGTAGTGGTTCTTCAGAGCGTTGCGGGCGATTCCGTGATCACAAGCGTGTATTCCATGGACCGGAAGGAAGTCGTGATCGGGTTTGTGGTGCTTTACCTGCTGGCTTTGTGTCTGGTAGGCGGGATGCAGGGCGTAAAAGGCGCTCTGGGACTGATCTTTACCTTCGGAGCTATCATTCTGATTTATCTTCCGGTAGTTTATATGGGATATTCTCCATTCTGGACCGCGGTATTTTTGTGCGTTATTACAACGGTGGTAACCATGTATCTCATTGGCGGCGCTTCTGAAAAAACGGTCTGCGCCGTTCTGGGAACCATCGCAGGCGTTCTCATTGCCGGTATTACGGCTACGGTGTTTTCAAAAATGTCCGGGATTACGGGCTGGAATGTATCCGATATAGAAAGTCTTCTTACCCTTTATGAGACTAACAACATTCAGGTAGGCGGCCTTTTATTTTCCGGTCTGCTGATCAGTACCCTGGGCGCGGTCATGGATGTGGCCATGTCGATTTCCAGTGCCATGAAGGAAATCTATGATCAGAATCCGGCAATTACGCGTATGCAGTTAATCAGGGCGGGAATGCGCGTGGGCCGTGATATGATGGGAACGGATTCCAATACCCTGATCCTTGCGTTTGCGGGAAGCAGTACTTCTATGCTGCTTATGGACTATGCCTATCATCTTCCGTATCTTCAGATCATCAATTCCAATAATATCGGCATTGCCCTGATGCAGGGACTTTCCGGAAGTTTTGGCATTGTTTTAAGTGTTCCGGCAACGGTGGCTTTCGCTGCCTGGATTTATACGGGCAGAAGCAAAGAACAGTAGGTGTTTGTTCGCGTTACTGTACGCGGGTAGGCATTTTCTGAACTGAAAATGCCGTATGATACAGTGGTGGCAGCAGATTTTGCCGATTTGGAATGCAAAGCATCGGCAAAATCCGTTGCTGTTTGCGCAACGCGTGAACAGGAACCTGCTCGCTGCCCGGCAGTTGGAAAATATTTTTGATTCGTATCCTTTTTCTGCATAAAGTGTGTTATAATCCTTTTTACTTAATTCTTTATAACGATTGCGCCAGTGCGCGGATCCGGGAGGCCGGACAGCGCCTGGCGTATTTCAGTTCCCGGGAATCTAAAGGAAAATGCATGGGAAATGCTGTTGGCAGGAAGAGCAAGCGGAGTGACTGCTGCAGGCAGGAAAGGAGATAGAAACGGTGAGACAAGAAGAAACATACCTGAGTACAGAAGATCTTGCGGCAGGTTATGAGGGAAAAGCCTGGATCCGCGAAATCAGCATTCATGTTGCGCGGGGAGAGATCGTGACACTGATCGGCCCGAATGGAGCAGGCAAGTCCACAATCTTAAAGAGTATTGCCGGACAGTTGAAGCCGGTGGGCGGCGTGGTCAGCCTGGATGGCCGCTCCATGGAACAGTGGGCACAAAAGGAGATTGCCCGCCGGATGGCGGTGATGATGACGGAACGGACGCGTCCGGAGCTTATGACCTGTTTTGATGTGGCAGCCATGGGACGTTATCCGCATACCGGGCATTTTGGAACCTTGTCGGAGCTGGACCGGAACATCGTCCTGGATGCGCTGCGCCTTGTGCATGCGGAGGAACTGGCCGAGCGGGATTTCGCACAGATCAGTGATGGCCAGAGACAGAGGATTCTGCTTGCCAGGGCAATCTGCCAGCAGCCGCAGATCATTCTTATGGATGAGCCAACTTCGTTTCTGGATATCCGCCATAAAATGGAACTCCTCACGATATTAAAGACACTGGTGCGGGAGAAAAAGGTTGCGGTGCTGATGTCCATGCATGAGCTGGATCTGGCGCAGAAAGTGTCGGATTATATTGTGTGCGTGGGAGAAAATAAAATCTGGAAGTGCGGAACGCCGGAGGAAATCTTCACAGAGACCTGTATGGAGGAGCTGTTTGGAATCCCCGGTGGAAGTTACTGCGCGGAGTATGGATCGGTGGAACTTCCGCCAGTGGAAGGACAGCCGGAGGTATTTGTGATTGGCGGGAATGGGAGTGGAATCCCGGTTTACCGGAAACTGCAGAGGCAGGGAATTCCATTTGCGGCAGGAATCCTGCATGAGAATGATCTGGATTATCCGGTAGCGAAGGCTCTGGCGGTTCAGGTTATTTCGGAACGTCCGTATGAAGTGATACAGGAAGAGACATATGAAGAGGCGCTCAGGGTGATGAAGTCCTGTAGGACGGTGATCTGCTGTGTAGAAATGTTCGGAAGTGGGAACCGGAAAAACGCAGATTTGCTGCGATGGGCAACAGAAAAGGAACTGTTGGAAGAAGCAGCGCAAGGTTATGCAAGGTAAGAAAGTATGCGTAAAAACAGGTGTTTATGGATAGAGAATCATCATTTTAGAAAAAAAGGGTAGACAGAAATACTTTAGTATGCTACCATGATAACGTGTTCGCGGTACGTGTACAAAGAGGTGTTGCGGAAATTGGAGTGAACCGCAGCAGCCAGACCGCACAAGAGGAGGAAAATATTATGAGAAAGAGAATGTTAAGCGCAGCAATGGCAGGTATGATGGTCGTGTCCATGACCGCGTGCGGCGGCAGCAAGCCGGCAGAGACCACCGCAGCAGCAAGTGAGGCAGAGACTTCCGCTGAGGAGACCACTGCCGAGGAAACTACCGCAGAGGCAGCCGATGAGGCTGGTGAGCTTGGCGGTACTTTCACCGTTGGTTTTGACCAGGATTTCCCGCCGATGGGCTTTTTAGACAGCACAACTGGTGAGTATACTGGTTTTGACTTAGAGCTGGCACAGGAAGTTGCCGACAGACTGGGTCTTGAGTTTGTTCCGCAGCCGATCGCATGGGACGCAAAAGATATGGAGTTAAGCTCTGGCACGATCGACTGTATCTGGAACGGCTTCACCATGAACGGCCGTGAAGATGATTACACCTGGAGCACCCCGTACATGGACAACAGCCAGGTATTCGTAGTAGCAGCAGATTCCGGCATTGCAAGCCTGGATGATCTGGCTGGCAAGGTTGTTGAGGTTCAGACCGATTCTTCCGCTGAGGCTGCTTTAAAAGATAACGCAGATCTTACCGCTACGTTTGGTACTCTTCAGACTACTCCGGATTACAACACCGCATTCATGGATCTGGAGATGGGCGCTGTCGATGCCATCGCAATGGATGTTATCGTAGCAGGTTACCAGATTGAGCAGAGAGGTGAGTCTGACAAGTACGTGATCCTCGATGAGACCCTTTCCTCCGAGGAGTACGGCATCGGCTTTAAGAAAGGCAATGAAGAGTTAAGAGATAAGGTTCAGGGTGCCCTGGACGATATGGCAGCAGACGGTACCATGGCAGAGATTTCTGAGAAATGGTTTGGCCGTGATGTAACCACCATCGGAAAATAATTTCAATGAATCAGAAGACGAAGGAGCAGAAGTTATGCAGGTTAATACAATGATATCACAATTAGCGGGAGGAATGCTGGTCAGCACAGAAATCTTTGTGGTGACGCTGGTATTTTCCCTGCCCCTTGGTCTTCTGATCGCGCTCGGCAGAATGTCGAAGAATAAGGTGCTGCAGGGAATCATTAAGACTTACATTTCCATCATGCGCGGAACCCCACTGATGCTGCAGCTGATGGTAGTCTATTTCGGACCGTATTACCTGTTTGGCATCAAAATCAAGAGCAACAATTACCGCCTGATCGCGGCTATGATCGGATTTGTGATCAACTATGCGGCATATTTTGCGGAGATCTACCGCAGCGGCATTCAGTCCATGCCAAACGGACAGTATGAGGCGGCAAAGCTTCTCGGCTACAGCCGCAGCCAGACCTTTTTCCGCATTATCCTGCCGCAGGTGATCAAGCGGATTTTACCGTCTGTGACCAATGAAGTTATTACCCTGGTCAAGGACACATCCCTTGCGTTCACCATCAGTGTTCTGGAGATGTTTGCTATCGCGAAAGCGCTGGCATCTTCCCAGACCAGCATGATCCCGTTCGTGGCAGCCGGTGTATTTTATTACATCTTCAACCTTGTGGTGGCTGTGGCTATGGAATGGATCGAGAAGAAACTTTCCTATTATGAATAAAACCGGAGGAATATCATGAACTTACTGGAAATGAATCATGTGAAAAAATCATTTGGAGACCTTGGGGTCATTCAGGATATTTCTCTGCATGTAGGAGAGGGTGAGATTGTTACGATCATCGGACCATCCGGTTCTGGTAAATCCACACTGCTGCGCTGTGCGACCATGTTAGAGACCATGGACAGCGGCGAGCTGATTTATCTGGGCGAAAAGGCAGCGTGGAACGATGAAAACGGCAATGCGGTTTACGCGTCGAAGCCGGAGTTAAAGAAGATTCAGCAGAATTACGGACTGGTGTTCCAGAACTTTAACCTGTTCCCGCATTATTCGGTGCTGCGCAATGTGATGGATGCGCCGGTTGCCGTGCAGAAGCGCGACAAGGAAGAGGTCCGCAAGGTGGCGATGGAGCTTCTGGAGAAGATGGGACTGGCGGACAAGGCAGACGCGTATCCGTGTCAGCTGTCCGGCGGACAGTGCCAGCGTGTGGCAATCGCCCGCGCGCTTGCTTTAAATCCAAAGATTCTGTTCTTTGATGAGCCAACCTCCGCTCTGGATCCGGAGCTGACCGGTGAGGTGTTAAAGGTTATCAAGTCTCTGGCAGACCTGCATATCGCCATGGTAATCGTAACACATGAGATGGCATTCGCGAGAGATATCTCCGACCGTGTGATTTTCGTGGCAGATGGAGTCATTGTTGAAGAAGGAACCCCGGCACAGGTATTTGCGTCTGAGAATGAGCGGACGAAGAACTTCCTGGGACGCTATGGAGATATGTTAAAGTAATAAAAAATTGTTAATGGTTTAGGCCCGGAAAGCTGTTTCAGCAGCTTTCCGGGCCTGTTGTATTTAGCTGGTTAAATTGCTATAATGAGTTAAGTTGAGAATATGTGTTTATTTAGGAGTGATGAGTATGCTGTATACATATCCGCATTATTATAAAAAGTTCCAGTGTATTGCTTCGGAATGTGAGGATACCTGCTGTGCGGGGTGGGCGATTACGATCGATCCGAAGTCGCTGGAAAAGTACCGCCATGCGAAGGGGGAAATGAAGGCGCGGCTGAAGGAGTCGGTGGACTGGAAGCAGAAGTGTTTTAAGCAGCGGGAGCATCGGTGCGCGTTTTTAAATGATGAGAACCTTTGTGATCTGTACACTGGCATGGGGCCAGACAGTCTGTGCTGGACCTGTAAGACTTATCCACGCCACATTGAGGTGTTTGACGGTGTGCGGGAGGTGTCGCTGTGCCTGTCCTGTATTGAGGCGGCACGGATCATTCTGGGAACGAAGGAGCCGGTGCGCTTTCTTTCGAGTGAGAACGACAAAGAGGAGAGCTGCGAGGACGAAGAGTTTGATTTCTTCTTGTATACGAAGCTTGGAGAAGCGCGGGATGTGATCTTTGAGATCCTGGAAAACCGCGGACTGTCCAGTGAGCTTCGCATGGCAATGTGCCTGGCTCTAGCCCATGATCTGCAGCGCAGGGTACGGGATGAGAAGCTGTATGAAGTGGACGGACTGCTGGAGCGGTATTCTGTTGGAAATATGTGCAGGGCAGCGCAGGGAGCGGATGCTGCTGCAATCGATGCTGACCGGACCGGAACTGTCGATGCCGCGAGTGATGCCAGCCGGAGGGGGCATGCCGGGGACACTGTGGCGAGGTTCTGCCGCCGTCTGGCATCTGCAGATCTGGAACAGTACAGCCGTTTTGAGACGGCCAGCGAGCTTTACACGGTCTTTGAGAAGATGGAGCCTCTTGATCCTGCGTGGCCGGAGCGCAGGGACGGTATGGACGAAATTCTTTATGGTGCCGGAAAAGAGGCGTACGAGGCGAACCGCCGTGCTTTCCTTACGGCAAACGGAACACGCATGGAGCTTCTTAGGGAGCAGATCATGGTTTACTTTGTGTTCGGTTACTTCTGCGGGGCTGTTTACAACGAGAATCCATACGGCAAGATGAAGCTGGCGGTAGCGGCGGCGATCCTGGTGGAGGAGATGCTGATGGCGGAGTGGCTTCAGGAGAAACAGCATGTGGGATCCGTGGCAGCGGTTCCGAGCGGAATCCGGGGCAGAGTGGCAGCGGAAGCACTGCCGGAGGAGCAGATTGTGGATCTGGTGCACTGTTTCTCCAGAGAGGTAGAGCACTCCGATGAAAACCGGGGACTCTTAGAAGATGAACTGGTGAAACGGGAGGAGTTCAGTCTGAGGGCATTGCTTTCAGCAATTGTGGAATGGAAACGATAGAGCGGCTTCTGCCCACAAAAATCAGCACGAAACAGCCGATTTTGTGGAAAAGCAGTTCAGTGGCAGGAAAAACGGTGGAAAAACCGCTAAATTCCTGCGAAAACCGCTGAAATAGCGCTTGCAAAATACGGAAATTCCTGTAAAATATAAATGATGCGAAAGACGAGGGACATAATTATGCCCCTCTTTTTTATGAAAGGTGTTAGAAAGAATGATTAGTGCAAATGGTGTTACCCTGCGAGTAGGGAAAAAAGCATTATTTGAAGATGTGAATATCAAATTTACTGAGGGAAACTGTTATGGACTCATCGGCGCAAACGGTGCCGGAAAGTCTACCTTCTTAAAAATCTTATCCGGACAGTTAGAGCCGACCAACGGTGATGTAGTCATTACCCAGGGCCAGCGTCTTTCTTTCCTGCAGCAGGACCACTTTAAATACGACGAGTACACCGTACTGGATACCGTGATCATGGGCAACAAGCGCCTGTACGATGTGATGAAAGAGAAAGATGCCATCTACATGAAGCCGGATTTCTCCGATGAGGATGGAATCAAGGCAGCAGAGTTAGAGGGCGAGTTCGCAGAGATGAACGGCTGGGAGGCTGAGTCTGACGCAGCCAACCTGTTAAATGGCCTGGGCGTTGATACCGAGTATCACTACAGCCTCATGAAGGATTTAACCGGTGCGTTAAAGGTCAAAGTCCTGCTGGCACAGGCACTGTTCGGAAACCCGGACATCCTGCTTCTCGACGAGCCGACCAACCATCTGGATCTCGACGCGATCGCATGGCTGGAGGAGTTCCTGATCAACTTTGAGAATACCGTTATCGTGGTATCCCATGACCGTTACTTCCTGAACAAGGTCTGCACCAACATCGCA
>CAKRRJ010000050.1 GCA_934394615.1 uncultured Lachnospiraceae bacterium
AAGGCCGGACCGATGAAGACCGCGTTCAACGCAAGCCGTCTTGCCATCGCAGCGTTCATCGTGCCGTACATCATCGCTATGAACCCGGCTATGCTGTTCATCAACACCACCATTCCGGAGGTCATCATGATCACCATCACCAGCCTGATCGGTATCTTTGGTGTGGCAGCTGGTTTAAGCGGATTCGTGTTCCGCAATATGAAGTGGTGGGAGAGAACTCTCTGCGTCGTTGGCGGACTGACCCTCTTAGTACCGGGCAGCCTGACTGATCTCATCGGACTGATTCTGGTAGGCGCAATCTGCGCGATCGGATACCAGGCAGCAAAGAAAGAAAAAGAGGCAGTAGCAGCATAAAACAGAAATGCGGATGATACATAAAAACTCCTTTTTCGTGGCATACTGATTGCAGAAATCAGCAGCGCGGGAAAGGAGTTTTTTTATGCAGATCGGAAAGGCAAGCCTGAAGTTTGAGCATCCGGCTTTTCTTGCATCCTGGGCTTCGGTCGCGGGAAAGAAGGAGGGCCAGGGGCCGCTTTCGGATGGAATTGATGTAACTGAGCAGGATGAGATGTTCGGGATGGAAAACTGGGAACAGGCGGAGAGTGCCATGCAGAAGCAGGCGGCAGACCTGGCTCTGGAGAAAGGGGACATCCACCGCAGGGAGGTGCGCTATCTCTTTGCGGGGGACCTGTTAGGGCAGCTGATCGCGACTTCATTTGGTACGGTAGATTTGGAAATTCCGCTGTTTGGTCTTTATGGTGCCTGTTCCACCATGGGGGAGGCGCTGGGGCTGGGTGCCATGTGTGTGGATGCCGGGCACGCAGACCGTGTTCTGGCGCTGGCATCCAGCCATTACGCGACGGCGGAGAAGCAGTTCCGCTTCCCGCTTGGCTATGGAAATCAGCGGGCGCAGAGTGCGGCCTGGACGGTGACGGGATGTGGGGCGGTGGTGCTGGAGCGGGGGAAAATGATAAAGCAGGAAGGGCTTACTGGGCCTGGGGCATGCCAGATGAATCATCACTTTCGTGTCGCCGTGACTGGCATCACCACCGGAAAGCTGGTAGACATGGGAACCAAAGATTCCATGAACATGGGCGCGGCCATGGCTCCGGCAGCGTGGAACACCATCTGCCAGAATTTTGAAGACTTTGGTGTGGATTCCTCCTATTATGACCGCATCATCACCGGGGATCTGGGCGCGGTCGGGCAGAAGGCACTTCTGGATTTTATGAAGAGCAGCGGTCACGATATCACCGGAAAGCACATGGACTGTGGCCTGGAAATCTACGACCGGGGCGAACAGGATGTTCACGCCGGCGGAAGCGGCTGCGGATGCTCCGCGGTAACCTTGTGTGCCCATATTCTGCCGAAACTGATGCGGGGCGAGTGGAAGCGGGTGCTGTTTGTGCCGACCGGAGCGCTGCTTTCCACGGTCAGCTACAACGAAGGACAGAGTATTCCCGGCATTGCCCATGCGGTGGTACTGGAACGGATGGAGGCCTGAGAGAATGATAGAAAATGTGATGAATGCGGGCATAAGCAGCATGATGGCCGGTATTGCAGGAGGCGGATCTGGCGGCGCGGCGGACAGCGCTGCAATGGAACTGGTCCGTGCGTTTCTGGTGGGCGGAGTCATCTGCGCACTGGCGCAGATTCTCCTGGATCGTACAAAAATGATGCCGGGCCGTGTCATGGTAACACTGGTGGTAACCGGCAATATTTTAGGCTGGCTGAGACTCTATGAGCCGTTTTTACAGTGGGCTGGAGCCGGGGCCGGCGTGCCGCTTCTCGGGTTTGGCAACACGTTATGGAAAGGCGTGGCGAAAGCCATGGGCGAGGAGGGGGCAGTCGGGATTTTTAAAGGAGGTCTCACTGCGTCATCTGCCGGAATTGCCGCCGCCCTGGTCTTTGGGTATCTGGCTTCGCTGATTTTTCAGCCTAAAATGAAAGAATAAGAAATAAAATTTCATATTTATGTCGATTTATGTCATTTTGTGGCATATCCATACATTGACATGATTTCCCGGGGGGGGGTATAATTTAAAACAAGCATATTAATTAGGAAGAAAAAACGCGCGCGGAAGAGAAGGCAGAGAGCGTTATGGAATATGTCTGTAGCGGTTCTCTGCTTTTTTCGCGCGCAGATGGAAAACAGAACATATAGCAGCATTTGATTGAAAGCAGCCCGAAAATGGGGAATAGTCCGGGTACAGAGGCACGAAAAAGACAGGGGGATCGTATGGAGCAGAAGAAAAATCAGAAAGACTACAGGGAGCTTCGGACTGCTCTGGATGCAGTGGATGTGATCCTTCAGCATATCACGCAGCTGGACCAGGCAAACAGCGAGGAAGAGCTGGAAAAAATCTTTCCGGGTCTTTTGCGATCCATGGGAAAATATACCTGTTCCGACCGTTCGTATCTTTTCGACTGGACATCGGAAGCGCACGATACCCTCCATATGACTCATGAATGGTGTGCGGACGGTGTAAGACCGTCGATTGGTCTGATGCAGCAGGTACGCATCAGCAGCTTTCCGAACTGGATGGACCGCTTTTTAAACGGCGAGCTGATCGTATCACAGAACTGGAACGAAGAGCGCCTGCGGATGCCGGAAGAGTATGCGGTGTTTGACGGTCAGGATATCCACGCATTGATTGTAATCCCGATCTTTTCCAACAAAAAATTCAATGGCTACATTGGGCTGGATAACCCAGAACAGAGCACTTCCGCCATGTCCGTCCGGCTTCTGTCTGCTGTGGGAGGGCATCTTGGAAGCCTCAAGGAAAATCTGAGAATGGTAGCTGCGCTGGAAGAAAAACAGCGCCGTTTAAAAAACAGCTTAAAGGAACAGGAATGCCAGAAAGCCAGGCTTGCGGAGGCGCTGGAGGAAGCCAATCGCGCTAATATGGCAAAAACAGATTTCTTAAGGCGCATGAGCCACGACCTGCGAACGCCGATCAACGGAATCCAGGGCATGGTGGAGATCGCGGAGCATTATGCGGATGACTTGAAAAAGCAGGGGGAATGCCGCCAGAAAGTGAGAGAGGCATCCGGCTTTCTGCTGGATCTGGTAAACAGCGTCCTGGAGATGAATAAGCTGGAATCCGGCAGTATTGTGCTGGAGCACCGGCCGTTCGACCTTCGCCAGCTCCTGGAGGAGATCGACCACATTACGGCGATGAGCAGCGAGTTAAAGGAAGTACGCCTCATTGCGGAAGATAAAAAGATTGAGCATCCGCGTCTGATGGGAAGTCCGGTTCATCTGCGTCAGATCCTTCAGAACATTGCGGGAAATGCTGTGAAGTATAACCGGACGGGAGGCTGCGTGCGGCTTTCGTGTGAGGAGACCGGTTTTGCCTCCGGGCGTGCATCGTTCCGGTTTGTCTGTGAGGACAGTGGTGTGGGAATGAGCAGCCAGTTTCTGCCTCATGTATTTGAGCCGTTTGCACAGGAGACCGGAAAGGCGCGGACTTCCTACACGGGAACCGGGCTTGGACTTTCCATCACCAAACAGCTTATCGATATGATGGGCGGAACGGTCGGGATTGAAAGCCAGCTGAACGAAGGAACCCGGTTTACGGTTATGCTTTCCTTTGAGACAGAAGCAGAGGAGCAGCTGCCGGAAAACGTACCAGAAGCACCAGAGGCAGAGTTTTCCCTGAGCGGAAAACACGTTCTGCTGGCGGAAGACAATGATCTGAACATGGAGATTGCCCGTTTCCTGCTGGAAAATGAGGGAATGCGTCTGACAGAGGCACATGATGGAAGTGAGGCCGTGCAGCTGTTTGAGCAGTCACCGGCCGGCACCTTCGACGTAATTTTACTGGATATCATGATGCCAGTGATGGACGGCCTGGAAGCTTCGCGGCTGATCCGTGCTATGAGCCGCCCTGACGCAAAAAGCATCCCGATCCTTGCTATGACGGCTAACGCGTTCCCGGAGGATGTGGTGCAGAGCAGGGAAGCCGGAATGAACGAGCATCTGGCGAAACCACTGAGAAAAGAGACCGTGCTGCGCGCGATACGACGCTGTATGGCACAGTAAAGCAATAAAAAGGTTCCAGAAAGGGAAATGAAGAAAATCCCTTTTCTGGAACCTTTTTGTGTCGTATTAATCCCGTCCGGGTCCGTTGGATACAGCCGAGGATGGTCTTGGTGTCGCTGACGCACCGCCCGGACCAAGTGCTGGGACGGTCGGGTTTTCGGAGCCGCCGGAGGTCCCTCCGGAGCCGTCGGTGCCATCCGGTCCGATGTAGGACGGATCGATAGTGACGCTTGCGTGGCCGGCGCAGTGTTTTGTCGGCATCGCATACTTGGAATCGTCGGTCTCACCTTCCTCATCTGCAGGGAGCGCAATGCGCACGCGGGAGGTCTTCGGGCAGTTGCTG
Organism: uncultured Lachnospiraceae bacterium; assembly: GCA_934394615.1. Taxonomy (GTDB): domain Bacteria; phylum Bacillota; class Clostridia; order Lachnospirales; family Lachnospiraceae; genus Brotaphodocola. The sequence goes on from CAKRRJ010000050.1 coordinate 4,389, forward strand.
CCCGGAAGGAGTCCGGTTACACTGCAGACGGTTGTGAGCACATGAGTGTTGCACATTTCTGTCGGAACGGTTCCTTTTGCGAAGTATTCAGTGTAAACAGCATTGCCGCGCGGGTCGTTCGAGCAGACGCCAGGAATGGCGAGTTTGCCGGATTTGCGGCAGATCTCTGCGGTCTCCACGCTGTCCGGAACGGTAAAGCCCGGATCGCTTAAGCCTTCGTGGACGCGGGTCATGATCTTGCGCCAGATATCTTTGTGGAACGAGGTGCCGCCGTTTTGCGCGGTCAGCTTCTGGTTTTCATCACAGCCGCCCCACACACCGGCGGTGTAGTAAGGCGTGAAGCCGATAAACCAGATATCGTTGTTGTTGCTGGTGGTACCGCTCTTGCCTGCTGCGGACATGTTCGGCAGCGCGGCGCGGGTACTCGTGGAGCTTACGCTGACACCGGAGCTTGCGAAAATGTGGTTGGCCTGCATGGAATCTTCCATGGCATCGGTCAGCAGGAACGCGGTGGAATCCTTGAGCACGCGGTGGGTCTCCGGCTCGTTGTCGATGAGAATCTTGCCGTCGTGGTCCAGGATGCGGGTGAAGAACACTGGCTTTGTGTAAAGTCCGCCGTTTGCGATGGAAGCAAAGGCGGAGGTCAGTTCCAGGTTGGTAACACCCTTGGTAATGCCGCCGAGCGCGGTTGCCGCGTTCATGTCGGTGTCGGTCAGGGTGGAAATGCCGAAGTTCTTTGCGTACTCCACGCCAAGCTGCGGGCTTACGGTCTCCATCATAGTGCGCACGGCAACAATGTTCATGGAGTAGATGATGCCGTCGCGGATGCTGGAGTAACCGAGGTATCCCTGTTTGTACCAGTTTTTAAAGGTCTTGGTACCGACAGTGAACGGAGCGTCGTAATAGACACTTCCGAGGGTAGCACCGCAGGTATCCAGAGCCGGCGCGAATGCCGTGATCACCTTGAAGGTGGAACCAGGCTGCCTGGTGGTATCGGTCGCGCGGTTTAAGGTCAGGCTTGCTGTCTTGGTTCCGCGTCCGCCGCTGATGGCTTTGACCTGTCCGGTCTTCTGGTCCATGATGACGAAGGAAACCTGAGGCTGCAGTACTTTGCTTAAGCGCTCGCCGATAATGGTATCGCCTTCCTGTAATACGGAAGCTTTGTAGGCTTCGATGTCTGCGTCAACATCGGCCTCGCTGTTGTAAAGGCCATCCCAGCCGACGTTCAAGGTGGACGCGTGCCAGGATTTTAAGTTCTTCTCCGAAAAATGCTCGGTGCTTCCGTCTGCGTGGGTGACGGAGAGACGGTACTCGGCGGAATAGCGTGCCGCAGAGTAGTTGGACGGATCGTTGACCTCCTCATCGACGATCGCCTGGATTGCCGGGTCCTGGGTGGTGTAGATCTGGAGTCCGCCGCTGTAGAGCAGGTTGTGGGCCTGGGTCTCCGTATAGCCAAGTTTCTCCATGAGCGTTTCCTTGACCTGCTGGGTCAGCTCGTCAGTGAAATAGCTGTATGGGGTGGAGTTTTCTTTGGAGACGTTATCTACCGTCTGGATGCGGGCGTACACATCGTCTGCCAGGGCTTCCTCCTGCTGCTGTTTGGTGATGTAACCCTGCTCAAACATATACTGCAGAATGACTTTCCGCTTTTCCGCATTGGCTTCCTGACCGCTGATCGGGTTTAGGCGGGACGGATTCTGGGTAATGCCTGCAATGACTGCGCACTCAGAGAGTGTTAAGTCGGAAACATTCTTATTAAAATACCGTCTGGCCGCAACCTTGACACCCAGGGCATTGTTGCCGAGGTTGATGGTGTTTAAATAGTTGGTCAGGATGAGCTTGCGGTCCATGGATTTTGTGAGCTGTAAGGCCAGGTACTGCTCCTGGAGTTTTCGCTCCAGTTTGGCACCGAAGCTGGTTTCCATGCCGCCGTTGAACATGTTGTTTTTGATGAGCTGCTGGGTGATGGTGCTTCCGCCTCCGCGGTTTTCGCCGGTCAGCACGCCGACCACGGCACGGGAGATGGAGCGCAGGTCGATGCCGTTGTGGGTCCAGAAACGGGAGTCCTCAATCGCAACGAACGCATTAATCAGGTCCTGGGGAAGCTCGTCGTAGGTGGCTTCTTCCCGGTTGGAGCCTGCGGTTACCAGGGTGTCGGTTAAGTTCCCGGCGCTGTCATATACCGTGGTGGCGTAGCCGATGGGGACGATGCTGTCCACATTCAGCTCCGGGGAATTGTCGATGATGCTCATGATAATTCCGACGCCGATACTGGATATGACCAGAACGCAGAACAGGCAGAGCACACAGCAGGTTTTTGCGAAAGTCAGAAAAATCCGGGAACGGTATTTGCGCTTCCGGGAGTTCGCGGCCTGCAGCTGTTTTTCTGTTGCGTCCTTTCCATAATTCAAATTCATATAGGATGATCCTCCTTTGTCGGGATTTTCGTATAAAAATCCGTTTATGATTATACCAAAACGGGCTCTGTAATGCAACTTCTTGCCAGAATCCCGGTTTACTGGTAAGATAAAGGGAAAGTTACGAAAATCTTTATAACAGGAAGTATACCCATGATGGAACGATATAAGATCCTTTTTGAAGGCGGAGAGGGCGAACTGACCGAGAAAAAATCCCGCTTCATTGCCACCACAAGACCGGTGGAGAGCGAGGAAGAGGCAGTGGCCTTTATTGATGAAATGAAAAAGAAATACTGGGATGCCAGACATAACTGTTCGGCTTATGTGATCGGTGAGCGGGGACAGGTGCAGCGCTGCAGCGACGACGGCGAGCCGGCGCAGACCGCAGGCCGCCCGATGTTAGACGTGCTGCTAGGCGCGGAAGTAAAAAATATCTGCGTGGTGGTGACCCGTTACTTTGGCGGAACCCTGCTTGGCACCGGCGGACTGGTGCGGGCCTACTCCGGCGCGGTACAGGAAGGCTTAAAAAACAGTGTGATCGTGGAAAAATGCCCGGGCGTGGAATTAAAGATCCATACCGATTACAATGGCATCGGCAAGATCCAGTATATTACGGCGCAGATGGAGATTCCGGTTCTGGATACCCAGTACACCGACGCGGTGGATGTAGTCTGCATGGTGCCGCTCGAAAAAGAAGGTTCCCTGGTGGCGCAGATCACCGAGAAAACCGGAGGAAAAGCGGTTATGACCCGGGAAAAAGAGTGCTATTACGGATTTGCGGACGGCGAACTGGTTCTGTTTTAAATTTTAAACAGAAAAAAGCTCTGTGATGAGGAAAAAACTCTTGCAATCCGTTATGTGGAATGCTATATTAATAAATTGTGATGAATGACGTGAAACTAAGGACCTGGCAACAAGTCCTTAGTTTTTTTACAAGGTATATCGAGAACGTGCCAGTGACACGTTCGAAGATTGAAAGCTGATGAGAATGCGCCGGTGCGCATTTTCGCCTAGAGAAAGAGGAAGATTACAACTATGAAAATGAAGAGAGAAGACATCCGTAACATCGCGATCATTGCCCATGTTGACCACGGTAAAACGACCCTGGTAGACGAGCTGTTAAAGCAGAGCGGCGTATTCCGTGCAAATCAGGAAGTGGCAGAGCGTGTCATGGACTCCAACGATATCGAGCGTGAGCGCGGAATCACCATCCTTTCCAAGAATACCGCAGTATTTTATAAAGATAAGAAGATCAACATCATCGACACCCCAGGACATGCAGACTTCGGCGGCGAGGTAGAGCGAGTTCTGAAGATGGTAAACGGTGTTATCCTGGTTGTAGACGCATATGAGGGACCGATGCCGCAGACCAAGTTCGTTCTGCAGAAAGCACTGGATCTGGATCTGTCCGTTATCGTGTGCATCAACAAGATCGACCGTCCGGAGGCAAGACCGACTGAGGTAATCGACGAAGTGTTAGAGCTGTTCATGGATCTGGACGCTTCCGACGAGCAGTTAGACTGCCCGTTCGTGTTCGCATCCGCCCGTGCCGGTTTCGCGAAGAAAGAGCTGGACGATCCGGAAGTAGATATGAGCCCGCTGTTTGAGACCATCGTAGACTACATCCCGGCTCCGGAGGGAGACCCGGAGGCAGATACCCAGATGCTGATCAGCACCATCGACTACAACGATTTCGTTGGCCGTATCGGTGTCGGCAAGATTGACAACGGAAGCCTGAAGGTAAACCAGGACTGTGTCATTGTAAACCATCATGATCCGGACAAGATGCGCAGAGTCAAGATTGGTAAACTGTACCAGTTCGATGGCTTAAAACGTGTTGAGGTTCAGGAAGCAACCATCGGTGACATCGTGGCAATTTCCGGTATCGCGGACCTGCACATCGGTGACACTCTGTGCTCCCCGGAGAATCCGGAGGCAATTCCGTTCCAGAAGATTTCCGAGCCGACCATTTCCATGAACTTCATGGTTAACGACAGCCCGTTAGCAGGCCAGGAAGGAAAGTTTGTTACCTCCCGCCACATCAGAGAGCGTCTGTTCCGTGAGCTGAACACCGATGTCAGCCTGCGTGTAGAAGAGACCGATTCTCCGGACTGTTTCAAGGTATCCGGCCGTGGTGAGCTGCATCTGTCTGTCCTTATCGAGAATATGCGCCGTGAGGGCTTTGAGTTCGCGGTCAGCAAGGCTGAGGTTCTGTACAAATACAACGAGCGCAACCAGAAGTTAGAGCCGATGGAGCTGGCTTACGTGGACGTTCCGGAGGAGTTTACCGGTGCAGTTATCCAGAAACTGACCTCCAGAAAGGGTGAGCTGCAGGGCATGAGCCCGGCAAACGGAGGTTATACCCGTCTTGAGTTCTCCATCCCGTCCAGAGGCCTGATCGGTTACCGCGGTGAGTTCATGACCGATACCAAGGGTAACGGTATCATCAACACCATCTTCGATGGCTATGGTCCGTACAAGGGTGACTTAAGCTACCGTAAGACTGGTTCCCTGATCGCTTACGAGAGCGGTGAGACCATCACCTACGGTCTGTTCAACGCACAGGAGCGCGGCATCCTCTTTGTAGGACCGGGCGAGAAGGTTTACTCCGGTATGGTAATCGGACAGAACCCGAAGACTGAGGATATCGAGGTAAATGTCTGCAAGACCAAGAAGCTGACCAACACCCGTTCCTCCAGCGCAGATGAGGCATTAAAGCTGGTTCCGAAGAAGATCATGAGCCTGGAGCAGTGCCTGGAGTTCATCGACACCGACGAGCTGCTTGAGGTAACTCCGGACAACCTGCGTATCCGCAAGAAAATCCTGGATCCGACCATGCGTAAGAGAGCATCCTTCAAAAAATAAATATTGCCAGATTTCCTAAAACCTGGTGTGGATTTTTCTAGTCAGACTATTTTTCGCCACACAGCCCCGTCTCTTTGCGGAGATGGAAGCTGTGTGGCATTTTTCGTTTTATCAGACAACTCATTTGCGAAAGGAGACGATTATGACAGATACATTCATGAAAGAAAAACCGGTCTTCCCGCTTTTAGTATCCATGGCGCTGCCGATGGTGGTGTCCATGCTGGTGAACTCCCTTTATAATATTATCGACAGTTTTTTTGTGGCGAAGATCAGTGAAGATGCCATGACGGCACTTTCTCTGGTTTACCCGGTGCAGAACTTTATCAGCGCGGCAGCGATCGGATTTGGCGTGGGCATCAATGCGCTGGTGTCGCTTTATCTGGGGGCAGGAGATAAGGAAAACGCCGGAAACGCGGCTGGACAGGGTCTTCTTTGCTGTCTGGTGCACGGTGTGGTTCTGGCGGTGCTTTCCCTGCTGCTTATGCCGTATTTTTTGACCATGTTCACGGATGACGCGGCGGTGAAAGCGCTGGCACTCCGCTATGTCCGCATCACGTTTTCCTTTGCTCCGGTCATTATGATGGAATTGTTCTTTGAGAAGATCTTTCAGGCGGTGGGACGCATGAAGGTGGCAATGGTGAGCCTGCTTTGCGGCTGTGTTTCCAATATCATCCTGGATCCGCTGATGATCTTTGGAACTGGTTTTTGCCCGGCTATGGGAATTGAGGGAGCAGCCATTGCCACCTGTATCGGACAGTTCTTTTCCCTGGTTGTTTACCTGGTGATGTATGTGGGAAAACCATTCCCGGTCAAATTCGGAAGAAGGGATTTGCGCCCGAATAAAAAGATTCTAGTGCGGCTTTACAGCATCGGCGTTCCGGCTATCCTGAATCTGGCGCTGCCGTCGCTTCTCATTTCCGCGCTAAACGGTATTCTGGCGGCATCCTCCGCCTGCTATGTGCTGGTGCTTGGCATTTATTACAAGCTCCAGACATTTCTGTACCTTCCGGCGAGCGGCATCGTACAGGGCCTGCGTCCGCTGATCGGCTACAACTACGGCGCAAAAGAAATGAAGCGCGTGCGCCGCCTCTTTGAACTGACTCTGGTGATGAGCGCCTGCATTATGGCGGTGGGAACACTTGCCTGCCTTTTCTTCTCCAGAGAACTGATGCAGATGTTTACAACGAACCCGGAGACAGTAGAGAAAGGCGCCCAGGCGCTCCGTGTGATCTGCATGGGATTTCTGGTCTCTTCCGTGTCCGTCACGGCCTGCGGCGCGTTTGAGGGTCTTGGCATGGGCATGTCTTCCCTTGTCATTTCCCTGTGCCGATACCTGATCGTGATCCTTCCGGCTGCCTGGATCTTAAACCGTGTCATGGGACCGGTTGGCGTATGGCATGGATTCTGGATCAGTGAGTGGCTTTCTGCTGTCGTTTCCGGTTGCCTGGTAGCGCGTTTTGCCGCCATTTGTCGAGCGAAACACTGAATAAAATTTCTCATTTTCCCATAAATATGATAATAGCTGAAAGCTATAAAAGAAATGGGAAGAGGAGAGAAAATACTATGTCGGAAAAAGTGATCGAAAACAATAAGGTGAGTGTGATCGGAGAGATTATTTCCGGATTTACGTTCAGTCATGAGGTGTTTGGGGAAGGCTTTTATCTGGTGAATGTGGCGGTGAACCGCCTGAGCGAACAGGCCGATATCATCCCGCTCATGATCTCCGAACGCCTTCTGGACGTGAGAGAAGATTACATCGGCTGTACGGTGGAAGCCATCGGACAGTTCCGTTCCTATAACCGTCACGAGGGTGTGAAAAACCGCCTGGTGCTGTCGGTGTTTGTCCGTGAGATCCACTTTATGGAGAAATTTACGGATTACACCAAAACAAACCAGATTTTTCTGGACGGTTATATCTGCAAGGCTCCGGTGTACCGGAAAACACCGCTGGGACGCGAGATCGCGGACCTGCTGCTCGCGGTGAACCGTCCTTACGGCAAATCAGATTATATTCCCTGCATTGCCTGGGGCAGGAACGCGCGGTTCGCTTCCGGTTTTGAGGTCGGCACAAGAGTGCGTGTCTGGGGACGCGTACAGAGCCGGGAATACACGAAAAAGCTCAGTGAAACGGAATGCGAAAAGCGCGTGGCCTACGAGGTCTCCATCAGCAAGCTAGAATGCGGGGAGCCGGAAGAGTGATAGATAGGAATTTTCTGAACTGAAAATTCCGTATGATGTAGTAATGGCAGCAGATTTTGCCGATTTGGAATGCGGAGCATCGGCAAAATCACACGCTACTGTTTGCACAACGTGTGAACAGCAGCGTGCGGGGAGCCGGAGGATGAGACTTGATGCTTGCAAATCACAGGCGAATGTGATAGGATAAGGCAGAAACATTCGGATGCTAAGAAAAGCAGAGGTGCATAACGATGAGTACAGGAAGACTAGAGGTCATCTGTGGAAAAGACAGTTCAGGAAAGACAGCGATGGCCCTTGGAAGAGCACTGCAGGCGCTCTCAGAGCATAAGACCGTGATCGTGATCCAGTTTTTAAAGGGCAGCGAAAAGGCGGGAAATCTGGAAGTGTTAAAGCGTATGGAACCGGAGTTAAAGGTATTCCGCTTTGAGAAGGCAGACCGCTATTTTGCGGAGCTGAGTGAGGATGAGAAGCAGGATGCGGTTGTAAACATCCGCAACGGTTTAAATTACGCGAAGAAGGTCCTCACGACCGAAGAGTGCGATCTTCTGATCCTCGATGAGGCGCTTGGCCTTGTGGATCAGAACATTGTGACGGAGGAAGAACTGGAGTGCATTTTAAATTGCCGTGACCAGGTCAATGTGATTGTTACCGGCAAGGTACTCACGGAGGGCATCCGCCGCATGGCAGACAAAATCGAGTGCGTGGAAAGTTGAAAGTATGTTTGCGGTTACTGTTTGCGCAGCGCGTGAACAGTGACGAACATCCGCGGCTTGACAATTACCGGTGTTAATGCTAGTATTATACATAAACAGGCAAGTAGAGGTTGCGCGAAGCATGAGTAAAGGATTGGATGCACCAGAAGCAGAAGATGGTCCTTTGAAAGGGTGGGCGCCGAAGGTAATAAGACGGTCTGGACGTCATTTATCTGGGTGCAGGGTGAAGAATCCTGTGACTGTCATCCTACCGGATGGAGAGCTACTTAAAGCAGAAAGCACATAGCGACTTTAAGGGGGCTGACCAAAATTTGTCAGCCCCCTGTTTTTATGTGTATATTTGATTCTGCACAGGCTCTGACTGGCATTTGCCGGTTTTCAGATTACAGAGGAAGAACAATAAGGAGGAAAATAACATGGCTATTTTTGAGGGTGCGGGCGTTGCACTGGTAACCCCGTTTACAGAAGCAGGAGAGGTAAATTACGATAAGCTGGCTGAACTTTTGGAGGAGCAGATTGCAGGAGGTACCGACGCGATCATCGCATGCGGTACCACCGGTGAGTCCGCCACCATGAGCTATGAGGAACACATCGACGTGATCCGCTTTACCTGCAAGGTGGTAAACAAGCGCATCCCGGTTATTGCAGGAACCGGTTCTAATTGTACAAGAGAGGCAATCCACCTCTCCAAAGAGGCAGAGAAAGCCGGAGCAGACGGACTGCTGCTGGTAACTCCTTACTATAACAAGGCAACCCAGAACGGACTCATCGCGCACTATACCGCAATCGCGAATTCCGTGAATATTCCGTGCCTGTTATACCATGTTCCAACCCGTACCGGCCTGACCATGAAGCCGGAGACCATCGTAAAGCTCTGCCGTGAGGTTCCGAATATTGTCGGCGTGAAGGAAGCAAGCGGAAACTTCTCTGCCATCGCTGAGATCATGCATCTGGCAAACGGCTGTGTAGACCTGTATTCTGGAAACGATGACCAGATCGTTCCGCTGTTAGCTATGGGCGGCAAGGGTGTTATCTCCGTTCTGTCCAACGTGGCTCCGAGACAGACCCACGAGATCTGCGAGAATTTCTTCAAGGGCAATATTGAAAAGAGCCGCCAGATGCAGTTAGAGGCACTTCCTCTGATCAATGCGCTGTTCTGTGAAGTAAATCCGATCCCGGTCAAAGCTGCATTCAACCTGATGGGCAAAGAGGTTGGCCCGCTCAGACTGCCGCTCACCGAGATGGAGCCGCAGAACCAGGAGATTCTGAAAAAGGCTATGCAGGAGTATGGCATTCTGTAAGAAACTGGTGAAAACTGCAAAACAGGAGACTTGCACAGGAGGACTTTCAAAAAATGGTTAAAATGATCATGCACGGCTGTAATGGCGCTATGGGACGCACCATTACCGGCCTTGCCAAAGAGATGGATGGCATTGAAATCGTAGCGGGAATCGATGTAAACCCGGTTGTTTTAAGCGACTACCCGGTATTTGCTTCCCTGGAGGAGTGCAATGTGGAGGCCGATGTCATTGTGGATTTCGCGTCTGCAAAGGCAGTGGACCATCTGTTAGATTACTGCGGCGCACACAAAATGCCGTTAGTTTTATGCACCACCGGACTTTCCGCAGAGCAGATCGAAAAAGTAAAAGAGACCAGTAAGCAGACCGCGATCCTGCGTTCCGCGAACATGTCTCTTGGCATCAACACCCTCATGAAGCTGGTGCAGGACGCTGCAAAAGTCCTGGCAAACGCCGGTTTCGATATCGAGATCGTGGAGAAACATCACAACAAAAAGCTGGACGCTCCGAGCGGAACCGCACTTGCGCTGGCAGATTCCATCAACGAGGCAATGGAGAACCAGTATCATTACAAATATGACCGGAGCCAGGAGCGCGTGCGCCGTGATGAAAAAGAAATCGGCATTTCTGCTGTGCGTGGCGGAACCATCGTGGGCGACCACGACGTGATCTTTGCCGGGACGGACGAGGTCATCACTTTCAGCCATACCGCGTATTCCAAGGCAATCTTCGGAAAGGGCGCGCTGCAGGCAGCCCTGTTCCTGGCAGGAAAAGAGCCGGGACTTTACGATATGCAGGATGTGATCGGCTAAAAATTGATAAAAATGGTAATTCTGATCTTTTATAAAAATGCCTCTTTTCTTCCATAATAACAACAGGAAAGAAAGGAGAACAGGAATATGAAAAAGATCAGAATGACCGCGTGTATGCTGCTTTTTGCCCTGACTGTCTGCGCTCTTTCGGGATGCGGAAGACGGAATGGAACCGGCATGGCGGATGAGGCAACGACCGCGCAACAGAATCAGGGAACATCCGGTGCCCGGAATGGGGATGGCATGGACCAGAGCGGGGAAGCGGGCATGAACGGCGGGAACGCGGGCGCAAATGAAAACGCGTCCGGGACCGGAGCCATCCATGCCACGACCGGAACCGACGACGCGTTTGAGCGCGACAGTTCCGGAAATCCGGGCAGCACAAACGGGACCGCGGAGACCGAAAATCCGGCAGCCGGGAATCGCACCGACGCGCGAGAGAGCACCGGTGTGGTAAATGACATTATAAATGATGTAGAAGGCGCTGTGGAGCGCTGACGGAATATCGCAGCAAAAAAGCAGAAGACAACATCGCCATTTCAGGGCAGCCTGGAGGGCGGTGTTCTTCGCTTTTCTGGAAGAGTACAGGGGGAGTATTGAAAAGAAACTGGAACCGAATGTGCCGCCGCTGGCGCAGAGCCTGCATCCGGCGGCTGGCATGGAAATACCAGCGCGCAAGGAGCCGGAGTGCACTGCGCAGTCTGCTTATGGCGGCATTTTTTCTGGAATGCGGTGTGTGGACAGGCCTGTTTTTTGTACAGGCAGAACCAGCGCTCACGCTTTTTCGGGAGGAGGAACGCTGCGAAGTGGAACTCATCACAAATAACCGCGCGGCGGGCGGACCGGAGCCATATGTGGTTTACGGCATGCGTCTCGATCTGGAGGCTCTGGAAGTGCAGTTTTACCGCAGGCAGGATCTACTCCGGGAACGTCCGTAAGCTGGAATTGAAAAAATATATTGCAATTCACAAAGTGCTGTATTATAATTTCTTCTGAAATCAACTTCTTTTATTTGTACTGCTTATAAATATGTCAGAGAGGAATAAGAAAGCCGATGGAAGAGAAACGCTTGCTGAATCCAGATGAGCTGCACGAGGAGTGCGGTGTATTCGGAATGTACGATTTTGACGGCAATGATGTAGCATCCGAGATTTATTACGGACTGTTTGCATTGCAGCACCGGGGGCAGGAGAGCTGCGGTATTGCGGTCAGTGACACAGAGGGACCGAAGGGGAAGGTAAATGCGTATAAGGGGATGGGGCTTTGCAATGAGGTGTTCACACCGGACATCTTAGAGGGTTTACACGGAAACATTGGTGTGGGACATGTGCGTTATTCGACTGCGGGAAGCAGCACCAGAGAGAACGCGCAGCCGCTGGTACTGAACTATGTAAAAGGTACGCTGGCGCTCGCCCACAACGGCAACCTGATCAATGCGCCGGAACTGCGCCGGGAGCTGGAATACAGCGGTGCTATTTTCCAGACCACCATCGACTCGGAGGTCATTGCGTACCATATCGCAAGAGAGCGTGTCCACACTTCTTCTGTTGAGGAAGCGGTAGCGAACGCCATGAAAAAGATCAAAGGTGCTTATTCGCTGGTTATCATGAGCCCGCGTAAAATGATTGGTGCCAGAGATCCGTTTGGATTTAAGCCTCTCTGTATCGGTAAAAAAGAGAATGCCTACATACTGGTTTCTGAGAGCTGTGCCCTTGCCACCATCGACGCGGAGTTTGTGCGCGATGTGGAGCCGGGTGAAATCGTCACCATCACGAAGGATGGCATTAAGTCTGATAAAAGCATGTGCCTGCCGGATCCGAAAAAGCAGGCGAGATGCGTGTTTGAGTACATTTATTTCGCAAGACCGGACAGTGTGTTTGACGGCGTGAGCGTGTACCACTCCCGCATTCATGCAGGACGCTGCCTTGCCATCGATTCTCCGGTCGATGCCGACATCGTGGTAGGCGTGCCGGAATCCGGCAATGCCGCTGCCCTGGGTTATTCCATGGAGTCCGGCATCCCGTATGGTACGGCCTTTGTGAAGAACTCCTATGTGGGACGTACCTTCATCAAGCCGAAGCAGAGCAGCCGTGTCTCTGCGGTAAAAGTCAAACTGAATGTATTAAAGGAAGCAGTAGCCGGAAAGCGCGTCATCATGATCGATGACTCCATCGTCCGCGGTACCACCAGCCATCTCATTGTCAAGATGCTGCGCGATGCCGGAGCGAAAGAGGTTCATGTAAAGATCAGCGCGCCGCCGTTCTTACACCCGTGCTATTTCGGAACCGATATCCCGTCGGAGGACCAGCTGATCGCGAGCGGCCGCACCATCGAGGAGATCCGCCAGATCATTGGTGCCGATTCTTTATCTTATTTAAAGATGGAGCGCCTGCCGGAGCTGTCCGGGGGACTTCCAATCTGCACCGCATGTTTTAGCGGAAACTATCCGTTAGACCCGCCGCAGGAAGATATCCGCGGCGAATATACCAAATAAATCATTAATCACAAAAATTGGAGGGTTCTTATGAACGACAGATACCAAAGCCCGTTGTCCGAGCGTTACGCAAGTAAGGAGATGCAGTACATCTTCTCCCCGGACAAGAAATTCAAAACCTGGAGAAAACTGTGGATCGCACTGGCTGAGACCGAGAAAGAGCTGGGCCTGCCGATCACCCAGGAGCAGATCGATGAGTTAAAGGCACACGCCGAGGATATCAACTACGAGGTAGCAAAAGAGCGTGAGCGTCTGGTCCGCCACGATGTGATGTCCCACGTTTACGCTTACGGCCAGCAGTGCCCGAAGGCAAAGGGTATCATCCATCTGGGAGCTACCTCCTGCTACGTTGGCGATAACACGGACCTCATCATCATGACTGAGGGCTTAAAGCTGGTCCGCAAAAAACTCATCAATGTGATGGCAGAACTGGCAAAATTCGCTGACAAATACAAAAACCAGCCGACCCTGGCATTTACCCATTTCCAGCCGGCACAGCCGACTACCGT
>CAKRRJ010000051.1 GCA_934394615.1 uncultured Lachnospiraceae bacterium
CGTGAGAGCATCGCGCGTGTTGCATCCATTTCCGCAGCAGACGATGAGGTCGGCGAGATGGTAGCAGACGCTATGGAAAAAGTTTCCAAAGACGGCGTCATCACCATCGAGGAGTCCAAGACCATGAAGACCGAGCTTGACCTGGTAGAAGGTATGCAGTTCGACCGTGGTTATGTATCTGCTTACATGTGCACCGATATGGATAAGATGGAAGCAAATCTGGACGATCCGTACATCCTCATTACCGACAAGAAGATTTCCAACATCCAGGAAATCCTTCCGGTTCTGGAGCAGATTGTACAGTCCGGTTCCAAGCTGCTGATCGTAGCAGAGGATATCGAGGGCGAGGCTCTGACCACTTTAATCGTGAACAAGTTAAGAGGAACCTTCACCGTTGTTGGTGTGAAAGCACCGGGCTACGGCGACAGAAGAAAAGAGATGTTAAAAGACCTGGCTATCCTGACCGGCGGTACCGTTATCTCCGAGGAGCTTGGCCTGGAACTGAAAGATACCACCATGGAGCAGCTTGGCCGTGCAAAATCTGTGAAAGTACAGAAAGAGAACACCATCATCGTAGATGGCTGCGGCAACAAGGAAGAGATCGCTGCAAGAGTTGCACAGATCCGTGCCCAGATCGCAGAGACCACCTCTGAGTTCGATAAAGAGAAACTGCAGGAACGTCTTGCAAAACTGGCAGGCGGCGTAGCAGTAGTACGTGTCGGTGCAGCAACCGAGACCGAGATGAAGGAAGCAAAACTCCGTATGGAGGATGCTCTGTCTGCAGCAAGAGCAGCAGTAGAGGAAGGTATCATCGCAGGCGGCGGTTCCGCATATGTACACGTAACCCAGGAGATCAAGTCTGTAGTAGACGCTCTTGAGGGCGATGAGAAGACCGGCGGCAAGATCATCCTGAAAGCTCTGGAAGCTCCGCTGTTCCATATCTCCGCAAACGCAGGACTGGAAGGCTCCGTTATCATCAACAAGGTAAAAGAGTCTCCGGTAGGCTACGGCTTTGATGCATATAAGGAAGAGTATGTAGATATGATCAAGGCTGGTATCCTTGACCCGGCTAAGGTAACCAGAAGCGCACTGCAGAACGCAACCAGCGTAGCATCCACCCTTCTGACCACCGAGTCCGTAGTAGCCAACATCAAAGAAGAGACCCCGGCAATGCCAGCAGGCGGCGGCATGGGCGGAATGATGTAAAACGCGTTCAGGTGAAACAAGCGGCTGCGAAGCAGACATTTGTTTCACCAGCGTTTTAACGAGTGAATCGTCTGCGTCAGCAGACAATAGAGCGCGACAGCGCGGGATTCACGAGTTTAGCCAGACAACGAGCGAACCTCCTGCGTCAGCAGGAAAATGAGCGCGTAGCGCGAGTTCGCGAGTGGACCACTCGGCAAGAAACATCCTATCAAACAAACTTACAGGCGAGTCAGCCCCTTTCAAGGGGTTGATTCGCCTGCTTTGTTATCAGTAAAATTCACGCGGACAAATTCCTTACAGAAGTATTTGACAAGCGGACAGAAATTTGCTACAATATGCAATTAATAAGTCAAAAAGATTCAAGGGTATCGAAATATTAGCTGCGCTAATAATAAAATCACGATTGCCATGGAATCTTTATGAACATAAAACCAAAGAAAGAGAGGAAACGAATAATGGGTACAATTATTGGTGAGGGCATTACGTTTGACGATGTGCTCCTGGTGCCGGCTTATTCCCAGGTTATTCCGAATCAGGTAGATGTTAGCACTTATCTGACCAAGAAGATTAAACTGAACATTCCGCTTATGAGTGCGGGTATGGATACCGTTACAGAACATCGCATGGCAATCGCTATGGCGCGTCAGGGTGGTATTGGTATTATTCACAAGAATATGTCGATCGAAGCGCAGGCAGAGGAAGTAGATAAGGTAAAACGTTCAGAAAATGGTGTCATCACAGATCCGTTTTTTCTCTCCCCGGAGCATACACTGAAAGATGCAGATGAGCTTATGGGCAAGTTCCGCATCTCCGGTGTCCCGATCACAGAGGGACGCAAGCTGGTTGGTATCATCACCAACCGTGACTTAAAGTTTGAAGAGGATTTCTCCAAAAAGATTAAGGAGTGCATGACTTCTGAGCATCTTGTTACCGCAAAAGAGGGCATTACCCTCGTGGAAGCAAAACGCATCCTGGCAAAGGCAAGAGTGGAAAAACTCCCGATCGTAGACGATGATTTCAACTTAAAAGGACTCATCACCATCAAAGACATTGAGAAGCAGATCAAATATCCGCTGTCCGCAAAAGACGAACAGGGACGCCTGCTCTGCGGTGCAGCAGTCGGCATTACCGCAAACGTTCTGGACCGCGTAGCGGCTCTGGTTAAGGCACATGTCGATGTCGTTGTTCTGGATTCCGCTCACGGACATTCTGAGAACGTTCTGCGCTGTGTCAGAATGATCAAGGAAGCTTATCCGGATCTGCAGGTCATTGCAGGTAACGTAGCAACTGGTGAGGCAACCAAGGCCCTCATCGAGGCTGGCGTTGACGCAGTCAAGGTTGGTATCGGACCTGGTTCTATCTGTACAACCCGTGTGGTTGCAGGTATCGGTGTTCCGCAGATCACTGCAGTTATGGACTGCTACGCAGTTGCAAAAGAGTACGGCATTCCGATCATCGCAGATGGCGGTATCAAGTACTCCGGAGACATTACCAAGGCAATCGCTGCCGGCGGCAATGTCTGCATGATGGGAAGCATGTTCGCAGGCTGCGACGAGAGCCCGGGAACCTTCGAGCTGTATCAGGGCAGAAAGTACAAAGTTTACCGCGGCATGGGCTCCATTGCAGCAATGGAGAACGGCAGCAAAGACCGCTACTTCCAGTCCGACGCGAAGAAGCTGGTTCCGGAAGGTGTTGAGGGCCGTGTGGCATATAAGGGCATGGTAGAGGATACTGTATTCCAGATGCTCGGCGGACTTCGTTCCGGTATGGGCTACTGCGGAGCAAAAGACATCCCGACTTTACAGGAAACCGGACGTTTCGTAAAGATTTCCGCAGCATCCTTAAAAGAGAGCCATCCGCATGACATCCACATCACCAAAGAGGCTCCGAACTACAGCGTGGATGAATAAAAAAACTTACAAAACAGACAAAATAAGTCACCAGAATACCGCCGTGTTTTACATGGCGGTATTTTTATGTTATACTAAAATTAAGAAAGAATATAGTAAAAAATGCGCTTGGAACGGTGGCATTGACAGAATAATTATGGTACAATGTAACGAGCGCAAGAGAGCCAGAAGCATGCTTGCATGGTTATGGCGAACGGCGAGGCAATCGAGTGACATTGTCACGAGAACGAGCGCAAGAGGAAGATGGAGACGGATTTTATGCTGAATGAAGACAAAATCAAATTAATGACCAGTATTGCCCTGTTTGAAAAACGGGAGGGAAAACACATTTTTCCGGCAAACCGTTATTTTCGCAGCGACTATATCAGCAGCAGAATCCTGCGCTCCTTTTTTGCGTATACACTCTGCTTTATCCTGTGCGCAATGATCTGGGTGCTCTGTGCCATGGAGCAGCTTTTAAATGTTATGGAATTAAATGAGATTGTGGACGCTGCGAAACGGGGCGTGTTCTTCTATGCGGCAGGGCTGATTCTCTATCTTATTATTACCGGGATTGTCAGCAGCAGGCGCTACGAGTATGCCAGACGCGGAATGCGCGTGTATGTCGCAAAGCTGAAACGGTTAGATAAACGGTATGACTTCCAGAACCGAACTAAAGAACTGACAAAGGAGGGCAGCCGCCATGATGATATTTCTCGTGCTTAAAGAACGGCTGAAGGCATTTTACGGAAACTATGCGACACCGGTAAATGGCGCAGTCAAATTTTTATACAGTTTTGTGGCAGTGGCCCTGTTAAACAGCAATATTGGTTACCGCACGGAGCTGACCGGACCTGCAGTTATGTTTGCAGTCGCGTTTGTCAGCGCGTTTTTGCCGTATGGAGCAATTGGCTGCCTGCTGGGATCAATCATGCTGGCGCACATTTATGCGGTGTCTATGGAAACGGCGCTTATTGCCATTGTGGTGCTGGTCATTCTCATTCTCCTGTATTACGGATTCCAGCCAGGAGACAGTTTCTGGCTCGTGCTCACGCCAATGGCGCTTTTTCTGAATGTCCCGTTTGCCGTGCCGATCCTGGCCGGTTTGTCGGGCAGCCTGCTCTCTGTGATTCCGGTAGGAAGCGGTGTGCTCATTTACTACCTAATCTCCTATGTAAAGCAGAATGCAGGGCTTTTAACGAACGATACTTCTGTCGATATTACGCAGAAGTTTGCGCAGATTCTCCGCGGATTGTTATCAAACCAGGAAATGATGGTCATGATCATGGTGTGCGCGGTTGGAATTCTGTGTGTATACCTGCTTCACAACCTGTCTCTGGATTACGCGTGGGAGATTGCCATTGTGACCGGAGCCATCGCACAGCTGGCAGCGGTGTTCGTCGGCGATTTTCTGTTCCACGTATCCATGCCGGTACCGAAGCTTCTGGTGGGAGCGCTCCTTTCCCTGATCGTGGCGCTGTTGTACCATTTCTTCGTATTTACGGTGGATTATAGCCGGACAGAGTATGTGCAGTATGAGGACGATGACTATGTTTACTATGTAAAAGCAGTCCCGAAGGTATCGGTGGCGCGGACGGAGGTGAAAGTCCAGCGGATCAACGATCCGGTTCGCAGAAAACGGGACCACAGAGCAGGAAAGCGGGACTAAGATCAATATAATGGAAAGAGAGGACCAGGTATGACTGGCATATTCCAGGATTTGGAGATGGTTTTTCAGGGCATGCGCTCCTGGATTTCCTTTTTGCCAAGAATTACATTTTCGAATTTAACCGAGATCATCATACTGACGATCCTGGTTTATTATGCGCTGTTGTGGATCAAGAGCACAAAAGCCTGGTATCTGCTGCGCGGCATTGCCATGATCATGGCATTCGCGGTCGCTGCGGCCATCTTTCACTGGGACACCATTCTCTGGATTCTTGGCAGGACGGGCGGCATCGCAGTAACAGCGCTGGTAATTATTTTCCAACCGGAGCTTCGAAAGGCTCTTGAGCAGCTGGGAAGCAGAAACATTATTTCTGAGATTTTTTCTTTCGACAGCAACCAGGAAAACCAGGGATTTTCCGAGCGGACTGTAAATGAAATCGTGAAGGCAACCTTTGAGATGGCAAAGGTAAAGACCGGCGCGCTTATGGTCATTGAGCGCAATGTCTCCTTAAAAGAAATCGAGCGTACCGGTATTGAAATCAATGGTCTGGTGAGCAGCCAGCTTCTGATCAATATCTTTGAGCATAATACGCCTCTTCACGATGGCGCGGTCGTGATCCGCGGAAACCGTGTGACGGCGGCTACCTGTTACCTTCCGCTTTCCGACAACATGACGATCAGCAAAGATCTTGGAACCAGGCACCGTGCGGCAGTCGGCATCAGCGAGGTGACGGACAGTCTTACGGTCGTGGTTTCTGAGGAAACCGGAAGAGTTTCAATTGTGGAAAACGGGGGATTAAAGCGGATTTCCACAGCAGAGGATCTGCGCAGGGCACTGGCTGTTGCGGAGACCCAGGAGGAAACCAATGGCACGCTGTTAAAGATTTGGAAGGGAAAGCGCAGAAATGAAAGAAAAACTGATAAATAATCTGGGACTGAAAGTGCTTTCCTGTTTTCTGGCTTTTTTTGTCTGGCTGGTCGTAGTCAATGTATCAAATCCGGAAGTGACTGGAAGCAAGGAAGTCCCGTTAGAGATTGTAAATGAGCAGGTTCTGACAAAAGCGGGCAGAACCTATGAGCTTGGCGGCAAAGATACGGTGACCGTCTATTTTGATGTGCGTACCAAAGATGCATACAAGATCCGTTCTTCAGATTTCCGCGCTTATGTGGATCTGGCAGAGCTGTACGATGTGACCGGATCGGTGCAGGTTAAGATTGAGGTGCTCAACAACAAGGAACTGATCTCCAACGCGGAGAGCCGTCCTGGCGTTGTGCGTGTTCAGACAGAGGAGCTGCAGAGCAAGCAGTTTTCCCTTATCATGAATACGTATGGAAATCTGGCGGAAGACTATGCTATCAATAAGGTAATTCTTACGCCGGACCATGTTACTGTGGAAGGGCCGACTTCCCAGGTGGGACTCATCAACTATGTGGGAATCGAACTGAATGTGAATGGCCTTGAGAGCAGTGCCGATGGTGTTACAGAACCGGTTTTCTATGACGCGAACGGCAATGCCATCACGGTGAGCGACCGGGTGAGCGTGAGCCCGTCCCAGATCCAGTACAGCCTGGAGGTCAGCAAGGTAAAGACGCTTCCGCTTGACTTCGAGGTGACAGGCAGCGCAGCGTCCGGATATCAGTATACGGGTGTGGAGAGCAGCCTGAAAAATGTTTCCGTATTCGGGCTGAAGAACAGCCTGGCTTCCGTAAACAAGATCACCATACCGTCTTCCGTTCTCAGTGTGGCAGGAGCAACGCAGGACAAGGTAGTAACCGTCAACTTAAACGAATACCTTCCGGAGAGCGTGACTCTGGCAAACGCGGACGACGCGAATGTCACCATCCGCCTGAAAGTGGAGCAGCTCACAACCCGCACACTCACGCTGGGAGAATCCGACATTACGATGGAGAACGGAGCGGATTACTATCATTACCATCTGTCTCCGGCTCACATAGAGGTAAAACTCCAGGGCTTAAAAGAGGACCTGGAGACACTGAAACCGGCAGATCTGAAAGCCGTGCTTAACGTGTCTGGCATGCAGCTTGGAATGCATACCGGCACACTGAGTTTAAGCGGTCTTGGCGGAAGTTTTAAAGTAATATCGGTGTCCGCCTTTAACGTAGAAGTGACTGCTGGTGGTCCAGCGGCACAGCTGGAGCAGACTACGGCGGCAGAATCCGAGACGGATGCAGATCCGTCATCGGAAAGTGACAACACAAAAACAGACACAACAGAGACGAGTGGCCAGGAGGCCAACTGACAGAAAGAGGGATAACATGGTTAGCAGAAAAATTGTTATCAAAAATGTATCGGGACTTCATCTTCGCCCAACAGGAGTACTTTGCAACGAGGCGATCAAGTATAAGTCATCCATCAAGTTCCATTTTGGAAATACAACATCCAACGCAAAGAGCGTGCTCAGCGTGCTCGGTGCCTGCATCAAGTGCGGTGACGAGGTGGAATTTATCTGTGAGGGTCCGGATGAACAGGAAGCCCTTGACGGAGTGATCGGAGTCATTGAGAGCGGGCTTGGGGAGTAAGTCCATCGGCTATATGGTGATATCTGCAGCTTTCGGGCGGGCAGTTTCATAAATGAATCAACTCATAATTAATAAGGAGGACGTATCATGTTAAAAGGTACAAAGGCTTCTTCTGGTATCGGCATTGGGAACGCCGTGATCGTAGAGGAAAAAGAGCTGGTGATCGAGCGCAGAGGCGTTGCGGATGCAGCAGCGGAGGTAGAGCGTTTTAAGGGAGCACTGGACGCGACACTGAAAAAAACAGAGGAGCTTGCAGCAGATCTCGCGACCAGAGTAGGGGAGAAGGAAGCGGAGATCATGCAGGGACATATGATGCTTTTAATGGACCCGATGCTGACCGGAGAGATTGAATCCACGATCACCGGAGAGGGAATCTGCGCGGAATACGCAGTAGAGCAGATCTGTACGACTTACGCAGACATGTTCGCGGCAATGGATGATGAGCTGATGCAGCAGAGAGCAACCGACATGCGCGATATCAAGACCCGCATGCAGAGAGAACTCCTTGGCGTGGAGAGCGCGGATATCGCGGCGCTTCCGGCAGGAACCATCCTGGTTGCGAAGGATCTGACCCCGTCCATGACGGCAGGCATCCGTCCGGAAAATGTGGCAGGTATCGTGACGGAGCTTGGCGGAAAAACTTCCCACAGCGCTATTCTGGCGCGTGCCCTGGAGATCCCGGCAGTGGTGGCAGTGCCGGATCTGATGAGCCAGGTGAAGAATGGCCACGTGATCGTGTTAGATGGCAGCGAGGGTGTTGTCTATATCGATCCGGATCAGGAAGTAGTCGATGAATTTTCCGCAAAGCGGGAGAAATTCCTGAAAGAGAAAAAGGAGCTGGAGCAGTATATCGGAAAACCTACCGTGACAAAAGACGGCGTCAAGATCGAATTGGTTGCCAACATCGGCAAGCCGGAAGATCTGGAGAAGGTGCTTCAGTACGACGGCGAGGGCGTTGGCCTGTTCCGTACCGAGTTCTTATTTATGGACCGGACTGCGATGCCGACCGAGGAAGAGCAGTTTGAGGCTTACAAGACTGTAGCAGAAGGACTGAAAGGCAAGCCGGTCATCATCCGTACTCTGGATATCGGCGGTGACAAAGAAATTCCATACATGGGTCTTACGAGAGATGAGAACCCGTTCCTGGGCTACCGCGCGATCCGCTTCTGCCTGGACCGCAAAGACGATGTATACCGTCCGCAGCTGCGTGCTCTTTTACGTGCGAGCGCATACGGCAACATTAAGATCATGGTTCCGATGGTAACCTGCATTGAGGAGCTGCGCGAGGCAAAGGCACTCATCGAGGATATCAAGAAGGAACTGGACGAGAAAAACATTCCGTACAACAAAGACATTGAGGTTGGCATTATGGTGGAGACCGCTGCAGCATCCTTAATGGCAGATATATTCGCGAAGGAAGCAGCATTCTTCAGCATTGGAACCAACGACCTGACTCAGTACACCATGTCCGTAGACCGTGGAAATGATAAGGTTTCTTACCTGTATTCCACCTTCAATCCGGCTGTGCTGCGCAGCATCAAGCGCATCATCACCTGCGGACGTGAGGCTGGCATTATGGTAGGCATGTGCGGCGAGGCTGCAAGCGACCCACTCATGATTCCGCTGCTTCTGGCATTCGGCTTAAATGAGTTCAGCATGAGCGCATCCGCAATCCTGTACTCCAGAAAACTCATCACTGAGTACAGCATTGAAGAACTTCAGGCAGTTGCGGACAAGGCAATGAGCTTTGCGACTGCTGCGGAAGTAGAGGATTACATGAAAGCTTTTGCTGCCGGTCAGGCATAAAAATTCTGTTTTGCATACCAGGGAGGCGCCAGTGGCGCGTCCGATGACTGGAAGAACGACTGGCTGCCGCCTGCGCGCAATGCAGGAGGCAGCCATTTATAAAAGATAGTTATAAGAGACATTCATAAGAGGAGAATCGATCATGGCAGTTTATCTTATCTGTTATCTGGCATCTTACATACTGGCCCGGTTCGGTCATTATCTGATATCCGGCGTCCTGCTTCTGGCAGCGGCGGGCTGGCTTTATATGGAGGACTACCGGAAATATAAGAATCTGATTCATCTGCGTGGTCTGTTTTCCCTGTTCTGGGTGGGCGGTGAAGGACTGGCCTGTCTGAAACTCAGCAATCTGCAGACGGACTGGTCTGGCATGACCTGGTTCTGTTTATTCCTGGCATACATAGGGTTCTGGCTTGTGTTTGAGATTCTGGTGCAGCTTTACGGGTCCGGTTACGACAGCTATGGGCGCTGGAGAAGCTTTTCCGGTGATCCGAAACCGGTATTTATCCTGATCTGTGCAGCAACGGTTCTTTCCCTGGCCTGTTTTCTGGTGGAAGCGGTGAAGCTTGGCTATGTGCCGCTTTTCCTGCGCGGAGTGCCGCACGCTTACTCGGAGTTCCATCTGACAGGCGTTCATTATTTTACCGTTTCCTGTGTGCTGGTTCCGTCCCTGACTGTCCTGTATATCCATATGCGAAACGGACGCGGGAGCGAGAAACTTCTCATTGCTTCCCTTGTCATGACAGCGATCTCCCTGCTGATCCCGATCCTGTGTGTGTCGCGCTTCCAGCTGGTGTTTGCGGTTATGCTGGCGGCATTCACTTATATTTCCTTACAGAAGATGTTTCATCCGGGATGGCTTCTGGGGCTGTTTGTGGTCATGATCCCGTTTTATCTGATCCTTACGGTAGCGCGCAGCCATAACATTGAATATCTGAACGGCATTTTTGAGATGAAGCGTGCCGGTACGCCGATCTTCGTCAGCCAGCCGTACATTTATATCGCGAACAATTACGACAATTTTAACTGTCTGGTCGAGGAACTTCCACATCACAGCTTTGGTTTAAAGGGCCTGTTTCCGCTCTGGGCGCTGACGGGACTGAAGTTTTTCTTCCCGCAGCTCATCAATTTCCCGATCTATGTGGATAAGACGGAGCTTACGACGCTGACAATGTTTTACGATGCTTACTATGATTTTGGCTGGATCGGAGTGCTTCTGTTTTCCTGCATCCTTGGAGCCATCGCTTATATTCTGGTTGTGAAGCTGCGTGAGATGCGCAATCCGCTTGGCTATCTTCTGTACGCGCAGTTTGCGGCATATCTGATGCTGTCGTTTTTCACGACCTGGTTTTCCAATACGACGACCTGGTTTTATCTGATTCTGACCGGTGCGATGGCGCTGTTTTACCATTTGCGGGCAAGCCGCTGGTAATTGCAGGAGAAATCCATTATAATAGCATAAAGAATGCAATGCAGCTTTCTTTACCGTTTCATTCGGGGAGGGCTGCTTTGTTATATAAATGGTTACACAATACTGCAATGAGGAGGATATGGAAAATGATTTCAAAAAAAATGAACCCGCTGGTGCAGAACAACTCTGTCATCCGGGTAATGTTTGAAGAGGGCAAACGTCTGGCCGCTATCTACGGTGCAGAAAATGTGTACGATTTCAGCCTTGGCAACCCGAATGTGCCGGCACCGCAGGAAGTGGAGGATTCCATTCTGGAAACTTTAAAAGAAGAAGAGTCCACCTTTATCCACGGTTACATGAGCAACTCCGGTTATGAAGATGTGCGTGAGACAATCGCGCAGAATTTAAACCGCCGCTTTGGCACAGCGTTCCATCAGGGCAATATCCTGATGACCGTAGGCGCGGCCAGCGGACTGAACATCATCTTAAAGACCATTTTGGATCCGGACGATGAGGTGCTGACCTTTGCTCCGTACTTTGTAGAGTATGGAAACTATGTGCGCAACTACGATGGAAAGCTGGTTGTGGTATCTCCGAATACCGTTGATTTTCAGCCGAACCTGGATGAGTTTGAGGAGAAGATCACTGCGCGCACCAAGGCAGTCATCATCAACACGCCAAACAACCCGACCGGCGTAATCTATTCCGATGAGACCCTGACCCGCCTGGCGGACATCCTTCGCAAAAAGAGCACTGAGCTTGGAACAGAGATTGTGCTGATCTCCGATGAGCCGTACCGTGAGCTGGCTTACGACGGCGCAGTGGTTCCTTATGTGACAAAGTATTACAACAACACGGTAGTCTGCTATTCCTACAGCAAGTCTCTGTCTCTTCCGGGAGAGCGTATTGGTTATCTGGTCATTCCGGATGAGCTGACAGACAGCAGTGAGGTGTTTACTGCGGCAACCATCGCGAACCGCGTGATTGGCTGTGTCAACGCGCCGTCCCTGATCCAGAGAGTCATCAAGCGCTGTATTGAAAAGGGCGCAGCAGTGAACCTGGACGCATACGATAAGAACCGCAATCTGCTGTACAACAGCTTAAAAGAGTTTGGCTTCGAGTGCATCAAACCGGAGGGCGCCTTTTATCTTTTCGTGAAGGCTCCGATCGCGGACGATAAGGAGTTCTGTGCCCAGGCACAGAAGCATAACCTGCTGCTGGTACCGGGAAGTTCCTTTGCGTGCCCAGGCTATGTGCGCATCGCTTACTGCGTATCCTACGAGCAGATTGAGCGTTCCATGCCGGCATTTGAGGCAGTGGCAAAAGAGTATGGACTGAAAAAATAAGCTGAATTGCAGCGCGAGAAACGACAGACAGGAGGACCCGAAGATGAGAGCATGGGAGAGTAATATCCGTAAAGTAGTTCCTTATGTACCGGGGGAGCAGCCGAAAGGGGACCGGCTGATCAAATTAAACACGAATGAGAATCCATATCCGCCAGCGCCTGGGGTGGCAGCTGCGTTAAAAACCATGGATTTTGACCGTTTCCGCAAGTATCCGGATCCGACGGCGTCCGATCTGGTGCACGCACTGGCAGAATACTACGGTGTGGGCGATGACCAGGTCTTTGTGGGGGTTGGTTCTGATGATGTAATCGCCATGAGCTTTCTGACCTTTTTTAATTCCGCGAAACCGGTTCTGTTCCCGGATGTGAGCTATTCGTTCTATAAAGTGTGGGCAGATCTGTTTGCGATTCCTTATGAGACACCGGCTCTGGATGAGAACTTCTGCATCCGTCCGGAGGATTATTACCGCGAAAACGGAGGCGTCATCTTCCCGAACCCGAACGCGCCGACCGGCCTTCTGTTATCTTTAGAAGAGGTGGAAGACATCATCCGGCACAACCAGGATGTGGTCGTGATCGTAGATGAGGCCTACATTGATTTTGGCGGAACATCCGCGCTGGAGCTGACAAAGAAGTATGAAAATCTTCTGGTAGTACAGACATTCAGCAAGTCACGTTCCATGGCAGGCATGCGTATTGGTTTTGCGATCGGCCATCCGGATCTGATCAAAGCGCTGAACGATGTAAAATACTCTTACAACTCCTACACCATGAACATGCCGTCTCTGATTCTCGGAACCGAGACCGTGAAAGATGATGCATATTTTAAGGAGACGGTGCAGAAGATTATAGAGACGAGAGAATGGTCCAAGACCCGTCTGACGGAGCTTGGCTTTACCTTCCCGGATTCCATGTCGAACTTTATTTTTGCTTCGCATAAGCGGGTACCGGCAAAGGAAATTTTTGAGGCACTGAAAAAGCAGCAGATCTATGTGCGCTACTTCGATCGGCCGCGTCTTTCAAACTATCTGCGCATCAGCATCGGAACCAGAGAAGAGATGGAAGCGCTGTTTGCCTTCCTGGAGAAATATCTGGCAGAGTAGGTGTGCGGGGACGGATGAGCCTGCGGAAATCGGACCGGCAGGGGAAAAGTATGAAAACGATCGACCAAAGCGGAGACATTTCTAATGGATTGTTGCTCGTGACTGTGAAGGTACTGAACAGTTACGAGGATAGAATAAGAAGGTGATTGTATGGACAGACGTTATGTCCGCCTGATCTTGAATATGGTAATCCCTGCAGTGGAGATTTTGCTGATCTGCCTGCTTGGACCAAAACTTCTGAAATTTTTTATGCCGTTTGTGATTGGCTGGATCCTGGCCATGATCGCAAATCCGCTGGTGCGTTTCCTGGAGAGCCGGGTAAAGATAGTGCGCAAGCACAGTTCCGTGCTCATCGTTGTATTTGTGCTGGCGCTCATTATCGGACTGGGATATTTCCTGATCTCCAGGCTGATCCTGCAGGCAATCGACCTGGCGAAAGACCTTCCGGTACTTTACGATATGGTATCGGCGGACCTGCAGGACATTTCTGTCCGGTTTGCCAGCCTGTTTTCCAGACTGCCGGAGCATGTACAGACAAACTGGCAGGAATTGGCCGGCAACATTGGCCATGCGGCAAGCGTGGTAGTACAGAAAATTGCGTCTCCAACCGTGGAAGTGGCAGGAAATGTTGCGAAAGGAATTCCGAACGCGCTGGTCAATGTGATCGTGACAATCCTTTCCTCTTACTTCTTTATTGCGGAACAGGATAAGATTATAGAATTCTGGAAGAAGCATCTTCCGGAGAGCGCAAAAAGCTACGGGCGTTATCTGAAAAACGATGTAAAGAAGCTGATTGGCGGTTATTTTCTGGCACAGTTTCGCATTATGTTTGTGGTGGCGCTGATTTTGATCGTGGGATTTCTGGTGCTTGGAATTAAGTACGCGTTTCTGATCGGCGTGCTGGTCGCAATTCTGGATTTTCTGCCGCTGTTCGGAACTGGAACAGTGCTGATTCCGTGGGCGCTGTTTAAGCTTCTGTCTGCGGATTACGCGCTGGCAGCAGGGCTGGCGCTCCTCTATGTACTGACCCAGGTGATGCGCCAGGTCATCCAGCCCAAAATCGTGGGCGACTCCATGGGGCTTCCGCCGCTGTGGACACTGGTATTTTTGTATCTTGGATTTAAGATACATGGCATTTCCGGCATGATCATCGCTGTTCCGATTGGAATTTTTGTGATGAATTTGTACCAGTACGGAGCGTTTGATGGGATGATCGGGAGCGCGAAGGAACTGGGGGAGGAGATTCGGAAATTGCGTAAGTAAAATGGAATGGGGGTTCGAAGGCGGTCAGGGCGATGTCCCGCTGCGCAAAAGACAGGTATTGTGTTCGGACGATGTGGCTGACAGCCGTTTGCGGATAGACGGACTTAACCGTCCGCCTCCCTCAAACGTCAGTCGCCACATAGCCGGACACGTTATACCTGTCTTTATGCTACGCAGAATATCGCCCTGACCGCCTTCTACTCTATTGACTCCGCTACTTATTTATTTTTACTTCTGTTCCTGTTTTGAGTCAGAAGAAGCAGAGGGAGCCTCGTTGGCTGCTTTTGGTTTGTGGCTGTCGCCGTTTCTTTTTTGGTTTACTTTTCGAAGGATAATGACTACAACGAAAATCAGTACTGCCAGTACAATAAGGATTGGCAGGCTGGTGATAAACCACACCAGAAGGTTGATGGAAAAGGCCTGAAGCTGGTTGAGGCTGCGGCTCAGTCCTTTCTGGATGCGTACTGGGATGGTGTCTGGGTCGGTGGAGGTGAGGACCTGCACTTCCTGGATGGAAAGATAAACGGTACTGTATACAATCTGGTTATCCAGTGTGCGCAGCTGGGATTCTAACGATTCGAGCTGGTAGCGAACTTCGGAAAGGCGGGATTCCAGTGCGATGACAGCATCCACAGAGTCTGCTTTCTCCAACAGATCCCAGAGGCGTTCCTGTTCAAGCTGCAGTGTTTTTTTGCGGCTGGTAATGTCGGTATATTGAAGAGTGACATCCTGGACACTCTCATTTTTGTAAGTAACATTGCCCCGGCTGGAGACTTCGGTGAGAAAGGCATCCAGCTTATCGGATGGGATGCGTGCGGTGATGTTGGAGTAGCGGCTGGAGCGCTCACCGGACCAGGACAGGCTGTTGCCGGAGACATCGGACTGCTCAATATAGCCGCCGAAGGAAGCAACTTCCTCGGATATGGATTTTATGAGCCCGTCGAAATCCCGGGTTTCCAGATTCATGTTGATGTTGCGGATGAGTTTGCGCTCTATGGGAGCAGCGGCATTCCGGGAAGCATCTTCGGACAGGAGGGCATCCTGCGAAAGCTCTGTGGAACCGGAATCGGCAGAAGCTGCTTCCGGATTTTCATATTCGTTTGAGGTCAGGGCATTGGCGGAAGCCGATTTGGAAAAGCTGGCCGGCATGCCTGCCGCGGAAACGGTATCTGCTGCCATGTCATAGGAAGCCGCTGCGGTTTCTGCTATGTACGATGAGGAAGACTTGCTGAGCATGCCAGAACCGCATCCGGCCAGCACGCAGGAAGCAAACGCGAGGGAAAGAATGGAAGCCAGTGCGAACTGTTTCGGCGGGTGTTTAAAAAAACGATTTTTCTTCATAATAATACCTCCTCTCTGTACTTTCATTATCCCATAGTTTCCGGATAAAACAAGGTGTCCAAGGGAATCTTAAGCAGTTGGCAAGTGAATTGTAAGGAAGAAGGAAGCTGGCGGCCATTCAGAAAATGCCTACCCATGTACACTAACAGATTTTGTCAATTTTGCGGAACCTACTTGTATAGTGTGGTGATTTTAGGTATAATAACGTGAGATATACAAAGGTGAAACTGTTTTTTGGTTCCATCATAAAAAATAGGAGGAAGACTCGTGAACAGAGAGAAGATTATT
Organism: uncultured Lachnospiraceae bacterium; assembly: GCA_934394615.1. GTDB lineage: Bacteria > Bacillota > Clostridia > Lachnospirales > Lachnospiraceae > Brotaphodocola. Next base: position 15,862 of record CAKRRJ010000051.1, read on the forward strand.
GTAATCGACTTTGGCGGTCAGTACAACCAGCTGGTTGCCCGCCGTGTACGTGAGTGCAATGTTTATTGTGAGATCTATTCTTACAAGACCGATATTGAAAAGATCAAAGAAATGAACCCGAAGGGCATTATCCTGACCGGTGGTCCGAACAGCGTGTATGAGGAAGGCGCTGCAACCTGCAGCAAGGAGCTGTTTGAGCTGGGAATCCCGGTACTGGGACTGTGTTACGGCGCGCAGCTCATGAACCATGTGTTAGGCGGTCATGTCTGCAAGGCTCCTGTTCGTGAGTACGGAAAGATCGAAGTAACCGTAGACAAATCCAGCAAGCTGTTCGGCAACGTATCCGAGAAGACCATCTGCTGGATGAGCCACAACGATTACATCGAGAAAGAGGCTCCGGGCTTCAAGATCATCGCGCATACCCCGGACTGTCCGGTGGCAGCAGCAGAATGCGCAGAGAAGAACCTTTACGCAATTCAGTTCCATCCGGAAGTACTGCATACCGTAGAAGGAACCAAGATGCTCTCCAACTTCGTATACGAGGTTTGCGGCTGCGCTGGTGACTGGAAAATGGACGCATTCGTAGAAAACACCATCAAGGCTGTCCGCGAGAAAGTCGGCAAGGGCAAAGTGCTCTGCGCACTGTCCGGCGGTGTCGATTCCTCTGTAGCAGCTGTTATGCTGGCAAAGGCAGTCGGCGACCAGCTGACCTGCGTATTTGTAGATCACGGCCTGCTCCGTAAGAACGAGGGCGACGAGGTCGAGGAAGTATTCGGACCGAACGGCCCGTACAACTTAAACTTCATCCGCGTTAACGCACAGGACCGTTTCTACGCAAAATTAAAAGGCGTAGAGGAGCCGGAGCGCAAGCGTAAGATTATCGGCGAGGAGTTTATCCGCGTATTCGAGGAAGAAGCAAAGAAGATCGGCGCTGTAGATTTCCTGGTACAGGGAACCATCTACCCGGATGTTGTAGAGAGCGGTCTGGGCGGTGAGTCCGCTGTCATCAAGTCCCATCACAACGTCGGTGGACTTCCGGACTACGTTGATTTCAAAGAGATTATCGAGCCGCTGCGCGACCTGTTCAAAGACGAAGTCCGCAAGGCAGGCCTGGAGCTTGGTATTCCGGAGAAACTGGTATACCGTCAGCCGTTCCCGGGTCCGGGTCTTGGAATCCGCATTATCGGTGAAGTAACCGCTGAGAAAGTAAAAATGGTACAGGAAGCAGATGCCATCTACCGCGAGGAAATCGCAAACGCAGGCCTCGACAGAAGCATCGGCCAGTACTTCGCAGCCCTGACCAACATGCGTTCCGTAGGTGTTATGGGCGACGAGAGAACCTATGACTACGCCATTGCGTTAAGAGCAGTCAACACCATCGACTTCATGACTGCAGAAGCAGCCGAGATTCCGTGGGAGGTACTTGGAAAAGTATCCAGCAGAATCGTGAATGAAGTGAAGCATGTAAACAGAGTATTGTATGATTGTACGGGAAAGCCGCCGGCAACGATTGAGTTTGAATAGTAAACGAAAATCCAGGAACCTAGCAAATACGCGGGTTCCTGGACTTTTTTTCTTTAAAGTGACACCCTAATGACACCCATATCCAGAGTTGTAACGCTGATAACGCTTTTTACAGGTACTGGATCGGCATTCCTCGTAAAGGTCAAATTCTTCGCTCCACGCCAAATACAGCGCCACTTATTTGCGGCGCTTGTAACACTCAGCCGGAAGG
>CAKRRJ010000052.1 GCA_934394615.1 uncultured Lachnospiraceae bacterium
AGGCCGGGGTGGTATCCTGCGTAGCATAAATATAAGTGCAATGTGTCCGGCTATGTGGCGACTGACGTTTTCGGGAGACGGACATCTTGTCCGACTATCCGCAAACGGCTGTCAGCCACATCGTCCGAACACAGCACTTATATTTTGCGCAGCGGGATACCACCCCGGCCTGCTTCGGACCTTTTGTGACTATTCTTAAATTGTTGATTTAGTGTCTGTGCATTGCCACCTGATCTACACCCAGGTTCTTTAAGTTTGCGTGTACCTCGCGGTCGTCTGCCTGGCCAATGAGCAGGTCTCTTGCCTTCTTTGCCTCCAGCTCGGTCTTGTGTTTGCTCGGGCCGCCTACACAGCCACCTACGCAGACCATACCCTCTACGAAATCTGCCGGAAGTCTGCCGACTTTCATAAGGAGCAGTGCCTTCTTACACTCAGCAGCGCCGTTGCACTTCATCACATTCGGAGCAATATCCTCATTCATCTCCTTGAAGCACTCTACTACGGCTGCGGTTACGCCGCCTGCGTTGCCGAAGCGCTTACCGAATACGGAACCTTCCTGATAGGTGTTCTCTTCCGGCTCCAGCTCTACGCCCTTCGCGCGCATCATCGCGCGGATCTCACCGAAGGTCATAGCGTAATCGGCATTGTCCTTGATGTTTAAGTCCAGAGTCTCGCTCTTCTTCGCGATACACGGTCCGATGAATACGGTAACGGTCTCCGGGTCTTTCTCTTTGAGCATTCTGGAGACTGCGCACATCGGGGATACGGTGGTGGACATGTTATCCAGAAGCTGCGGGAAGTGCTGCTTGATCATATTTACAAATGCCGGGCAGCAGGAAGTGGTCATCTTCTTGCCCTCTTTGTAAGCCTCAGCCCACTCTGCTGCCTCTGCCGCAGCAGTCATATCGCCGCCTAATGCAACCTCAACCATGTCTGCGAAGCCGACTTTCTTTAACGCGGTCTTCCAGCTTGCCATGGTGATCTCCGGTCCGAACTGACCCTCGGTTGCCGGTGCTACCATTGCAACGACCTTCTTGCCTGCGTTGATCATGTTGATGACATCAACCATGAAGGTCTTGGATCCGACTGCGCCAAACGGGCAGCTGTGGATGCAGGCACCACACTGGATGCACTTGTTCTCGTCGATCTCGCATACGCCATACTCATCATATGTAATCGCGTCTACCGGGCAGGCCTTCTTACAAGGACGCTCCAGATGCGCGATCGCGTTGTACGGGCAGGCATTTGCGCACTTGCCGCACTCTTTACACTTGTTCGGATCGATGTGCGCGCGGGTATCACCCATGCTGATGGCACCGAAATTACAGGAGTTCTGGCAGGCCTTACCCATACACTTACGGCAGTTATCGGTTACGGTATAGGATGCGATCGGACACTCCTCGCAGGCTGCCCCGATGACCTGAACCACGTTTCTGGTATCTTTGCCGCTGGTCGGGCATTTGCCTTCTGCCAGGCGGACACGCTGACGGATGATCTCGCGCTCCTTATAGATACAGCAGCGGAACTGTGCCTGCGGTCCCGGGATGATGGTGTACGGAACCTGGTCCTTGTGCTCTTCATCGAGCTCGCCGTTCCATGCCAGTTTTGCTACCTCGTACAGTACGTCGTGTTTGATGCGTAAGATTGTTGCGTCATTTGTTACCATAATTTTCCTCCTCATTTCCGGAGATCCACTCCGCAAAGATTCCTGATAAAATCCACACATCGCGCAGACCGCTTCAGGACGGATCTCCTGCTCAACTCTTATTTTCTTTGTATTTTGAAACCTAATAATAGGTTACGGTTACCTGTTTTCCCATCTCTTCCACCACAGACTTCAGCTGCTCCACCAGGTTCTGGCGAATGCCTAAGTCAAACGGAAGACCCGGATTCTGATATGCGCCATTGATGGCTTTTCCTACATACAGATGCAGTTCGGTACAGTCCTCGATCAGCATTTTTGCGACCATAGAAGCGCCGTTTGGCTTGTCGAGTTCCAGAAAGAAGCTCTCAGAAACGCTCTCATTCTTCACATAGCGCCGCAGAAGCTGCACCACGCGGTTTAACGTGAGCACCCCCTCTGTCACCAGCTCTATGCCGTCCATATAGGCAATCGGCGGAATATCGGGATCCACATAGTCCATGGAGACATCCAGCTTCTTTTTTAATACTCTGGACACGATGGTGGCACTGGTTCCTCCGCAGACGATCCGCTTTGTGGAATCGTCGCCGGACATGAAATTTTTTACCATTTCCTCGTCCATGGACGGATCCTTTGCCGGACCGGTCATCAGATGCACCGGCTTCGCGTTGATAATACGCATGCACGCCACCGTGGTGTCGTCGCCCGGCCGGTACTGGTACAGTTCGTCACAGGCCTGGCAGATTGCTGCCGCAAGACGCATGGCCGATATAGTCAGGGCGTACTGCTTCACTGCGTATTTGGCGATGTCTTCCCACAGCCATCCGAAATTTAACAGCTGTCCGACGCCCGCGTGCACGGTTCCGTCGCTCATGAGGATCAGCGCATCGCCGCGCTGGACCGTAAAACGGTATTCATTGATCTTTTTTCCCTGCACTTCCCGGATATTCTGGGGGATCGGCATTAATCTGCCGTTCCGGATAAAAATGCAGCTCGGGTTGTCAAACTCAACCAGATAGGCATCTCCGCTGTGAAACACCTGCAGGATGCTGAACGTGGAATACGCCACCTGCCGCACTTTGCAGATTGGCAGCGTCTCCACAATCGTCTCCACACATTCCTCCAGTGTCGCGCCGTTTAAAAACATAGTTCCCAGGATCTTAGAAGTCAGCGTTGCCAGGATGTTGGCCTTTACGCCGCTTCCCATGCCATCCGCCAGAATCATAATATTGGAATCATCGGTTTTTAACAGCTCGACCTTGTCTCCGCAGAGGACCTCGGTAAATTTATTCAGGCTCTTATAAGCAACATCTACGGTAATTGCCATATTACTTACCTCCGTTGTCGCTTCCGTCCTCCAGAAGGGATCTGCAAAGCTTCGTCAGGGTCGTCTTGGTCTCTGCCGTTGTCTCTCCAAGAAGTCCCGCGATCTCCTGGGCTACCATCATCTGCTTGTGGATGACCTTCTGCGCCAGGTCGATGGTGTCTAACTTGCGCTCGTATTCCAGTCTTGCCTGCTCCTCTTCCTTTGTGATATCGATGAACGTGGCAAGCACCACATTCTGCTCCGGTATGTATACAATATTCTGAAGAGTGTCCAGCTTAAACTCCGGATAATGCACCTTCTTGCCGTGGATGTTCTGGTGTGTGTCGAATACCCACTGGAAATCCGCCGGATCGATAAACTCGTACAGATACATCTGCAGTGCTTCCGCGCGGGTCTTTCCAAAATATTTCTCGCCCACCGCAGAATACTCCAGAAGCTTCATGTCTTCATCCACGATCATGACCACGTTCGGCGAAGTCTCCATAACAAGGTTCGCGAACGATTTGGACTTTTCATACATGAACGGGATGCACATGTCGAGCTCTGCCTTCTTCTGGTACACCGCAATGGCCTTTTCCCGGCAGGTCGGATAACCGCAGGCACCGCAGTTTAATTCATCATCCGGGCGCACCTTGCCGGTTTTCGCAAGGATTTCGCGGATCTCATTCTCAGACGGGATGGGATCATGCGGGGTGCGGTCCAGAAATACCTTGCCAAGCGAAACTTCGCTTATGAGCGGCGCGGTCTCTGCCTCCGGAACCGGATCGCGCGGAATGCGTTCTTCCATGTCCAGTTTTACCTTGAAACGGGAAATGAAACGGTCATTCACCGTTGGGCCCTTAATGCAGCCGCCGGAACACATATTCATCTCGATGAAGCAGCCTTTGATCTCGCCGCGTACCATGCTCTTGCACAGATCGATGCAGTTGCTCTCGCCGTGCACATAGAACTTGCGGTAACCATCCTGCTGCGGCTTTGTAGCCACAACGGAATTAATGACACCGTTCGTGACCGGATAGAGGCGGTTTACGCGCGGATCCAGATATGGAAACGGCGTATCCTCGCAGTCCTCGATCACAATATCTTCCTCATTTAACCAGCGTTTGATATCGTTGAAATTTAAAACGGCATCGATGCAGTCCGCGTGGCGCGGATCAAGCGCCTCCTGCTTCTTCGCAATGCACGGTCCAAGGAAGACCACCTTCGTATCCGCGCCCATCTGCTGTTTGATCAGGCGTCCGTGCGCGATCATGGGAGATACCACCGGAGCCAGATACGGGATCAGCTGCGGATAATATTTCTCGATCAGCGCGTTCACACTCGGACAGCAGGTGCTGATGATGTTTTCCATGCTTCCTTCTGCCAGAAGCTTCGCATATTCGGCAGTGACCAGGGCAGCACCCTCCGAAGTCTCACGCACATCCGCAAAGCCCAGGCGCATCAGCGCACTGCGCACCTGGCCGATGGTGTGAAACTTTAAGAGTCCCATATAAGACGGCGCAATGGAGACTACCACTTTCTCGCCGGACTTGACCATGTCCTTGACCAGATTTAAATCACTGACCAGCGTTTTTGCCGACTGGGGGCAGATCTGCAGGCAGCGCCCGCAGAGAATACAGTTTTCCGGCATGATCTCGGCACGCCCGTCCTTTACCATGATGGCCTTGACTTCGCAGTTGCGCACGCACTTGTAACAGTGACGGCATTTCGTTGCTTTAAAGTCAATAATCGCCATGCTTACAGCCTCCCTAAAATTTCCTTTGCAAAGAAGTCATCGGTGGTTTCCGGCTTTAAGGAGAACAGCTCTCCGTCTACAGTCACGCAGACACCATTTACACAGTTGCCGCTGCAGAATGCTCCGTTTAAATCTACCTTATCGGAAACTCCGTGTTCCTTTACCAGCTCCTGAAGACGCTGGATGATCTCTCTTGACCCTTTTAAATGACATGCACTTCCAATACAGATCGTAACTCTCATAACTCAATCCTCCAAAATCGCATAGTATAAAATTATTTTCTCATATTGACACATTTTTATCAATAAGCATTTTGCATAAAATGGCATAAAACCGTGTTTTTTCTCGTAAACAAAAATTTTTTAAATTTTTTTCAAAAAAAGCTTGCATTATTTTCGGAATGGTGCTATATTATGGGAGTCGCTTCGAGGCGTGGCTCAGTTTGGTAGAGCGCTGCGTTCGGGACGCAGAGGTCGCAAGTTCGAATCTTGTCGCCTCGATTCAGGCCTCATGGTCAAGCGGTTAAGACGACGCCCTCTCACGGCGTAAACTCGGGTTCGATTCCCGATGAGGTCATGAATTGAGAAACCCAATCTTTTGAAAAAAGCCAGAGCAAAATGCTCTGGCTTTTTTCGTTGTATAAAAATATATTTCCAAAAACAAAAAAGAATCCGGCTTGCCGGATTCTCGCGCCGAGGCGCGGTTGCTTCGGCAACCATCTACCATTGCGCCGAGTGCGCATCCCTGCGGAGCGCTTTTTGTATGATAGGACGCAATTTCCTATCATACAAAAAGAGAGCCGCCTAATGCAGCTCTCCCATCGTTCCAAATTCTGACATGTCCATCACGCGCTTTAATTCTTTTTTTATTTCCGCAAAATCTGCCTTTACCAGCTTTTTGTCCTTCACCAGCTGCTCTCCCGCTACATACACATCGCGCACGTTGCTGCTGTTTGCGCTGTAGACCAGCGCGGAATACGGATCGTAAACCGGAAACATGTTGACGCTGTCTGTCTCCACCAGTGTGATGTCCGCAGCCTTTCCTGCTTCCAGGGAACCAATTACAGAGTCCAGGCCCAGTACCTTTGCCCCGCCGATGGTTGCCATGGCCACAATGTCCTTTGCCGGCATGGCGCTGCGGTCATGGTTTGCAGTCTTCTGGAAATTCGCGCAGAGGCGCATCTGGGCAAACAGATCCAGCGTGTTTCCGCTCGCCGGGCCGTCGGTTCCAAATCCAACCGGCACACCGGCCGCCAGCAGCTTCAAGACGGGCGCCACACCTTTTGCCGCCTTGGTGTTCGATGCGATACAATGGCAAACACTGCTGCCGCGCTCTTTCATGAGCGCAATATCTTCATCCGTCATATGAATGCAGTGCGCAAGCGCCGACACGCCTCCCAGCACGCCGGTCTGCTCCAGAAAGCCAAACGGGGTGGTTCCATACGTTTCCCGCATATAGCTCATCTCGTAGTCCATCTCCGCCGCGTGGAGGCTGAACGGCACACCGGCTGCCGCGTCGATCTCGTAAGCCGCCTTTAAATACTCCGGACTGCAGGTGTTTGTGCCGTGCGGTGTCAGCGCGCCGGAAATACGCGGATGGTCCTGATACATGGCAATGAGCTTCTCTCCATACGCCAGAGCCTCCTCCGGGTCCGCAAAATCACACGCGCCTTCTTCCATGACTGTCTCCCCGGCAATGCCGCGGATTCCCATCTCGTCCATAACTTTTGCGACTGCCATCTCGAAATAATACATATCGAGCACACAGGTCACGCCGGACAGAAGCAGCTCACAGACTGCGTAGCGGGTCGATGCTGCCGCCATCTCCTCATTCATGGCTTTCTGCTCCATCGGAAGAAGAAACACGCGCAGGCGGTCCTTACAGTCGTCTCCAAGACCGCGAAACGGCACCATGCCAAGATGGCTGTGCGTGTTCACCATACCCGGCATGACAATGGCGCGGGCAGCATCCTCGATCTTCCATCCATCCGCAGTAAGGGCATACTGGCGCTCTGGCGGCATCTCATCCATAGAACCTGTCTCCGTTATGATGCCATCCGCAAACATGACATAGCCGTCCGGGTAAGTATCCCCCGCTTCATTCATGGTCAGAACCATTCCGTTTGTGATGAGTTTCTTCATATCTGTTTTCCTTCCGTTTCCTCTTCTTCTGTTTTCGTTACTGTTCACGCGTTACGCAAACAGCAACGGATTTTGCCGATGCTTCCCAGGCTCCCCCCGTTTCAGGCTCGCATCCTGCCACCTGCCTGAGGCATCTTCTGCAAGCCCGCGTTCTACAGATACTGCGCGACCAGAGGCACGCTCTCCTGCGTCCGCACATCCAGAAGCCCATAATCTGTCATTTTCAGTGCCGGGGATACCGGCAGCGCCAGTGTGGACATGGACATGATCTCATTGTTGTTCTCGTAACCCAGATCCCGCATTGCCTGGCGCACGCGGCCCAGGCTCTCCGCCAGGCTTTCGACCGGTCCGGCGCTTAAGATGCCGCCAACAGAAAGCTCTGCCTCCGCGATGACGCTTCCGCCGGCTGCTGCCACATAGCCGCCCTGAAGCTCGATCACACGGTGCTGTGCCGCCAGCATATCCTCCGGCGAAGTACCAAGCACCATCAGGTTATGGCTGTCATGGCTCCAGGTCGTAGCCGCAGCGCCAGGTTTTGTAAAGGCCCCTTCAACCAGTCCGTACGCAACATTTCCGTTCTTTCCGTGGCGCTCGTAAAGCACTGCCAGGCTTAAACCTGCCTCCTGCCAGCAGATCACACCATCCCGCACCGGAATGCGGCGCTGTACCTGCTTTGTGGCCGTTCCAAAGATGCTGATCTGCATGACATTGGCAAGAACTGCCTCACACGGCTTCTCCGCACGCAGAACAAAGTCCGAAAGCTGTGCCGGTCGGCAATCTACAGAATGGAAGAAATGCTCCGGAAAACGCACAGATGCATGCGCACGGCCGTGCTGTTCCTTAAATGCCACGCGCTCCGCATCGCCTGCCGTGTTTCCGCACGCAACAGTTCCATCCATATTCCCGGCAAACATGCCTGCCTCATCCTTCTCCACCCTTCCGCTCTTGACCACAACCTCTGGCCGGAAGCCTTCCAGGTCGGAAAGCAGAAGGAAATCCGCGATCTTTCCAGGCGCGATCATGCCGCGGTCATCCAGATGCATCCGCCTTGCCGGGGTCCAGGTTGCGCAGTAGATGGCCTTTTCTGCCGGCATGCCTGCCTGAACCGCAGTGCGGAGTATATGATTGAGCTGTCCGTTCAGCAGACGGTCCGGCATGGTATCATCGGTGATGAGCGCCACATTTTCGTACAGATGATTTTCGCAGACGGTCTTTACCACGTCCGCTGTCAGGGATTTTAACTGCAGCTCCAGAAACATACCAAGCTCCGTCTTTTCCAGCACAGATTCCGGTGTCTGCTGCGTGTGGTCCGCATCAACTCCCTCATAAATAAAATGATTCAAATCCAGTCCAGTAATCTTCGGGCAGTGGCCCTCCAGGCGGATATCGCGTCCGCGTTTTTCCTGGCACAGGCGGATCATCCGGCGGATGAGCGTGTCGCGGTCATCTTCCGGCACAAGGCTCTTAAAGTTCATGACCTCGCCAAGACAGAGGATCCGCTCATCGGAAAGCAGGGTTTCCACCTCATTCAGCCCGATCACGCCGCCGGAAGTCTCCAGGGAAAGATCCGTTGCCGGCACGCTTGACGGAATGGCATAAAAGATATCCATTGCCGTTTCCTGCCGCAAAAACGCGTCCAGTCCTTCCATACCAAACACATTGGCGATCTCGTGGGCATCTGCCGCCACCGTGGTCGTTCCGTGCCTCAGCGCAATGCGGGAAAATTCTTCCGGGTAAGTCATGGAACTCTCAATGTGCATATGGATGTCGATGAGTCCCGGGATCATGTAGCGTCCGCCGGCATCATACACCGGGACAGACGGATCCGCAGCCGCAAGCTCCGGCATCACCTCATAAATTTTTCCGTTCCGCACCGCCACATCGCGCGTTTCAAAGCACTGGCGGAAGGTCTGGAACACCCTCGCATTTTTTACAATATAATCAGCTCTCACAATTCTCCTCCATAGAAAAAGCAAAGCAGCCGCGAAGCAACTTTTTTAAGTTTCTCCTCAGCTGCCTGTATGGCCGGTCAGGAAATACTGACCGTTTCAGCGCTTCCTGTTTTAGTTATTGATGGTGCGGTTCCACTGGTCGATCCAGTTGTTTAACTGCGGATTTACGAAAGAGTAATCCAGAACCTTTGCGTTCTCAGCTTTTGCGCCGTAGGTCATGTTTGCGGACTCCTCATCGGAAAGCTCAACGGTCTTGTTGGTCGGAGCCTCGTTTAAAGCAGCTGCGGTCTTGCTCTGCAGCTCCTTGCTCAGACGGTAGTTTACATACTCGTAAGCCAGATCCTTGTTTGCGCAGTTCTTGGTGATGCTGATGGTATTGAAGTTTGCGTAGGTCTCATCCGGGGTTACATATACCAGGTTCGGGTTTGCTGCCTGGATGGTCGGAACACCGAAATCACCCACGATCGCAACTGCAACCTCCCCGGAGGTGAACATGTTGATGAGGTCAGAAGACTTGGTGTAGGTCTTTACCAGGTTCGGCTTTAACTCAGCCAGTGCCTGGAATGCAGCCTCGCCGTTATCGCTCTTGATGTCAACACCTGCGTGGTCGCTTGCCATGTAAACCATAGCTGGTCCAAAGGTTGTGGTGATCTCCGGGATGGAAACCATGCCCTCAAGGCTCGGATCCCACAGATCGTCAAAGCTCGTGATCTCGTGGTCTACTGCGTCCGGATTGTACATGATGCCGATGCTGTTGATGGTATAAGCAACGCCCTGTCCAGCCTCTGCCATGGTCTTTGCTGCGCCGATCAGGTCAGCTGCGTTCTCGATCTTGCTTAAGTCGATATCCTCGAACAGGCCTTCCTCGATGCCCTTTGCAGTCATTGCCTGGGACAGCTCGATCACATCGATGCTGGACTGGCTGTCTGCTGCCAGCTTGGTGTAACGGTCGTTGGTACCGCCGGTCTCGGTCACGATCTCGCAGTTAAACTCCTCCTCGAACGGTTTGTAAACCTCCTCTGCGGAGATATCCTCGCTTAAGCCGTAGGTGGAAAGAACCAGCTGCTGCTTGTCGCCGGAAGCCTCTGCTTTGGTATCTGCCTCGCTGCTGCCCTCTGCCGCGGACGCGCTGTCTGCTGCTTTGGTGTCGGTGCTGGAACTGCTGCCGCCGCATGCGGTCATTGCCATAGCGGATGCACAAAGAACTGCTGCTAATACTCTCTTCTTCATAATCTTACTCTCCTCTTTTATGTGAAATTTTTATGGGTTCAAAAGTTACTGCTCAAAATTATCTGCGTACCAGGATCAGCTTATCTGCCGGAAGATACAGGCGGATGGTCTCGCCCTCGGCGAAGCTCTTTTCGGTGTCAGTGTTTACCTTCAGCACGCCTGCCGCGGTGTTCACCTCATACTGGTAGCTCTTTCCCAGAAACGTACGCACGCCGATGGTTCCGGCGATCACATTTTCGGTCTGTCCGTCTTCCGCCAGGCGGATATCATCCGGGCGGATGGTTCCCATAAAGTCCGCACCGTCAAAATCCATCGCGATCTCGAAATGGCTCTGATCGGCAGCTTTATAATGATGGGCGTCCACGCGTGACAGCTCCAGGAAATTCTCAAATCCGATAAACCGCGCTACAAACTCGGTCGCCGGGCGCTTGTAAATGTGCTCCGGGGAATCATACTGCTCGATGACGCCCTGGTTCATAATGGCAACCTTGTCAGAAATAGAGAAGCACTCCTCCTGGTCATGGGTAACGAACAGGGTTGTAATGCCGAGCTTCTTCTGCAGGCGCTTGATCTCCACACGCATGCTCACGCGCAGCTTTGCGTCCAGGTTGCTGAGCGGCTCATCCAGAAGAAGGAGTTTCGGCTCAATGACAAGCGCTCTCGCCAGTGCCACACGCTGTCTCTGGCCGCCGGACATCTGCTTCGGAAAACGGTCTGCCAGCTCAGACAATCCGCATACCGCGAGGATCTCCTTCACTTTTTTATCGACGGTATCCTTATCTACCTTGCGGGTGCGCAGGCCAAACGCTACGTTGTCATACACGCTCAAGTGCGGGAACAGCGCGTAACTCTGGAATACCAGTCCGAAATTTCGTTTGTGAACCGGAACGCGGGTCATATCCTCACCATCCAGGGTAAAGGTGCCGCCCGCCGGCTCAATGAAACCGGCAACCACACGCAGGGTCGTGGTCTTGCCGCAGCCGCTCGGCCCCAGAAGGGATACCAGCTCGCCTTTTTCCACATCCAGGTTCAGCCCTTTTAAGATGTGTTTCTTCTTATCATAAGTAACATCAATCTGATTGAGTGTCATGAAAGCCATGGTTCTTTCCTCCTATTTTGCCAGTGACGCAATGCCAAGGGTCTTGTCCACGATCACCATGATCAGCACGGTAGCCGCCATCAGGATGACGGAGACCGCCGATACGGTCGGATCGTAATTGTATTCAATGTAGTTCATCAGCGTTGCCGGGAAGGTGCTCACGCCCGGGCCGGTTAAAAACATGGAAACCGGAATGTTGTTGAATGAGTTGATGAATGCCAGCATAAACGCAGAGGAAATGCCGGAAGTCACGTTCGGGAGCACAACCATGAAAAATGCCTTGCCTTTCGGGCATCCCAGGCTCCACGCTGCCTCCTCCACGGAAAAATCAAACTGTTCCATGGCAGAGCCGACCACGCGGATCACATACGGCAGAGTTACCAGGAAATGGCCTGCCAGAAGGCTTGCGAAAACCGGAAGCCGGAAGGTCAGGATCAGGAACTGGTACAGGATAAAGCCGATTACAATTCCCGGAACAATGGTCGGGGAAAGGAACACGGATTTTAACAGCCGGCGTCCCTTCATGCTGGAACGTGCCAGCGCGTAAGCCGCCGGAACGCCGACCAGCAGCGCAATGAAGGTTGCCGCGAACGCTACCTCCAGGCTCGTCAGGAAAGACTGACGGAAGGATTTTAAGGTAAATACATTCGCAAACCATTTTAACGAGAAGGAATCGATCGGGAATGTGATTGCGCTTCCGCCGCCAAAGGCAGTCACGGTAATGATCACAAGCGGGATCATCAGGAACGCGAAGACAATTGCCGCAAACGCGGTCAGCCATTTATTTTTCATTCCTACTCTCCTCTCTTATCTAACTTCGATGCCAGGGCATTGAGTCCCTTGATCACGATCAGCGTAACCAGAATCATGATGAGCGCCACAACGGAAGCTCCGTTCCAGTCACCCACGGACATTGCTCTCTGGTAGATCAACGTTGCCAGCACCATGTTGCTGTTGCCGCCTAAAAGCTGCGGGGTGGTGTAGGCAGTCAGCGTGCCGGTAAAGACCAGAATGCCGCCCACGATAATGCCCGGCAGGCTCATCGGGAAAATGACCTTCATAAACGCCTCAAGGCGTCCGGCACCAAGGCTCTGTGCCGCCTCCATCATATCATCGTCGATGTTTTCCATGATGCCGGTTACCGTCACGATCATGAGCGGAAGGAACAGGTAAACCGAACCGATGATGATGGCAAAGTCGGTATAAAGAAGCTTCATCGGCTTCTCGATCAGGTTCATTGCCAAAAGCATTTTATTGATGATGCCGTTGCTTCCCAGAATGTTGATCCAGGCAAAACTTCGGATGACCGAGTTCGTCATCATCGGGAAAATGGAAGCCGACAGAAGCAGTCCTCTCCACTTCTTGTCGCAGCGGCTGATGAAATACGCCGTCGGGATACCGCCGATCATGCAGACCACCGTTGTGATGGCCGCGATGCGGACTGTGCGAAGAAAGATCTTCCGGTAATATTCATCCTGAAAAAACTGCACATAGGCACTGAAAGGATAATCGCCGGCGGTAAAAGTCGGTGCGATTACTTTGATAAGGGGAATTGCCAGACAGATCAGCAGGATCACAAGACCCGGCGCCAGCATCATCCACGTAGTCCGTTTTTTCATAGCTCCTCCATTTATTAAGTATTCTTATTTTAAAAACTATGATTATTATAAAAAGTAATATATTATACGTCAAATACATAAATTCTATAAATTTTATGCAGTAAAGCTATATTATGTGTTATAATCGGGAGCAAAGGAGGCGCTGCCGCATATGGATCTGAAAGAAGCCCGCTATATCCTGGCAATTGCCAGACACAAAAGCATCGGAAAGGCCGCGGAGTCCCTGTTCATCTCCCAGCCTTCCCTGAGCAAATATTTAAAAAACCTGGAACAGCAGCTTGGCATCTCCCTGTTCTCCCGCATCGACAACGCCTACATCCCGACCTACGCCGGTGAGCGGTACCTGCACTACGCCGAACAGATTGCCGCGCTGGGCGAAGAGTGGACAAAGGAATACGAGGAGATCGCGCACAAGGAACACGGCCGGTTAAACATTGCCATCCCCATCATGCTTGGCAGCACACTGCTGCAGCCCACGCTGATGACGTTCCACAAGCGCTACCCGTATGTCACCATCAATGCCATGGAGGAGGTGCACTTTGTTGCCGAGCAGACCTCCATCAACCATGCCATCGACTTAACCTTCTATAACGTCCACGAGTTTCCGAAGGACCTGGACTACCAGGTCATCCGAACAGAGGAGATCGTCCTGGTGCTGCCGGAAGGGCATCCCCTGGATGCCATGGCAGTAACACGCAAAGGATTTGACCATCCGTGGCTGGACCTCTCTCTGCTTTCCGGTGAAAATTTCATTCTGCTCTACCCGGACCAGAATACCGGCGGCATTGCCCTGCAGCTCTTCGCGCAGTACAGCATGAATCCGCCCGTGCTCCTGCACACCCGCAACAGCGAAATGTCCATCACCCTGGCCATGGACGGCATGGGCGCGGCCTTTGCCCCGGACAGCTACTACCGGTTCCTGCTTCAGGGCCGCCAGGATCATCCGAAATGCTACTCCGTGGGAAAAGTCCCGTTAAAGACCACCACCATCGCCGCGCATGAACCCAAGAAATACCTCCCGCAGTATGCCAGGGATTACATCCACATCCTGCAGGCATACGCAAACCAGTTCACCGAATAAGTTTTCTATAACACAAAAGCCGGTACTCTGTTGTAATTTCAAAACTACAGAGTACCGGCTTTTGCCGTTCATTCCAAATAGCTGGGCCAGCGGGATTCGAACCCTCGAGTGCAGCAGTCAAAGTGCTGTGCCTTACCGCTTGGCGATGGCCCAATAGTGCCTGTTTATTATATCTGATTATCCGAAAAAAAGCAATAGGATTCTTTCGCTGACACATTGACACAGTCCGCGGCAGGAACTATAGTTACTGTAACGAACTATCACACAAACGCAGTGATATTTCCGTACAAAGAAAAAAGGAGTCCTAAATTATGAAACAGATCATCCTGACCGGCGACCGCCCTACCGGCCGCCTTCATGTAGGCCACTATGTAGGTTCTTTAAAAGAGCGTGTCCGGCTGCAGAATTCCGGCAAGTACGATGAGGTTTACATCATGATTGCCGACGCGCAGGCGCTCACCGACAACGCGGAGCATCCGGAAAAAGTCCGCGACAACATCATCCAGGTAGCCCTCGACTACCTTGCCTGCGGCATTGACCCGGAGAAATCCACCATTTTCATTCAGTCCATGGTTCCGGAGCTTACCGAGCTCAGCTTCTATTACATGAACCTGGTTACCGTCTCCCGCCTGCAGAGAAACCCAACCGTAAAATCCGAGATCCAGATGCGCAACTTTGAAGCAAGCATCCCGGTCGGCTTCTTCTGCTACCCGATCAGCCAGGCAGCGGACATTACCGCATTCAAGGCTACCACGGTTCCGGCCGGAGAAGATCAGATGCCAATGATCGAGCAGTGCCGCGAGATCGTGCACAAATTCAACTCCGTCTACGGTGAAACCCTGGTAGAGCCGCAGATCATCCTGCCGCAGAACCAGGCGTGCTTAAGACTGCCAGGTATCGACGGCAAGGCAAAAATGAGCAAGTCCCTCGGCAACTGCATTTACTTATCTGATGAGCCGGAGGATATCCGCAAGAAGATCATGTCCATGTTCACCGACCCGAACCACCTGCGCGTGGAGGATCCGGGCACTGTGGAAGGAAACCCGGTATTTATCTATCTCGATGCATTCTGCCGTCCGGAACACTTTGCGGAGTTCCTGCCGGACTACAACAGCCTGGACGAGTTAAAAGACCACTACCGCCGCGGCGGCCTGGGAGATGTAAAAGTCAAAAAGTTCTTAAACAACGTGATCCAGGCAGAGCTCGCACCGATCCGTGAGCGCAGAAAAGCGTGGGAACAGCGCCTCCCGGATGTTTACGACATCCTCGCAGAGGGCAGCAAGCGCGCAGAGGCAACTGCAGCCCGCACACTGGCAGATGTGCGCCACTCCATGAAGATTGACTACTTTGAGAACGGAACTTTAACCAAATAGGTGCTAAACTACCGCTCTACCGCGTGGATCCACTTACCGCTCAACAACCGGGATACACACCACACGGATTTGATCATGTAGTCGATGCGGAGGCATAAGAGGGTCAGCCATGCAGGCCAGTGAAGGATCAGCCCTCCCACTGCGCCAAGCGGAATGGACACCAGCCACATAAAGAGGATATCCGCTTTCAGCAGGAAGCGGGTATCCCCGCCCCCGCGGAGTACGCCTTTCGTCATAACACACTGGACAGCCTCAAAAAATACGACTGCCACATAGGCATTCATCAGATGGCGTGTCATGGTAATGGTCTCCGGCTCCAGCGAATACATGGTGATCGTCATCGGACCGAGGATAAATACCATGAGAGCCGCGATGCCGCCGAAGATAACACTGAGCAGATAAAACGTCTCCCCCTGCTTCATGGCGAGCTCATGATCTCCCGACCCGATCGTATTTCCGGTAATAATGCCGGACGCGTTTGCCACGCCCTGGATCACCACAGTGCACAGGCGGTCGATGACCTGGCAGATGGAGTTTGCCGCTACCACGGCAGCGCCCATATGACCGAGCACCACGGAAACCAGATTGAGCCCCAGTCCGAGCAGAGAGTCGCTTAACAGCACCGGTGCGCCCAGTCTTAAATAATTCTTATAAAAGTGAGCAGACGGAGACTTCAGCAGATGTTTCACACGAAGTCCGAGCTTCTGGTCGATCACAAGAATATAAGTAAATACCGCCACAAATTCTGTCAGCCGGGCAATGAGCGTTCCAAGCGCCGCACCGGCTATCTCCATGCGCGGCATTCCGCATTTTCCAAAAATAAAAATATAGTTGGCTGCCAGATTCACGGCAAACGACAAAATCGAAACATAAAGTCCCAGACGGGCCTGCCCCACAGTACGCATCAGCTGGGCCGCAACCAGCCCGGTACTGTGAATGGCAAAAATAAATACCGTGATTTCCAGATAGCGCACGCCATACGCGATCACCGGTTCCTCGCTGGTATAAATTTTCATGATGGGACGGGCAAAAAAGAACGTGAGCGCCGCGAAAAACAACGCCAGACCAAGTGTAATGCGAAGTGCCATGGAAAACGTCTCACGGACATGTTCTTTGTCCTTTGCGCCCCAGTACTGCGATGCCAGAACGCTTGCGCCGCCGATGACTCCATAACAGAGCACAAGGAAGAAACTGTAATACTGGTTTGCCAGGCTGGAGGCAGAGAGCTGGGCTTCCCCGAAAGAGCCGAGCATCATGGTATCCAGCATATTGACTCCCATGTTGATGGCCTGCTGCAGCGCTACCGGCAGCATGATGGAAAGAACACCGGCATAGAATTTCCGGTCTTTGATCAGTGTAATCCGCATAAGACATCCCCCTTTGTATAACTTCCATTATATAGAACCAACGATCAAAACTCAATACACGGATTATCCTGTGAAAACGAAAAAGAATCCGGCAAGCCGGATTCTCGCGCCGAGGCGCGGTTGCTTCGGCAACCATCTACCATTGCGCCGAGTGCGCATCCCTGCGGAGCGCTTTTTGTATGATAGGACGCAATTTCCTATCATACGAAAAAGAGCCCTGAACACTCAGAGCTCCATGTAAGTGCGGGCAACAGGACTTGAACCTGCACGTCGGGGACACCAGAACCTAAATCTGGCGCGTCTGCCAATTCCGCCATGCCCGCAGACGATGTAATTGCAGATATGTCTGAACAAATCCGTTCAGGCATACAGATTGTAAAAAATCCTTACGCATAACCTGCATAAGGATCCAACAAACAGGGTGGATAGAGGGATTCGAACCCTCGGCCTCCAGAGCCACAATCTGGCGCGCTAACCAGCTGCGCTATACCCAC
>CAKRRJ010000053.1 GCA_934394615.1 uncultured Lachnospiraceae bacterium
ACCACCAAGGTTCTGACCGAGGCGGCTATCAATGGTAAGGTTGACCATCTGATCGGTCTGAAGGAGAACGTAATCATCGGTAAGCTGATCCCGGCTGGTACCGGTATGAAGCGTTACCGTTCCGTAAAGCTCAACACAGATGTAGAGCCGCAGGATGAGATCGCTCTGGAAGATGACGATGACATCATGCTTTCTGAGGAAGCAGATGATATGACGGAGGAGGCTCCGGAGGTATTCGACATCGACGATACTGAAGAGTAAAACGTAAATAACTGTATAGTACAGACATCACAACAGGGGCTGCCGCGACTCATTTTGCGGCAGCCCCCTGTTTTCAGTATGTGGGAGATTTATGAATCAGAGACAACAAGGGGGAAGGCAGCAGCCCGCAGGGCGTGCTGCAGGAAATACCAGAAGGCCTGCGCCGCAGCGTGCGGGAAGCTATTCCGGTCAGCATTCCGGGCAGCGGCATTCGGGAAATCATTCTGGGCAGCATTCTGGATCGCAGCATCCGGGGACCTATTCCGGGCAGCGCTCCGGGCAAAATGCCGGGCACTACTCCGGAACGCGTAACGGGCGTCCGCTCTCGGAACGGGAACTTCGTGAAATGCGGGCGAGAAAGGCCAGAAAGAAAAAGCTGATGCGCAGGCGCAGACGTCTGCTGCTCCTGGGCATGCTTGTGATCTGTGTCCTGACCGGTTCGCTGGTGGCTGCGGTTTCCGGGCAGATACGCAAATGGAAAACGCAGAAAGCGGCGGCAGAGGCCGTGGCACTGCAGGAGAGCATGAGTGTGGAAGCAGCAGAGGAAGAAAGCCGGAAAGCGGAAGAACAGGCACAGTACCGCAATTCCCTGCCCGATATGGGGGCAGTTTATGGCATTGCCGTGAATAACGTGGGATGGAGCCATTTCTTTGCGGACAATTCCTACAGCATGGCACCGTCAGGTTCTTATATTACTGCGATCCGCGCTACGTTAAGCGGTCAGCCGGAAGGTATGAGCGGAACCATCCGCTACCGCGTCAACTTAAGCGGAACCGGCTGGCTGGACTGGAAAGAGGACGGAAATGCGGCCGGAGACAGCAGCGGCAGCTCTCCGCTTGAAGGCATTGCCATAGAACTGACCGGAGATCTTGGAACCTACTATCAGGTCCTTTACAGCGTCCTCCAGGACTCCCAGTGGACCGACTGGGTTTCTGACGGGGCTGAGGCGGGAGCAGTCGGCGTGGGACTCCATGTGGACGGTGTGCGGATTTCTGTTGTGAAGCGGACCGGCGGTGCGGTGTACGCGGGCAATATTGATCCGAACCGTCCGATGGTCGCGCTGACCTACGACGACGGTCCGTCCCCAACGGTGACTCCGCGTATCTTAAAATGCCTGGCGGAGAATGGCGGACGCGCGACGTTCTTTATGGTAGGACAGAAGGTTATCAAGAGTCCGGATGTCTTAAAACAGATGGTGGCGCAGGGGTGCGAGGTAGCAAACCACACCTTTGACCATACGCTGATGACGAAAGTATCCCCGACGGATCTGGCTAATCAGCTGGTAGCCACGAATCAGGCAGTTTCCGATGCCTGCGGTATTTCACCGGTGCTCATGCGTCCCTGCGGAGGAGCAAAGACGGATGCGGGCATGAATGTTGCGGGAGCGATCTCCATGCCGGCCATCCTCTGGAGCATCGACACGCTGGACTGGAAGACCCGTGACGCTTCCCAGACCATTCAGACAGTGCTCGAAAAGGTGAAGGACGGGGACATCATTCTGATGCACGACCTTTACGACGCAACCGGGGAGGCGAGCGAGAGCATTATCCCGGAACTTGTGAACCGGGGTTTCCAGCTCGTGACTGTGAGTGAGCTGGCATCTTACCGGGGCGGCATGATCCCGGGAAAGAGCTATTCCCAGTTCCGGCCGCTGCAGTAACGTTACTGTACACGGGTAGGCATTTTCTGAACTGAAAATGCCGTATGATGCAGTGGTGTCAGCAGATTTTGCCGATTTGGAATGCGAAGCATCGGCAAAATCCGTTGCTGTTTGCGCAACGCGTGAACAGTAACTTTAACTTGCGGACAGCCTTTGTATATGGTATAATCGACGCGATAACATGGCGCTGCAGCACGGTCACAGGGTCAGATACCGGATCAGGCTGCAGAGTAAAAAAACACAGGAGGCGACAGAAATGAAACATGTTAAAACTTTAAACAATAAAACTCTGAAAGAGTCCATGAAAAAGGGCGGATGCGGCGAGTGCCAGACTTCCTGTCAGTCTGCGTGCAAGACTTCCTGCACCGTTGGAAACCAGAGCTGCGAAAACGCAAACAGATAATTAATCTGTGCCAGAACAGCGATAGTGGTGATTGGAGTGGGCAGAGGTGAATGAGGGTTCCGCGCGCGGAACTCTTGTTCATGTCTGCCTATGTGTGTGTTTAGGGACTTGAATACATGCGGCCGTTCTGCTTATCTTTCAGGCAGAAACGGAGATTACAGGAGAAAAATGATAACAGGAGTCCCGTTTAGAAGGAGAAATTGAGTGATTCATCAGTATAGAAATAACGGATACAATATTGTCATGGACATTGCCAGCGGTTCTGTTCATGTTGTGGATGATGTAGTTTACGATGCGGTAGCACTGCTTGAGCCGGTAATCGGCGAGGTAATGTCCCCGGTACAGATTCCGGAGACTGCAAGAAAGAATGCGGAAGAGGAGCTTTCAAAGACCTATCCGGCAGAGGATGTCAAAGAGGCGTTAGATGAGGTACAGGAACTCATCAATGCGGAAGAGCTTTACACCAAAGATATTTACCAGACTTATGTAACAGACTTTAAGAAGAGAAAAACTGTAGTGAAGGCGCTCTGCCTGCACATTGCGCACGACTGCAACCTTGGCTGCAAATACTGCTTTGCTGAGGAGGGCGAGTATCACGGCAGACGTGCCCTTATGAGCTTTGAGGTCGGCAAAAAGGCACTGGATTTCCTGGTGGCAAATTCCGGAAACCGCAGAAACCTGGAGGTAGACTTCTTTGGCGGTGAGCCGCTCATGAACTGGAACGTGGTAAAACAGCTGGTTGAGTACGGCCGTTCTTTAGAGGAACCGAACAACAAGCGTTTCCGCTTTACCTTAACAACCAATGGCGTTCTGTTAAACGATGAGATCATGGAGTTCTGTAACCGCGAGATGAGCAACGTTGTGCTCAGCCTGGACGGAAGAAAAGAGATCAATGACCTCATGCGTCCGACCAGAAATGGCCACGGAAGCAGCTATGACATTATTGTGCCGAAATTCCAGAAGTTCGCAAAGAGCCGCGCAGGCAAGGATTACTATGTGCGCGGAACCTTCACCCGCAACAATCTGGACTTTTCCGAGGATGTGAAGCATTTCGCGGATCTTGGCTTTGAGCAGATGTCCATCGAGCCGGTTGTCGGCGCGGAGGACGAGCCGTATTCCATCAAGGAAGAAGATCTTCCGAAGATCATGGAAGAGTACGACAAGCTGGCTGTCGAGTACATCAAGCGCAAAAAAGAGGGAAGAGGCTTCAACTTCTTCCACTTTATGATTGACCTGAATCAGGGACCGTGCGTGGCAAAGCGTCTTTCCGGATGCGGCTCAGGCACCGAGTACCTGGCAGTGACTCCGTGGGGAGATTTCTATCCGTGCCACCAGTTTGTTGGCCAGGAAGATTTCCTGATGGGCAACGTAGACACCGGCATTACCAGAACGGATATCCGTGATGAGTTCAAGCTCTGCAATGTCTACGCGAAAGAAAAGTGCAGAAACTGCTTCGCAAGATTCTACTGCAGCGGCGGATGCGCAGCCAATTCCTACAACTTCCACGGAACCATCACCGATGCTTATGAGATCGGATGCGAGATGCAGAAAAAGCGCATCGAGTGTGCGATCATGATTAAGGCGGCTCTTGCCGACGAAGAATAAAAGGAGAACAAAGATGAAGAACAGCAAAACAAAGGGCCTTCTCGGCCTGCTGGTCCTGCTGGTTGCAGTAGGACTGTTCGGATTCTTCGGCTACGATACCATGGATGACATCAAGCTGGGCCTGGACCTGGCAGGCGGTGTCAGCATCACGTATCAGGCAGTGGAGGAGAATCCGACATCGGAGGAAATGTCCGATACCATTTACAAGCTGCAGCAGCGTGTACAGAACTACAGTACTGAGGCTGTTGTGTACCAGGAGGGAAATAACCGCATCAACATCGATATTCCGGGTGTTTCTGACGCAAACGCGATCCTGGAAGAACTCGGTAAGCCGGGCTCCCTGGTGTTCACCGATGAGACCGGCAAGACAATCTTAACCGGCGACCAGGTGGCTTCCGCAAAAGCGGGAATCATTGAGCAGAATGGTCAGAAGTCCTATGTGGTAAGCCTGACCTTCACCGATGAGGGAACCAAGGCGTTTGCCGATGCCACCGCTGCAAATGTAGGCAAGCGCATTGCCATCATCTACGACAACATGATCTACTCCAACCCGGTAGTCCGCGAGGCAATTACCGGAGGCCAGTGCCAGATCGACGGCATGACTGATTACAACGAGGCAGAGAACCTGGCGGCAACCATCCGCATCGGTTCCCTTTCCCTGGAACTTGAGGAGCTGCGTTCCAACGTAGTTGGCGCACAGCTTGGCCAGCAGGCCATTTCCACCAGCTTAAAGGCAGGTGCGATCGGTTTCGCGATCGTGGCTGTATTCATGATGGTGGTTTACCTGATCCCGGGCGTTGCAGCTGTCATTGCCCTGTCTCTGTATGTCGGTCTGGTACTTATTATGCTGACCGCATTTGATGTCACCCTGACCCTTCCGGGTGTGGCTGGTATCATCCTTTCCGTTGGTATGGCGGTGGATGCGAATGTCATCATCTTCACCCGTATCAAGGAGGAGATTGGTCTGGGACACAGTGTAAAGGCTGCGATCAAGGCTGGTTTCTCCAAGGCACTGTCCGCAATCCTTGATGGAAATATCACCACCCTCATCGCGGCAGCAGTCCTGTACTTCCGCGGTTCCGGTACTGTTAAGGGCTTCGCAAGTACCCTGGCGATCGGTATCGTACTTTCCATGTTCACTGCCCTGTTCATCACCAAAGGCGCTCTGTATGCCCTGTATGCAGTTGGCTTCGAGGATCCGAAGTTCTACGGAACCAAGAAGGACGGCAAGATCATCAACTTCCTTGGAAAGAAGAACCTCTGCTTCATCCTTTCCATCGTTGTGATCGTATCCGGATGGGTTGGCATGGCAATGCACAAAGGCCAGACCGGTTACATCTTAAACTATGGCATGGACTTCACTGGCGGTACTTCCACCAACGTGACCTTCAACGAGGAGATGAGTCTGGATGATATCTCCGCAAAGGTTGTTCCGGTTGTTTCCAAGATTACCGGCGACGCAGACGTGCAGACCCAGAAGGTTGCCGGTACTAACGAGGTTATCATCAAGACCAAGACTCTGGATGTAGAGCAGAGACAGCAGTTAGAAGACGCTATGGTTGAGAACTTCGGCGTAGATGCTGAGAAGATCACCGCAGAGAGCATTTCCGGTGCAGTCAGCACCGAGATGAAGAAGGATGCTGTATGGGCTGTTACCATCGCAACCATCCTGATGCTTCTGTACATCTGGTTCCGGTTCAAAGATATCCGCTTCGCAGCCAGCGCAATCCTGGCACTGGTACACGATGTCCTGGTAGTCGTAACCTTCTACTCCCTGGCAAAATGGTCCGTAGGTTCCACTTTCATCGCATGTATGCTGACGATCGTTGGTTACTCCATCAACGCGACCATCGTTATCTTCGACCGTATCCGTGAGAACCTGGCTTTAAAGAAAGCAGGAAGCAAGCAGACACTCGAGGAGATTGTAAACTTAAGTATCACCCAGACCTTTACCAGAAGTATCAATACTTCCCTGACAACCTTTGTCATGGTATTTGTTCTGTTCCTTCTGGGCGTATCTTCCATTCGTGAGTTCGCCCTGCCGCTTATGGTTGGTATCGTTTGCGGAACCTATTCTTCCGTATGCGTAACCGGTGCTCTCTGGTATGTTCTGACTACCAGAAAACAGAAAAAGGCTGAGAAATAATATGAGATATAAACTGATCACAACGGACGGACGTGCCAAGCGGGCTGAGGTAGAGACCGTACACGGCACCATCCAGACTCCGGTTTTTATGAATGTAGGCACGGTGGCCGCCATCAAAGGCGCGGTTTCCACCGATGACCTGCGCCAGATCGGCACACAGGTGGAGCTGTCCAACACCTACCACCTGCATGTGCGGACCGGCGACAAGCTGATCAAGCAGTTTGGCGGACTTCACAAGTTCATGAACTGGGATAAGCCGATCCTGACCGATTCCGGCGGGTTCCAGGTATTCTCTCTTTCCGGACTTCGAAAGATCAAGGAAGAGGGCGTAACGTTCCGCTCCCATATTGACGGACACAAGATCTTTATGGGACCGGAGGAGAGCATGCAGATCCAGTCTAACCTGGCATCTACCATTGCCATGGCGTTCGACGAGTGCCCGCCGAGCCATGCAGAGGTCTCCTACATCCAGCATTCCGTAGACCGCACCACGCGGTGGCTGGAACGCTGTAAAAAAGAGATGGCAAGACTGAACTCCCTGCCGGATACCATCAACAAGGAACAGCTCCTGTTTGGTATCAACCAGGGCGGTGTTGTGGATTCCATCCGTATCCAGCACGCAAAGACCATTGCAGACATGGATTTGGATGGCTACGCAGTTGGTGGTCTTGCAGTCGGCGAGACCCACGAGGAGATGTATCACATTCTCGATGTGACCGTTCCACATCTTCCGCAGAATAAGCCGACTTACCTGATGGGTGTCGGAACGCCGGCAAACATTCTGGAGGCAGTAGACCGCGGTGTGGACTTCTTTGACTGTGTTTACCCGTCCCGAAACGGACGCCACAGCCATGTATACACAAACCACGGCAAGCTCAACCTGTTAAACCAGAAGTACGAGCTTGACCCGCGTCCGATCGAGGAAGGATGCCAGTGCCCGGCATGCCGTTCCTATTCCAGAGCATACATCCGTCACCTGTTCAAGGCGAAGGAAATGCTGGGAATGCGTTTATGCGTCTTGCATAATCTGTATTTTTATAATAAAATGATGGAAGAGATTCGCGACGCGATCGAACAGCACCAGTACGCAGAGTACAAAGCTCAGAAGCTTGCTGGTATGGAGGAAGGCCCGCAGGAATAGTTTCTTAACATTTCGGGGTTTTAAACAAAAACGAATAAGGCTGGCCAGAGCGAGGCGCAGGCACAGCCGCAAGGAGGACAATATGTTATTAGCAACTTCAACCATGAACCCAACCGTTATGATTGTGTTATACGTGGTAATTTTCGGTGGTATCTTCTACTTCATGGGATACCGTCCGCAGAAGAAAGAGAAAAAGAGAGTCGAAGATATGATGGCAAGCCTTGCTATCGGCGACAGCATCTTAACCACCAGCGGTTTCTACGGGGTCATCATCGACATGACCGATGACACTGTAATCGTAGAGTTCGGCAGCAATAAGAACTGCAGAATCCCGATGCAGAAGAGCGCAATCGTACAGGTTGAGAAGCCGGAGGCGTAATAGAAATATGGGTCCGAAGCCGGTGATCCCGGCATACCACTGCGCAAAATATAGGTAATGTGTTCGGACGATGCAGCTGACAGGCGTTTGCGGATAGTCGGACGGACCGTCCGTCTCCCTCAAACACCAGTCGCCGCATAGCCGGACACGTTTTACCTATATTTATGCTCCATGGAATGCCGGGATCACCGGCTTCTACTGTATTAGCCCCGCTGATAAAAATAAAAGCAGCCAGAACGAAATTAATAAAGCCAGGGTTAACTGGCTTTCATTAGTATCGTTCTGGCTGTTTTATTTATTATTAGTAGAATAGCCGTGAAATTAGAAGCAGGACGGGAACGTATGCTGCGAAGCATAAATGAGTGCTCAATGTGTTCGGCTATGCAGCAACTGACGTTTTCGGGAGGCGGACGATCCGTCCGACTAGCCGCAAACGGCTGTCAGCTGCATCGTCCGAACACAGAGCATCATTTTGCGCAGCGGGATACGGGCCCGGCCTGCTTCAGACCTTTCGAGCTTATCCTTTAATTGTTACTTCTCCCACCGTCCAGATGCGCCGCATGGCAGCACGAGTCCGGTTTCGGTGACCGGGAGTCCGATCTCCTGTGCCTCTACGTGGCCGCCGAATTTCGGTACGATCTCGGTGCTCATCATGTAGGTGAGGACAGCCGGAGCCAGGCCGGTGGTGTAGGAGTTGATGAGGAAGAACAGCGGGTCATCGGATAAGAGCTGCACGCACAGTTTTACCAGCGGATGAATCGCGTCCTCAATCTTCCAGATCTCGCCTTTCGGTCCGCGGCCGTAAGACGGCGGGTCCATGATGATGGCATCGTAATGATTGCCGCGGCGGATCTCGCGCTCTACGAATTTGACGCAGTCATCGACCAGCCAGCGGATCGGGGCATCGCTTAAGCCGGAGGATGCGGCATTTTCTTTTGCCCAGCCGACCATGCCCTTGGAGGCATCCACATGGGTGACAGAAGCGCCAGCCTTGGCAGCAGCCAGGGTTGCGCCGCCGGTGTAAGCGAAGAGGTTTAAGACCTTGACCGGGCGGCCTGCGTTTCGGATTTTATCGCCGAACCAGTCCCAGTTTGCTGCCTGCTCCGGGAAGAGTCCGGTATGCTTGAAGCTGAACGGTTTTAAGTTGAAAGTAAGACCCTTGTAACCGATGGTCCACTGCTCCGGAAGATCAAAGAACTCCCACTCGCCGCCGCCCTTGGCGCTGCGGTGATAATGTCCGTTCATGTGCTTCCAGCCCTTGTGGGTCTTCGGGGTATCCCAGATGACCTGCGGGTCCGGGCGAACTAAAAGGTACTCGCCCCATCTTTCCAGTTTTTCTCCTTTTGAACAGTCAATGACCTGATAATCTTTCCAGCCATCTGCTAACCACATATATTTTTCCACCTTTCGTATTTCGAACATTGTATCTTTGCATGTGTCCCGCTTTTTACGCGGGAGCGCTTAATAATTATAACAGTAAAACGCTGTGGTGTCCACGGAATTGCGGTTCACGAAATTTACTTTTTGGGGAAGCTATAGTATAGTAGTAAGCAGGTAAAGGGGCTGGATCCGGTTTTGCGGCAGCCCCGGGAAAGACTGGAAAAGAAGAAAGGAGGAGGGCGCGCATGGAACGGGAGTGTATGAATGTGGTGTACGCCTCCAACGATGGCTACGCGAGACATCTGGGAACCTCTCTGTATTCCCTGTTGGACCGGAACCGGGATTTCGCAGAGATTCATGTGTATGTGCTGACTCTGGGGCTTTCTGCGGAAAATCAGGAGAAGCTTCGGGAGATCGCAGAGCATTTTGAACGAAAGATCAGCTTTTGCAATGTAGATGACCTGCGGGAACGGATCGGCTATGAGGTAGATACCGGCGGTTTTGACATCAGCGTGATGCTTCGCCTGTTTATGGGGGACATGCTGCCGGAGTCCGTGGAGCGGGTGCTCTATCTGGACTGCGATACGGTGGTACTGCAGTCATTAAAGCATCTGTGGAAAGAGAATCTGGAAGGAAATGTGGTGGGTGCGGTTATGGAACCGACGATTTACCGGGCCGTGAAGGAATCCATCGACCTGGGAGAGGAAGATCCCTATTATAATTCCGGAGTCCTTCTGGTGGATCTGAAACAGTGGCGGGAGCAGGAGATTCAGGGAAAACTTCTGGAGTTCTGGAAGCGCAAGGGCGGAAAGCTGTTTGCGAGTGATCAGGATGTGTTAAACGGCACGCTGAAAGGCCAGATCCACACGCTGATGCCGCGCTATAATTTCTTTACGAATTACCGGTATTTTTCGTACGGGGAACTCGTGCGTCAGGGAAAGACTTACCGTGCGGTGACGCCCAGGGAGCTGCAGATGGCGAAAAAGCATCCGTCCATCATCCATTATATGGGTGATGAGCGGCCATGGGTTGCAGGAAACTTCAATCATTACCGCAGGGCTTACGAGCTGTATCTGGCAAAGACTCCGTGGGCGGGCGCGCCGAAGGAGAGCGGGAAACGGGCGTATATGCTGGCATATCATATGCTGGATTACGCGACGGCGGTGTGTCCGCCGGTTCGCCGGATGGTGAGCCGGAAATTAGGCATGAAACTGGTGGAGAGCCGGAAGAAAGTGTGAGCAGGTGGGCCTTGTTTTGCAAAGGCGGGTGGCCTGCGCGGTACAGGAACAAAGGAATAACTGGTTTTGGAAGGAAAATGGAGGAAGAGACAAATGGTAACCGTCTTAATGGCAACATATCAGGGAAAGCAGTATCTGGAGCAGCAGCTGGACACGATTCTGGCGCAGACTGTTCCGGTAAAAATTTTGATTTCCGACGATGGTTCTGACGATGGAACCCGGGAGATGCTGGAGGATTACGCCGGATGGTATCCGGAGCAGGTATTTTTGCGCCACAGAACGGAGCACGATGGTGACGCTGCCGGCAATTTCTTCTGGCTGATGCAGGAAGCACTGAAGGATGAGACAAACGAGTACATTCTGTTCAGCGATCAGGATGATGTGTGGGAAAACAATAAGGTAAAGGTGCTGCTGCACCGGATGAAAGTATTGGAGAAAGGTCTTGGAAAGCAGTGTCCGATCCTGTTATATTCCGATATGGAAGTGGTGGACGAGGATCTTTACGAGATCAGTCCGAGTTTTGCTGCCTACACGCACCAGGATCCGGACCGGACCAGTTTTGCGGAGCTTCTGGTGGAAAACCAGGTGACGGGCGGTGCATCCATGATCAACCGCGCGCTTCTGGAAAAATGTGCGAAAAAGCCGGAAGTCTGCTGCATGCATGACTGGTGGATCGCGCTGACGGCATCCTGCTTTGGTGTGATTGAATTTATGCCGAGAGCGCTTTCCAAATACCGCCAGCACGGCGGCAATGTGCTTGGAGCAAAGGATTCCGGCAGCTTTACGGAGATGAAGGCACGCCTGAGCCGCGGAAAAGAAGTCGAACGGAATTACCGCCGGATGCTCAACCAGGGCATTGCGTTTGGGCGTTGCTTCTGGAAGGAGATGGATAAAGCGCAGCGCATGACCCTGCGCGCATTCCTGGCATTGCCATATCAGTCTGCGGCAGGACGGTTGAAAAATATCCGCTATAATCATTTCTATAAAAACTCCGCGCTGCAGACGCTGGCAATGTGCATGACGATTCCGAAGGCGGAGAAGATGCGCCAGCCGAAAAACGAGCAGGATGTGGCGCTGGAAAATTGCGAAGGGAAAGCAATGGTGGCAGCAGGAAAAACGGAAGCAGAGAGCGGAGCAGCGAAAGTAGCAGAACAGGAGCTGGAAGCATGAGTATGCGGCTGAGCTGTGTAATCCTGAATTATAACGATGCAGAAACAACCGAAAAACTGGTAAAGCAGATTACAGATTATGAGGTGCTGCACCAGATTATTGTAGTGGACAATGCCTCCACGGATGATTCGCTGGAGCGGTTGAAAAAACTGGAACAGTGGGAAATGGAACGTATGGAGCTACAGGGTAAAACAAGGTTGGATCGGGCTGCGAAGATTCACGTGATTTCCGCCGACCGTAACGGCGGCTACGGCTCCGGCAACAACCTTGGTGTCCGTTATGCGGTGGAGCAGGGCGGAGCCACCCATGTCCTGATCGCTAATCCGGATGTGGTCTTTTCGGAGCAGTCCCTAAAAACCATGCTGGCAGTGTTCGCCCGCTATCCAAAGGCCGGAATCGTGACACCGCGGATCCATGACGCGCGCTATCCGAACCTGAAAAACGGCTGGCCGCTTCGCAGCTTTACGAGAGAACTTCTCAGCATGGGCCCGGTGAGCCGCCGTCTGTTTGGAAGAACCTTTGACTATCCGGATTCCTACTTTGAGGGCCGCAATGCTGTTTACGTGGGGGCCGTGCACGGCTCCATGCTGATGGTGGACGGAGAAAAGTTTTTAGAAGCTGGAGGCTATGACGAATGCATCTTCCTCTATGAAGAGGAACAGGTGCTCGGCCGCCGCATGCAGAACGCCGGATACCGCAGCATCCTGCTCTTAAACCAGCACTACGACCATGAACATTCCACATCCATCAGCAAGTCCTTCTCCGATGCCATGAAACGCCAGCGGATCCGGGAGGAGAGCACGCTTTACTACATGAAGCACTACCTTCATATCAATCTGCTTCAGGAGCAGATCGCAAAATTATGGTTTGCCGGAATCCGGCTGGAGATGCAGGTGGCGAAATTGGCAGGAATAAAAATTTGACTCGTAACGTGTCTTTTCATGCAGGCAGCAAAGGCATCAAAATTGAGCGCAAAAATGGGAGGCTTCCAATTGGAAGCCTCCCATTTTTGTTATCAGCCTAACCGTGTCGATTAACCAAAGTATCTCTTTAACAGCCCCTCAAATGCCTTGCCGTGTCTTGCCTCATCTTTAGCCATCTCATGAACGGTGTCGTGGATTGCGTCGAGGTTTGCAGCTTTTGCTCTCTTAGCCAGATCGAATTTGCCCTCGGTTGCGCCGTGCTCAGCGGCAACTCTCATCTCCAGGTTCTTTTTGGTGGAGTCGGTTACAACTTCGCCTAACAGCTCTGCGAATTTTGCAGCGTGCTCAGCCTCCTCGTAAGCTGCCTTCTCCCAGTAGAGGCCGATTTCCGGATAGCCCTCTCTGTGAGCCACTCTTGCCATTGCCAGATACATACCAACTTCAGAGCACTCGCCCTCGAAGTTTGCTCTTAAATCTGCTAAAATGTCCTCGCTTACGCCCTGTGCAACGCCTACAACATGCTCTGCGGCCCAGGTCATCTCGCCTGCCTGCTCTTTGAATTTGGAAGCCGGTGCCTTACATACCGGGCAGAATTCCGGTGCAGCATCTCCCTCGTAAACATAACCACATACTGTGCAAACCCATTTTTTCATAACCCAATTCTCCTTTACATGTGAAATATTGTTATTGGTTCGGCGAAAGTACCTGTACTGACCTGCAGGTACCGGCCGGTGATGCTCTGTGATACTTAATGACTTTCCTTCTTTAAGCAGTCCGCGCAGCGCCCGAAAAAGAATACGGTGTGATTTTCCACCTGGCCTGCGGTACAGCTTTGTGCTTTCTGGTCGATGTCGGAAAGCGGCTTCATGGGAAGGTCGATGACGGCTCCGCAGCTTCTGCATACAAAATGGTAGTGCAGGCTTGTATCTGCGTCGAAGTGGTCTTTCCCATCTCCAAAAGTGAGCTTCTGGACTTCGCCCAGCTCTACAAGAAGGTTTAAGTTTCGGTAAACAGTACCGAGGCTGATGTTCGGGAACTCCTCGCGAATGCTTGCGTATACGGCGTCTGCTGTCGGATGATCCTTGCGGTTCATGAGACTAGCTTTGATGGATTCCCTCTGACGGCTGTATTTTAATGTCTTCATTGCAGCTCCTTTTCATCAAGAAATAATAGTAATAATTACTATGATTGAATTATAACAAATGCGGAGCCAGATGTCAAGCATCTTCTCCGCATTTTTTCAAATTTATATGGTTTCTTTCGCAGTCTGTATGAATGCTTTGGTTGCCTGGGACATATAATGACCTTTGTGGTAACCGATTGCCAGGACGCCGTGTGCCTTTGGGTGGTCCAGGGAATAGAAGTTTAACGGGGACTGGCCGCTTCTCAGCTCCTGGATCTCGGCCTGGCCGGAGATGAACATACGCGGGTAGAACGTAATGCCCATGCCTTTTTCTGCCAGGGCGAGCACAGTCTGAATGTTTTCGGTTTCCAGAACAATATGCGGCGTAACCTGCGCTTCCTCGAACATTTCGTCGGCGATGGTGCGGACACGGTTTCCTTTGTTGATCAAAAGGAACGGGCAGTTTTCCAGAAGTTTTAAGTCTGTGTGCCCGGAAAGCTGTTTTTTGATTTCATTTAAGCGGCCCGGGAAGGCGTGCTCCAGCACAGTATCCGGCACCGCGAGGAGGATTTCTTCTTCGCAGATCGGCACGGTTTCCACATTTTCTACTTTAAAAGGAAGCATGTCGATGATCAGGTCGATGTTTCCGTGCAGCAGGTCATCCGCAAGCTCAGAGGAATTTCCCTCGACGAGTTTTAAGTCGATGTTCGGGAAGCGGTCTTTGAAGACCGGAAGGATCTCTGGCAGGATGACGCGGCCGCGGGTGTGGGAAAGTCCGAGCGTGAGCTGGCCCACGGAGAAGTCCTTGATGTCGGCAAGCTCACGGTAGGTTTCGTCGCGCAGTTCCAGCATCTGCTTTGCTTTTGTCTTTAAGGCCTGTCCTGCGTAGGTCAGGGTGAGGGGCGTGGTTCGGTTAAACAGGATGACATCGAATTCTTTTTCCATATTGGAGATGTGGTTGCTTAAGGACTGCTGGGAAATAAACAGCTTTTTCGCCGCTTTGGTGAAGTTCAGCTCCTCGGCTGCCACCAGGAAGTATTCCAGATTCAGAAAGTTAATCATGAGCCTGCCCTCCCAGATAGAGTGGTTTGTTTAAATACGGAATGTATTCCGCAGCCCGTTCGATGGAAGTGTTCACGACCAGTTCCTCCGGGAAACCGATTTCCTCCAACAGTGCCTGCGCACGGGTGTGGTTGCCGACATCGGCATCGCTGTGCGCGTCACTGTCCATGATGATGGAGACTTTGTGTCTTCGGCACAGTTCCAGCATGGTGATATAGTTTTCCCTTGCGTTTAAGCGGTGGCATTTCGGATGCAGGGAGCTGGAGTTGACCTCTAACAGAACATGGTTCTCCTTGGCGGCGCATACCAGAGTTTCGTAGTCAACTGGGAAGCGTCCGTCGTCCGGGTGTCCGATGATCTGGACAGCCGGGTTTTTCATGACGCCAAGATATGCCGCGGTGTTCTGCGCCACGGTTCCGCTGTCGTAGCACGGTTCGTGAATGCTGGCAACGGCGTAGTCCAGGCCAGCAAGATAGCGCGGTTCCAGGTCGATGCCGCCGTGATAGTCGACAATGTTCAGCTCGCAGCCTAACATGAGCTTTACGCCGGACTGCTCGCGCGGAACAACCTTGAAGTTGATGAAATAGAACGGATGGCATGCGCCCGGGATGCGTGGGGCATGTTCGGTGATGCCAAGCAGTTTTACGCCTTTTTCGGAGGCGGAGCGGATCATTTCCTGCATGGTATTGTAGGCATGGCCGCTCATGATGGTATGAGTATGAAGATCTAAAATATCGTGGATCATAATTGTGTTCTCCTGATAAAAATATCGTGTACAAATCACTAAAAGTATAGCACGCTTTCCGGCGGAAAACCAGAAAACTATAGCAAATTCACAGGAAATATGGTAAAGTTAATGATATTGAATCGTTCTTTTACAGGGAACGGGAAAAGGAGTAAACATCATGAGTGAAGTAAAAGAGACAATGGAAGATTTTGCCAGCGAGCTGGAAGCATCTTATAAGGAATACGACGCACGCCGCAGCAATGCATATCAGGATCAGGAAGGTCCGGATGCAGAAAAGTGGGCTGAGCTTGCACAGCAGATGCAGGATAAGACCGTATTAAAGGTAAAAGTAAAAGAGGCAGTCAAGGGCGGACTCGTTGCATTCGTAGATGACATTCAGGGCTTTATCCCGGCATCCCAGGCAGCAGACCATTACATCGAGAAGCTGGAAGACCTGGTTGGACAGCATCTTGAGGTTGTTCCGATCACCGTAGACATGGAAAAAAAGAGACTGGTTCTCTCCGCAAGAGCAGTCCTGGAGGAGAAGAAGGCAGCAGACCGCGCAGAGAAGCTTGCTTCCGTTGAGGTTGGTTCTGTTGTGAACGGTACCGTAGACAGCTTAAAGGATTACGGCGCATTCGTAAATCTGGAGAACGGTTTAAGCGGACTCTTACACGTATCCCAGATCAGCAATCAGCGCATCAAACATCCGGGCGTAGTATTAAAAGAGGGTCAGAACATCACCGTAAAGATCACTGGCGTAAAAGACGGCAAGATCAGCCTCAGCATGAAAGCGCTGACTGCAGATGGTGAGGCGGAGGAGCCGGTAGAGAAATTCGATTACAAAGAAGCCGGTGAAGCTACCACCGGACTGGGAGCACTGCTCAAAGGCCTGAAATTCTAGGAATGATTATCCGGCTGCAGTGCATCAATCGTTACTGTTAAAGGAGGGATAGACATTGGTATATATCCCAAACGCCTACAGTCAGCTGGATCAGTGGAACTCCGTTATGTTTCTGTACGAATCGGCACTGAAGGCAATCAACACAAAAATAGAGATCTTAAACGAAGAGTTCATCCATATGTATGGGCACACGCCCATCGAGCACATCAAGTCGCGGGTAAAGACTCCGGACAGTATTGTCAAGAAGATGAAGCGCAACGGCTATGAGGTCACCATCGAAAATATGGTGGAGAAACTGAGCGACATTGCCGGAATCCGCATCATCTGTTCCTTTAATCAGGATATTTACCAGATCGCGGATATGATTGCCCGTCAGAAAGATGTTACGGTCCTCTATGTAAAGGATTACATCCGCAAACCGAAGCCAAACGGCTACAAGAGCTATCATATGGTGGTCACGATTCCCATCTACCTGACCGAAGGTCCGGTGGAAACCAAGGTGGAAATCCAGATCCGCACCATTGCGCAGGATTTCTGGGCCAGCCTGGAACACAAGATCTATTACAAGTTTGAAGGAAGCGGTCCGGACTCGCTGCAGGCTGAACTGAAGGCATGTGCCGATATGGTAGATATGCTGGACGCAAAGATGTTTTCTTTGAATCAGTCAATCCTGGAGACCCGAAAGGCTCAGGAGGACGAACCGGAACCGAAAGAGTAATCTATGAAGATATTGACAAAAGATACCTGGCAGATCATACGGCAGAACTGGAAAAATATTCTTTTGTTCGAACTTCTATACCGTGGAATCACAACA
>CAKRRJ010000054.1 GCA_934394615.1 uncultured Lachnospiraceae bacterium
AGCCATGATTTCGAGCTTTTACCAGTACCATTCTGGCTGTGTTTTTTATTACCGTAGAATAGCCAGGAAAGCAGAAGCAGGCCGGGGCGGGATACCACCCCGGCCTGCTTCGGACCTTTCGTGAATATTCTTTAAATTTTTATTTTGCGAACTTCTGAAACGCCTTCGATGCCACGCTCTGCGGATATTCCGAGTCGGAAATCAGCAGGATGTTGCGTTCCGGGAACTGTTCTTCGATCTGGACCTGGAAGATATTTCCGGCGGCGAGTTCGCTGTGGGCGAAGGCTTCGGGGATGAATCCGATGCCAAGGTTGTGGCGCACAGCGGGCAGGATCAGGTCGGTGGTGGCCAGCTCCATATCCGGCGAGAAGGTAAGACCGTACTGCGCAAAGTAGGTATTTAAGAAGGTACGGCTGATGGATTCTGAGGTCAGGCTGATCCAGGGATAGGAGGCCAGCTCCCGGAGTGAGACAGGACGGTCCTTCAGTTCGGAAAAACGGCTGCCGCTGATGAGGATATCCCGGTAGGTGTGCAGCTTTTTCATACGCAGCGGTTCGGAAATGTGGAGCGGAAGGGAAGAAACCACGGCGAAGTCTACCTTGCCGTCCCGCACTGCCTGGATGGAATCCTGGGTACTGTGGTTTAAAATCTGGAAATGAACACCGGGATATTCCTGGTGGAAGGCTTCCATGGCCTCAAAGAGCCAGGAGTGCAGGGCGGTTTCGGTGGCACTGATGGAGATGCTTCCATTTTCCAGCTGGAGCAGGTCACTTAAGTGGCTCTCTGCCCGGAAAAACTGCAGGCAGCCGGCGGAGACATACTCAAAGAACCGGCTTCCCTCAGCAGTCAGCTCCATGCCGGATTTGCTGCGGATGAAAAGACGGCAGCCCAGGTCGCCTTCCAGCTTGTGGATCACGCGTGTCACAGAGGGCTGGCTGGTGTTTAAGGCAGCGGCAGCCCGGGTCAGATTGCTGTATTTGGCAACGTAGTAGAAAATCTTGTAGTATTCAAAATTGGATGTCATGCGCTGGTGATCTCCCTGTTTTATCAATCGGTTTTTCTCAGAAACCTGTCTTTCTTTATCTCCATTATAATACAGAAAACCATGAAAATCCATGGTTTGCGGCACATCCATATCAGATTGATATGAATACAATACGGAAACGGCATTTTACAGATTGGATTGTATGTGAGAAAATACAATCGAAAACGTTAGAAAATTAACGAAGCACAACTCTCAAACAGAACGCAACGTTTCCCATGTTGCGCAAACAGCAACGAAATGACATGAGCAAAGAAAGAGGTAATGTTATGGAGAACAACACCTGTCTGGAAAAGCAGCCTTTATGTGAGGAAATGCTGGAAAAGATGAATGCCTACTGGCGTGCGGCAAATTATCTGTCTGCCGGTCAGTTATACCTGTTAGACAATCCGCTGTTAAAGAAACCGCTGAGCATGGATCAGATTAAAAAGAAGATCGTCGGACACTGGGGAACTGTGCCGGGACAGAACTTCGTGTATGTACACTGCAACCGTGCCATCAAGCGTTACGATCTGGATATGATCCTTCTTTCCGGTCCGGGCCATGGCGGTAACTTCCTGATCGCCAACACCTATCTGGACGGAAGCTACAGCGAGGTGTATCCGAACATCAGCCAGGATGAGGAAGGCATGAAGAAGATGTTCAAGCAGTTCTCCTTCCCGTGCGGTGTTCCGAGCCACTGCGCACCGGAGACTCCTGGTTCCATCAACGAGGGCGGTGAGCTGGGTTACTCCATTGCCCATGCATTTGGCGCTGTATTTGATAACCCGGATCTGATCGCAACGGTGGTTGTGGGAGACGGTGAAGCAGAGACCGGTCCGCTGGCAACGTCCTGGCAGTCCAATAAATTCTTAAACCCGATTACCGATGGCGCGGTTCTTCCGATCCTGCACTTAAACGGATATAAGATCAGCAACCCGACCATTTTCTCCCGTATTCCGCATGATGAGATTAAGTCCTTCTTTGAGGGCTGTGGCTGGAAGCCGTACTTTGTTGAGGGCGATGACCCGATGACCATGCACAAGAAGATGGCAGAGACCATGGATGCCGTGATCGAGGAAATCAAGGCAATCCAGCAGCACGCAAGAGAGGAGCAGGATCCGGAGCGTCCGAAGTGGCCAATGATCATCCTTCGTACTCCAAAAGGCTGGACTGGTCCGAAATTCGTGGACGGACAACAGATCGAAGGTTCTTTCCGTGCGCATCAGGTTCCGATCAGCATGGAGAAGCCGGAGCATTTACAGCTTCTGGAAGACTGGTTAAAGAGCTATCATGCAGAGGAGCTGTTCGATGAGAACGGACGCCTGATCCCGGAGCTGGCAGAACTGGCACCGAAGGGCAATGCCCGCCTGGGCGCTAACCCGCACGCAAACGGCGGCCTGCTTCTGAAAGACCTTCGCCTCCCGGATTTCCGCGAGTATGGCATTCCGGTGGAGCCGGGCAAAACCAAGGCCCAGGATATGATTGAGCTTGGCGGCTATATCCGCGACATTTTCAAACTCAATGAAGACAGCAAGAACTTCCGTATTTTTGGACCCGATGAGAGCATGTCCAATCGTCTATATAAAGTATTTGAAGAGCAGAACCGCGACTGGAACGGCGAGCTGCTTCCGACTGATGACAAGCTGGCAAGAAATGGCCGCATCATGGACGGCATGCTGAGCGAGCATATGTGCGAGGGCTGGCTGGAAGGTTATCTGCTGACTGGCCGTCACGGTTTCTTCGCAAGCTATGAGGCATTCATCCGCATCGTGGATTCTATGGCAGCACAGCACGCAAAGTGGTTAAAGGTCTGCAACCAGCTGTCCTGGAGACGTCCGATCGCGTCCCTGAACTTTATTCTGACTTCCAACGTATGGCAGCAGGATCACAACGGGTTTACCCATCAGGATCCGGGCTTCTTAGACCACATCGCCAACAAGAAAGCAGATGTTGTTCGCATGTATCTCCCGCCGGATACCAACTGTCTGCTTTCCTGCTTTGACCACTGCATCAAGAGCAAGAACTATGTGAATGCTATTGTTGCCTCCAAGCATCCGAGCTGCCAGTGGCTGTCCATGGAACAGGCTGTCAAGCACTGTACCCAGGGTATTGGCATCTGGGAGTGGGCAAGCAACGACTGCGGCGAGGAGCCAGATGTGGTTATGGCATGCTGCGGCGATACCCCGACCCTGGAGACCATGGCGGCTGTTACCATCCTGCGGGATGAACTTCCGGAATTAAAGATCCGCGTGGTAAACGTGGTAGACCTGTTCAAGATGGAGAGTGACCACAAGCATCCGCACGGCTTAAGCGATGCCGAGTATGACGCGATCTTCACCCCGGACAAACCGATTATTTTCGCCTTCCACGGATATCCGACCCTGATCCACGAGCTGACTTATGAGCGCAACAATCATAACATGTCCGTTCACGGATATCAGGAGGAAGGTACCATCACCACACCATTCGATATGCGTGTTCAGAACCAGCTTGACCGCTTCAGCCTGGTAAAAGATGCTGTGATGCATCTGCCGCAGTTGGGCAACCGCGGTTCCTTCCTGATCCAGAAGATGAACGACAAACTGGTAGAGCACAAGCAGTACATTGCCGAGTATGGCCAGGATATGGAGGAAATCCGCAACTGGGAGTGGCATGTGCCGGAAGAATAAGTGTAAGTAATAATCAGGTAGAAGTATTATATATAGAAGAAACGCCGTCCCGGCAAACCCGGGGCGGCGTTTTCGTGTTGTGATAGGAATTATATGGCGGAAATTTGCTTCTGGAACAGGCTGTTGACAGCTGCTTCCTTAGATTTGATGAGGTGCAGGGTAATAGCAGCTGATGCCTCTTCTTTCTGATCATTTAAAATATAGCGGATCAGTTCGATATGTTCCCGCGCAGCTTCAATATGCCGCTCCCAGATATCCTGACCGGAAAACAGGCGGATGCGCTGGTTCTGGTCATAGATGTGATCGAGCATGTCGTTGAAGAATTTATTCGGGCAGGCTTTGTTGAGCAGTCGGTGCAGTTTATCGTCAAGGCAGCAGAACTCCTCTGGAGTTTTTGCAGACGGGGCAGTCTGAATGAGTTGTTCGGATGCCTTCTGAATTTCAATCAGTGCATCCCGGTCGATGCGGTTCATATAATTATTGATGATAAATGGTTCCAGAAGGATGCGGGCTTCAAAGGTCTGGTTGATCTCGACCAGAGTAAGTCCGGTTACCATAACGCCTTTTTTGGGGATGATCCGAACAAAACCTTCCTGTTCCAGCTTGTTGAGCGCTTCGCGGATCGGGGTGCGGCTGGCATCGATCTCTTCGATCAGGTCAGCTTCATTTAAAAATGTGTTTGGTTTGTAATCACAGGAAATAATCCGTTCTTTGATGATCTGATATGCTTTGTTTTTCAGATTCGTAGTCATGAAACTATCTTCTCCTTGTATTTGTTTGCGTGACTTTGTCACTCGATTGTTTAATCATTTGCCATGATCATGCAGGCACACATCTGGCTTTCCCATACTTGTTATATTTTATCATATAACCATGTAAAGAGCATATTAAAAAATGCAGAATGGATCACAAAAATATGAAAATCGTATTTATGATGTATACAAGATACATCCTTTTTCTTTTGAAAACGCATGTGATAACATAAAATCATACAAAAGATGTTGTAAAAACCAGGAGGGAAAAGAGAAAATGAACAAAAAACTTGGCGTAGTATTAGCAGCTGCAATGGCAGTTACCAGCATGACCGGATGCGGAGGAAGCTCCTCCGGCACTTCCACAACAGCAGCAGACACTGCAGCAGCAACCACCGCAGCAGAGGCAGCCGCTGACAAGGCAGCAGCAGATGGCAGTGAGGCAAAAGCTCCGGTTGGCGATCCAATCGAGCTGACCTTTGGACATGGTCAGGCTGAGGGTCATCCGTACCAGCAGGCCGCTCTCTATTTCAAGGATCTGGTTGAGAAAGAGTCCGGCGGTTCCATTACCGTAACGGTTGCTCCGAATGGTACCCTTGGTGATGAGCGTGAATCTGTAGAGGCACTGCAGATGGGCACCATGGATATCAGCGTAGCTGTTGCAGCAGCATTGAGCGGATTCGATTCCAACATGGACGTATTTAACATGCCGTACCTGTTTGAATCCCGTGAGGAGGCATTCAAGGTTCTGGATGGAGAGGTAGGACAGGAGCTGTTCGGAAACCTGGAGAGCCAGGGAATTAAGGTATTCGGTACCTACGATCTGGGCTTCCGCAGCATGACAAACTCCACCAGACCGATCGAGACTCCGGATGACTGCAAGGGCCTTCGTGTTCGTACTCTTGAAAGCTCTGTATGTGTAGACGCGCTTGGCGCCCTTGGCATGGATGCAGTTTCCATGAGCTTCAGTGAGCTGTTCACCGCACTTCAGACCGGCGCTGTAGATGGCCAGGAGAACCCGCTGTTCACCATTTACAACTCTCGTTTCTATGAGGTTCAGAAATATCTGTCCCTGACCGAGCACTTCTACCCGGTATGTCCGCTGATGATGAGCGAGATCACCTGGAACAAGTTAAGTCCGGAGCAGCAGGATATTGTGGCAGACGCTATGAAGAAATCTGTGGATTACGAGCGTGAACTGGCTGGCGAAGAGTTAGATAAGATGCTGGAAGGCTGCAAGGAGAAAGGCATGGAAGTCAACGAAGTGGACAAGGCTCCGTTCATCGAGGCAGTACAGCCGGTATATGAGAAATATAGTTCCCAGTTTGGCGATCTGATCGAGAAGATCAACGCAGCAAAATAACAGAGGAGGCAGTCAGGCTATGACGAAAATGATTAAGGGAATCGACAAAGCAGTAAACGGATTTCTGACATGGGTCGTTGTACTGATGCTTGCCGTGATGTCAGTGGTTGTGTTTGGACAGGTGGTTTTCCGCCTTGTCCATGCCACCATTCCGTGGAGTGAAGAGTTATCCAAGTACATGCTGATCTGGACTACATTCCTGGGTTCGGCGCTCTGTGTACGCAAAGGTTCTCTGGTAGGTCTTGAAATTCTGTTCATGATGCTCCCGAAAAAAGCGGTCAAGGCAGTAATGCTTCTGGTACAGGCAGCAACCGCGGCATTCATGGTATTTCTGATCGTAATGGGATATAAGACAGCAGGTCTTGTATGGAATCAGACCACACCGGTACTGAAAATGCCTATGGGACTGATGTATGCTTCCATTCCGACCGGCGCAGTATTCATGCTGATCAACACCATTATCGTAGTTTATTATCAGATCACAGGGGAGGACGTAAAATGACAGCAGTATTGTTCATAAGTATGGTAATCCTGCTTTTCGCAGGTGTTCCGATCGCTTTTGTGCTGGGCGGCTCCTCCGTGCTGGCACTGGCCGCAGGCGGCGGCACCAATATGTCAATCGTGATCCAGAGAATGTTTTCCGGGACCGGAAGCTTTACTCTGCTGGCAATTCCGTTCTTCGTTCTTGCCGGAAACCTGATGAGCTCCGGCGGTATTTCCCGTCGTCTGGTAAATTTATGCAACAGCTTCCTGGGGCATATTCCGGGCGGCCTGGCTATGGTTGCCGTGGCAACCTGCGCCTTCTTCGCAGCAATCTCCGGTTCCAGCGCAGCAACCGCAGCGGCTGTCGGCGCGATCATTGTTCCGGAAATGCTCAAACACAAATATGACCGCAACTTTGCGGCTGGTACCATTGCTTCTTCCGCTGAGCTGGGCGTTATCATTCCGCCGAGTATCGGCCTGATCCAGTACGGTGTTGCTGCAGAGCAGTCCATCGGTGACCTGTTCAAGGCAGGTTTCCTTCCGGGATTATTCATCTGCGGAACCATTATGGCTATGGCTCATCATCTTGCAAAGAAACAGGGATTCGTTCCGGTGGAAAAAGCAAGCTGGGCTGAGCGTGGAAAAGCATTTAAGGATGCAATCCTCGCAATCCTGATGCCGGTCATTATCCTGGGCGGTATTTACAGTGGATTCTTTACCCCGACTGAGGCAGCCGTTGTTTCCGTATTCTATGGCCTGGTTGTTGGTGTCTTTGTATACAGAGAGATCAAGCTGAAAGACTTAAAGAAAATCTTCTATGAGTCTGTCCTGACCATGGCAACCGTTCTTCTGATCATGTCCGCATCCACCATTTTTGGCTGGATCCTGGCAAAACAGCAGATCCCGCAGGCTCTGGCAAAAGCATTCCTGGGAATTTCTGACAGCAAGTATGTATTCCTGCTTCTCATCAATGTTATGCTTCTTGTAGTCGGCATGGTTTGTGAGGCTGGCGCGGCTATGGTAATCCTGGCTCCGCTGCTTGCACCGATCGCTCAGACCCTTGGCATTGACCTGATCCATTTCGGTATCATTATGATGACCAACCTGGCTATCGGCATGATGACACCTCCGGTAGGTGTAAACCTGTACGTTGTCTGTGACAGCGCAAATGTAAAGATTGAGGGTATGATGAAGTACCTAATGCGGTATTTCGCGGTTCTGATCGCGGATCTTCTGATCATTACCTACTTCCCGCCGCTGTCTTTACTGATTCCAACATTGCTGAAATAAGGAGAACCTCATCGTGAAGATTACAGATATCAAAACAATTATCCTGAAATATCCCTATGAATCCTTTATTGCTGACGGTCAGTCTGCGTGCTTCGGAAGAGGCGCGCTGCTGATCCAGGTGGAGACGGACGCAAAGATCACGGGACTTGGAGAGTGTGCAACCTTTGGCGCCTCTATGACAGCTATGGCTGACATCATTGAAAACCAGTTGAAAGGTCTCCTGATCGGACAAAATCCGTTGGATATTGAGCGGCTCTGGGAGACCATGGTGTGGAGCAATTTCGCGAACGGCCGCCGCGGCATCGTGATGGGCGCGATCAGCGGCATTGACATTGCGCTGTGGGATATTGCCGGTAAAGCGGCAGGACTTCCGTTATACCGCCTGCTGGGCGCAAACAGCGACAAGGTAAAGGGCTATGCCAGTGCAGGTTTCTATGCTCCGGAGAAGAGCATCGATGATCTGAAGCGTGAGATGGAAGGCTATATGGCCAAAGGCTACACCGCTTTCAAAATGAAAGTCGGCAGAAGCCGCAACAACATTGGC
Source organism: uncultured Lachnospiraceae bacterium (assembly GCA_934394615.1). Taxonomy (GTDB): domain Bacteria; phylum Bacillota; class Clostridia; order Lachnospirales; family Lachnospiraceae; genus Brotaphodocola. The sequence continues at coordinate 8,126 of CAKRRJ010000054.1, forward strand.
ATGCCGCATCGCTATGTGAAGAAAGGTGATTTCAATATTTCCTTTGAGGAAGATATGGCCCGTGTCGCAGCAGTCCGCGAGACGATCGGCAAGGATGGTGTTCTGATGGTTGACATGAACTGCACCTGGGATGTGGATGCAGTGCTTGCGGCCGAGAAGTATTTCGATGAGTATAACATTTACTGGATCGAGGAGCCATCCCGGTCCGATGATGTGGCAGGTTACGCAAAGATTGCGGCCGGATTAAAACGCACAAAGGTAGCTGGCTGTGAGTCCGAGCAGGGACTGGCCCGCTACAAGGAACTGTTAGAGCGCGGAGCTCTGGATGTGGTACAGGCGAACTTAGGCTGGAGCGGCGGATTTACGGAGTGCCGCAGAATCGCGGCATTATCACTGGCCTATGATAAACTGTTTACCCCCCACACCTTTTTTTCCGCGGTCCTGACAGCAGCCAATGTACATTTCGCAGCGTCTCTGCCGAATGTTCCCTTCATTGAGTCAGAGGAAAACTACAATCCGCTGCGGACAGAACTCTTAAAAGAGCCGATTCAGTGCGACAGCGAGATGAACTACCTTGTACCGCAGGGAGCAGGTCTTGGCGTGGAACTGAACATGGATGTAGTGGAAAAATATCGCGTGAGATAAAAGAAAACTGTATAAATTATAGAAGAAAAGCCGTCCCGGCAAAACCGGGGCGGCCTTTCTTTTGGCAAAATAGTTAGAAGGATAATAAGGAAAATAAGTAACTACTGCACGACTTACGGTTCTTCGTGCATGGACCATGCGTTGTGGTCCGTATGTAAGATCATATGGGACTTGTGGGAAAGAGGATGTTCAAGGAAATCCTGGTACAGCTTTGCCACATCCTGATTCTCGTGAGAGAAACGGATCTTACTGTTCTTGTCTAAGAAGTGCAGGTTTTCACCGCGCACTCCCGCAAGTTCTTTGCCGTCACAGATCGGCTGTCCGCCACCGCCGACACAGCCGCCGGGGCAGGCCATGACTTCTACGAAGTCATAAGATACATCGCCGCGCCGGATAGCCTCGAGGAGTTTTCTGGTGTTGCCGAGGCCGCTGACAATGGCGGTGCGTACCGTGGTTCCGTTAAAGTCGAGGACTGCTTCTGTGAGTGCATAGTCCTCATTGACGGTACGGATGTCGTTAAAGAAATCCGGGTCCGGATTTTTGCCGGACAGGGCGTGGTAAGCAGTACGAAGCGCTGCCTCCATAACGCCGCCGGTTGCGCCGAAGATGACGCCGGCACCGGTCCACTCCTGCATGAGGCTGTCCGGTTTGCGGTCCGTCAGCACTTCCGGCCGGATGTGGGTTTCGCGAAGCATTCTGGTGAACTCTCGTGTGGTCAGTACGATGTCCACATCTTTGCCTGCGTATTCTTTATAGTAGAAATCCATGTTTGCCTCTGCCTTTTTTGCTACGCAGGGCATAACGGATACGGTAACAATATTTTCAGGATCCACGCCGATGGACTGCGCGAAGTAAGTCTTCATGACAGCGCCGAACATCTGCTGCGGAGATTTCGCGGTGGAAAGCTGCGGAACCATCTCCGGGAACTGGGTCTTTACAAAGCGCAGCCAGCCCGGGCAGCAGGAGGTGAACATCGGCCAGTTGTTTAAGGAACCGTTCTGGAAGCGCTCCAGGAATTCGGTTGCCTCCTCCATAATGGTTAAGTCTGCGGAGAAGGAGGTATCGAACACATAGTCTGCGCCCATGCGCTTCCACGCGTCGAGAATTTTACCTACCGTTGCGTCCTCTCGCTTCATGCCCATGGCCTCGCCCCATGCGGCACGCACAGCCGGAGCAATCTGAACAACGACGGTTTTCTTTTCATCCGCAATGGCGTCCCATACTTTTTCGGTATCATCACGCGCACGCAGAGCGCCTACCGGGCAGTGGGTGATGCACTGGCCGCAGAGAGCACAATCCACGTCGGTGATCTTGCGGTTGCCTTTGACATTGACGGTGGTTCTGGAACCGGTACTGGTCACGTCCCAGATGCCAAGTCCCTGCACCTTATCGCAGACCTGGATGCAGCGCATGCATTTGATGCACTTTTCGGTGTCGCGGATCAGCGGGAAATTTTTATCCCACGGAGCATGCTCCACACGTTCTTTGAACGGCAGGTCGATGATGTTTAAGTCGTTGGAAAGAGTCTGCAGGGTACAGTTGCCGCTGCGGACACAGGTCGCGCACTTAAAGTCGTGCTGGGACAGGATCAGCTGCACATTCTGCTTTCTTGCTATGCGGACTTTCGGACTGTTGGTCAGGATCTCCAGTCCTTCCTGTACCTTGTTATTGCAGGAGGTTACCAGTTTTTCTTTTCCGACTACTTCCACGAGACAGACACGGCAGGCCGCGATCTCGTTGATATCTTTTAAGTAGCAGAGCTTCGGAATGTCGATTCCTGCAAGGGCTGCCGCTTCCATAATGGTGGTTCCCTCCGGAACCGAAATTTCGTTGTGATCGATCTTTAAATTTACCATCTGTTTTCACGACCTCCTTTGAAGATTCCATAGCCGAAGTGGTCGCAGCCGAGACAGCGGCTTGCTTCCTGTCTGGCCTCTGCTTCGGTCATGCAGTTTTCTACGCCTTCAAAGTCGCAGACGCGCTCGCAGGCCTCGCGCTCAGTCATATTGACACGGCCGCACGGGATACGGTCGCGCAGGTCAGGCTCCGGAAGCACAACATCACAGCTGATGGTATGGCGGAAGCCAAGGTATTCATCAATGTTTGCCGCAACGACTTTGGCAGCGGCAATCGCTTTGATCACAGATGCCGGGCCGGAAGCGCAGTCACCGCCGGCAAATACGCCAGGCATATTGTCGAAACCGCCGTAGCGCTCAGTCTGGATCTTGCCGCGGTTGACCGGGAGACCGGCCTCCTCAAAGTGCTGGAACTCGATATCCTGTCCAATTGCCACGATCAGAGTCTGGCACGGAACAAAGATATCCGGCTCGCCGGTGGCACGCACGCTGGCTCTGCCGCCTTTGATCTTGCTGATCATCTGCGGGGTGACATAGACACCGCGTACATGATTGTTCTCATCTACATCAATTCTGGCCGGAGCCATCAGGGTCTTTACTTCAATGCCCTCGGCAACGGCACCTTCGATCTCGCCCGGAAGCGCAGTCATGTCGGCTACGCGGCGGCGGTAGAGGATGGAAACCTTCTTTGCACCAAGGCGTTTTGCGGTGCGGACCGCATCCATGGAAACGTTGCCGCCGCCAATGACAGCAACTTCCTGACCGGTCAGATCCGGGTTTAAGTTCTTTCCTACATCCCGCAGGAAGCGGACAGCGGAGATGACGCCCTCAGCGGACTCACCCTCAATGCCCAGTTTTTTATCGGTGCTTGCGCCGATGGTGATGAGCACGGCATCGTACTCTTTGCGGAGTTCCTGAATGGTGATGTCGGTACCGATGCGCTTGCCATACTCAATTTTCACGCCGGTTTCCAGGATGGCGTTGATGTCATCATCCAGGCGGTCTTTCGGCAGACGATAGTTCGGGATACCGTAGCGGAGCATGCCGCCAAGCTTCGGAAGCATCTCGAATACGGTGGTCTGGTGTCCCATAAGCTGTAAGTAATAAGCTGCGCTTAAGCCGCCCGGGCCGCCGCCGATAATGGCGATCTTTTTGCCGGTGGAAGCGGCACAGGCAGGCGGCGGAACTTTGCCCGCATAGTCGGCAGCGAAACGCTTCAAGCCGCGAATATTTACGGCATCATCGATGATATTTCTGCGGCAGCGCGCCTCGCATGGATGCTCGCAGATAAAACCACAGGTAGTTGGGAACGGGTTGTCTTTGCGGATCAGGCGGATGGCATCTGCATAGCGGCCTTCCCGAACCAGGGCAACGTAACCCGGAATGTCCACATGAGCCGGACACAGGGAGACACACGGAACCGGCTGGCTGTAGTTGCAGGTGCAGCGGCCCTGATGAACGTGCTCCTCATAGTCCTCGCGGCATTCCTTTAAGCTGCGGTATACCGCAAAGGCAGCCTCATAACCGATGGCACAGTCCGCGCCATTCATGATACTCTGGGAAAGCTCCTCCATGAGCTTTAAGGTGTCCATGGTAGCTTCGCCGTTCATGACATCGGTCAGCAGGTTTTTTAACTGCCACAGACCGACGCGGCATGGTACGCACTTGCCGCAGGTGTGGGTATGACACATTTCTACAAAGGCACGGGTCATGTCAACCGGGCAAAGTCCTGGCGGGCTGGACTCGATTCTCCGCTCCAGGTCTTTGTACAGCTCTTCGATCATAAGCTGCGCCTGGTTGGGACTGGTAATCTCCAAACGACTCATATCTGATTTACCTCTCTTTTTGTTTGGTAACTATGGATGGGATAGTTACAATTTTGTTCATTTTGATTATGTTTCTCATTAGCGATTAATCCCCAGTATACAGAATGACGAGGAAAAAGGCAAGAGAAATCTAACAAAAATTTAGATTTTCTAAAACTTTGTTAGAAATAAAACAAAGGAGGCTGCACTCAGAAAGAAACCTCTCTCTGTGCAACCCCCTTTGTCTGGGTTCAAGTATACAATAGAAGCATGGTTTTATGCAAGCCATGCTTCTGAAAGTGAATATTTTTCTCAAAAACAATCATTTCTTAAAATACGACAACCAGCAGCATCTTAAACTGCTCCTGACCATACACAGCATGCGGATGCTTGGCCGGCATAACGATGGACTCGCCTTCATGCAGCTCGTAAGCTTTGCCGTCGATGGTGATGCGGCCGACGCCGTCTAAGCAGGTGACAAACGCATCACCGCCAGACTCGTGGGTGCTGATCTCCTCGTCTTTATCGAAGGCAAAAAGGGTAACGCTTAAGGCTTCGTTCTGTGCCAGGGTCTTGCTGACAACCTGACCCTTCTGGTAAGCAACTTCTTCCTTTAAGGTCAGTACTTCGGATTTGCTGATATTTTTAATAAAACTCATGGTGAACCCTCCTTTGTGATCAAAAACTAATGTTATTATAAACGCAAACGAAAAGGAAATCCGTTGTCCAGGCAACAAAAATTTCCAAACAGCAATATTTTTGTAAGGTTGACGTGATTTTTCCTTTGTACTAAAATAGAATAAAATTTAACAACATATTTCAGGAGGACAAACTGGTGGATAAGAAACAGCTTGCAATTGAAAAACACAAAGAGTGGAAAGGTAAGATCGAGGTCATCTCCCGTGCGAAGGTGACAACTCCGGAGGAACTTTCCATCGCCTATACTCCGGGTGTTGCAGAGCCATGCCTGCTGATCGCGGAGGATGAGTCTCTGGCATACGATTACACCCGCAAGGGCAACCTGGTAGCTGTTATCACGGACGGAACCGCGGTTCTGGGACTTGGAGATATTGGCCCGTCTGCAGGAATGCCGGTTATGGAGGGAAAATGTGCTCTGTTTAAAGAGTTTGCAGGCGTAGACGCGTTCCCGCTGTGCGTAGATTCCAAGGATGTGGATACCATCGTCAATACCATTGCGCTGATCTCCAAGAGCTTCGGCGGCATCAACCTGGAGGACATTGCGGCTCCGAGATGCTTTGAGATCGAGAAAAAACTGAAAGAGCGCTGTGATATCCCGGTATTCCACGATGACCAGCACGGTACCGCCATCGTAGTTGGCGCGGCACTCCTGAACGCGGTAAAGGTGACCGGCAAAAAGATGGGTGAGCTCAGAGTTGTCATCAACGGCGCAGGTGCTGCAGGCGTGGCAATCGGCAAGCAGCTCATTGCCATGGGATTCGGAAACATCATTATGTGCGATATCAACGGCATCATCTGCGAAGGTGATGAGAACTTAAACTCCGGCCAGGAGGAAATCTCTCACATCAGCAACTTAAACAAAGAGCACGGAAAACTGGCAGACGCGTTAAAGGGAGCAGACATCTTTGTCGGTGTTTCCAGACCGCATCTGGTTACCAAAGAGATGGTAGCCACCATGAACAACGGTATCGTATTCGCCATGGCAAATCCGGTTCCGGAGATCATGCCGGATGAGGCAAAGGCAGGCGGAGCAGCAGTCGTTGGAACCGGCCGTTCTGATTATCCGAACCAGATCAACAACGTACTGGTATTCCCGGGACTTTTCAAAGGTGTCCTTGCTGTGCGGGCAAAAGATATCACTGAGAACATGAAGATCGCGGCGGCTCATGCCATCGCAGCAGTCATTTCGGAAGAAGAACTGACCCCAGAGTATGTCATTCCGTCCTCTTTTGACAAGCGCGTAGCTCTGGCTGTAGCAAATGCAGTGGCAAAAGCGGCAGTGGAGGAAGGCATCAACCGTGTGCCATATGAGGAGATCAAATAAAGGTATAAGAAAAATCTATAGGGCCATATAAAAAACTTATATATAAGATAAGAAGAAAGTTATTTGACCCAAAAATCGTTAAAACCGTCACATTTTTTGGATGTGGCGGTTTTTTTGGTATAAATGTGCACCAAACTGGCAAGTATGACAATTTTTATCAGTTATTTTTGTTGAAATGTTCGATAAAAAAATGACAGAAATGTTTGTGATGTGCAAGATTCACCATTTTTTAACGAACCAACTATTCATAATGGACAAAATCAAAAAGTTTGGGTATAATAGTTTGTACATGCAAAAATGCAAAGAGAGGTGGATATGGTGCATTATAAGAAAAGCGTATTCCGCAGCCTGGCTATGGTGACACAGCTTGGCTTTAGTGTGCTGACTCCGGTTCTTTTATGCGTTTACACAGGTTATCTGGTGGATTCCCATTTTGGGACGAAGCTCATGGTACCGATGCTGATTCTGGGTGTGCTGGCAGGCGGACGCTGCGGCTGGGTCATGGCGAAGAATACTCTGATGCAGGAGCAGAAAGAGGATGAGCGCTTACGACAGCAGCAGAGTGCCGGGCAGGCACGAAGCGGAATCAGCAAACCGAAACAGCCGAGCCGTATTTTTCATGAAGACAGCAAAGGAGGCAGGTAACGATGGAGTGGCTGAGTAAGTCAACAAAACGGCTGCTTGCTGAGATGTCAGCAGGAATCCTTTTTTACAATGTGATCCTGATCATCCTTGCGGTCCTGCTCTTTCCACGGATTTCCTATCCGGTGGTCCCGGTAGTCCTGGGACTGATCGTGGGAGCTGTTGGAGCCATCTGCATGCTGATTCATATGGCGGTGACGACCGAGCGGGTGCTGGACAGCGGAAGCGAAAGCTATGCAAACAAATATACCGTAGCGCAGAGTATGCTGCGCAAGCTGGTACTGGTTGCGGCGTTCCTGATCTGCTGGAAAGTGCTTAAGATCGATCTTCTGGCGGCGGTAATCGGAACCATGGGAATGAAAGCGGGCGCATACCTGCAGCCACTGGTTCACAGAATTTCCGGTGGAAAAGAACCGGAAGTGCCTGCGCAGGCAAGTGCTTCCGAAGATGACCGGCCGGGGATATCATGATACCAGGGGCAAAAGGTCAGAAAGTTTGACGCTTGCTTGCAGGAAAACTTTTGACCTTGGGACCCGCCAAAAACATGAGTAAGTAGCCATTTTTCAAAGAAAAATGAGCGGATTACGAATGTTTTTGAGGATTGTGAGAGCACGCAGTGCGGAACAATCCGGTATCAGAGGGGCAAAAGCCCTTTTGCCCCAACATCATGAGAGAAAGGAGGAACCGTGAATGGGAATGCTGATATCCAATGAGCCTGACTTTATGATACACGGGGTATTAAAATACCAGTTATTCGGTCAGGACTTCTGGATCACAACAACGACCATAGGCATGTGGATCATCACAGCGCTCATCCTGATTCTTGCGGTACTGGCAAACCGGACTTTGAAAAAAGCGACGGATCAGCCGGGAACATTTCAGAATGTGCTTGAGATGGCCTACGAGGCACTGCAGGGCATGACTTCAGGAATCCTGGGAGGCAACGCAAGACGTTTCATCAACTACATCGGAACGATCTTCGTATTCATCCTCTTTTGTAACCTGAGCGGCCTGTTAGGACTTCGTGCTCCGACAGCCGACTATGGCGTTACTTTCCTGCTTGGTATGTTTACGTTCTTCATTGTAAACTACCAGGGCATCAAGAACAGGGGTGTAAGACATTTTACCAGCCTGTTTGAGCCGACCCCGATCTTATTCCCGATTAACTTAATCGGTGAGATCGCAAACCCGATTTCCATTTCCCTGCGTCTGTTCGCAAACCTGCTGTCAGGCGTTATCATTATGGGATTATGGTACGGCATGATGCCGATCTTTACCAACATCGGTATTCCGGCGGCACTTCATGTTTACTGTGATGTATTCTCCGGTGCGATTCAGACATACGTATTCTGTATGCTGACCATGGTTTATATTAACGATAAGATGGAATAAGCCAAGCCATGCTCCGATGAAACAGACAGCGTAGGCTGGGAATGCTTGCATTCACACGCCGAAGCAGGATGGTTCAGAGGAATAGGGCGCAGCCCGACACCGAGATGAAGCGAAGCGGAATCGAGGTGGGCATGGCCAGAAAAGCGCAGAATCATCACACTTCAACAGGATTCAATTTAATTTATATTTAGGAGGACTTAACTATGAATGGTATCTCAGGACAGGACTTTATCTTTGGTTGTTCCGCAATCGG
>CAKRRJ010000055.1 GCA_934394615.1 uncultured Lachnospiraceae bacterium
GCACGACCACAGCAATGAGACCCCGGAGGAGCATGCGATGCATGCCGACGATGCGCACGACCACAGCAATGAGACCCCGGAGGAGCATGCGATGCATGCCGACGATGCGCATGACCACAGCAATGAGACCCCGGAGGAACACGCGGCCCATGCGCACGCCGCGGATACGCACGACTACATCGACCATGATGGCCATGAGGAGGAGATCGAGTACGATGAGCACATCTGGACCTCCCCGGTCAATGCCATGACGTTAGTAGATGTGATCGGCGATATGCTTGCACAGGCGGATCCGGCCAATGCGGACGCGTACCGGCAGGGCGCGGCGGATTACAAAAAAGAACTCGAAGAGATCGACGCGGGCTTCCGCGAGGTTTCCGCAAACCGGAAGCGCAACATGATTGTTATGGGAGACAAGTTCCCGTTCCGCTATCTGGCAGATGAATACCAGCTGGATTACCGGGCGGCGTTTTCCGGATGCAGCTCCGACACAGAGCCGAGCGCCAAAACCATTGCCTACCTGATCGATAAAGTAAAAGAAGAACAGATTCCGGCAGTTTACTACCTGGAACTGAGCAGCCACCGCGTTTCCGAGATCATCGGAGAGGAAACCGGGGCAGAGCCGCTGCTCCTTCATTCCTGCCACAATGTTACCCGGGCGCAGTTCGACAGCGGGATCACCTATGTGGAACTTATGCGCCAGAATATAGAGAATTTAAGAAAAGGAATCGACTGATGAACCCGATTATCAAATGTGAACATACCGATTTTGGATATGAAAACCACGATGCGGTCACTGACTTGAACCTGGAAATTTACCCGGGAGATTACCTTTGCGTGGTCGGCGAGAACGGGTCCGGTAAAAGCACGCTCATCAAGGGCATGCTGGGCCTCATCAAGCCGACAGCAGGCACGCTGAGTGTCGCGGACGAGTTAAAGCGCGGCGGCATCGGCTATCTTCCGCAGCAGACCGCGGCGCAGAAAGATTTTCCGGCAACGGTCCAGGAGGTTGTGCTGTCCGGCACCCTGAGCCGCCGCGGAAACCGCCCGTTTTACTCGATGGCTGAGCGCAGGTTAGCCGCGCACAACCTTGACCGTCTCGGCATTGCGCACTTAAAAAACAAGTGTTACCGCGAGCTTTCCGGAGGCCAGCAGCAGCGCGTCCTCATTGCCCGGGCACTCTGCGCGACCGAACAGCTTCTGATTCTGGATGAGCCGATCACCGGTCTGGATCCATCCGCGATTCAGGATTTTTATCATCTCATCAAAAAACTAAACCGGGAAGACCATATCACGATCATTATGGTGTCCCACGATATCGGAAATGTAATCGGCCAGGCAAATAAAATCCTGCACCTGCACCGGAAAGTTGTATTCTGCGGAAGCGCGGAAGACTACAAAAAGAGTGTGGCAGGAAAAGAATTTCTGGGAGGTGACGAAGCATGAATATGATCCTGGAAATGCTTTCCTATCCGTTTGTGGTGCGTGCCCTGGTGGGCGGCATCCTGGTGTCGCTCTGCTGCGCGCTCTTAGGTGTGAGCCTGGTATTAAAGCGCTACTCCATGATCGGAGACGGGCTTTCCCATGTGTCCTTTGGCGCGCTGTCCATCGCCGTTGCGGCAGGCTGGTCTCCGCTTAAGGTCTCCATCCCGCTTGTTGTGCTCGCAGCCTTTTTCCTGCTTCGCATCACCGAGCACGGCAAAGTCAAAAGTGACGCGGCGATTGCCATGATCTCCGCGAGTTCCCTGGCAATCGGCATCATTGTCACATCGCTGACCACCGGCATGACGACGGACGTGAGCAGCTACATGTTCGGAAGCATCCTGGCCATGAGCCGTGAGGATGTCATCCTGAGCGCAGTGCTTTCCGTGATCGTGCTGTGCCTGTTTGTATTCTGCTACAACAAGCTTTTTGCTGTTACCTTCGACGAGAACTTCGCCAAGGCGACCGGAGTAAATGTAGAGCTTTATAACGTGCTGATTGCGGTGCTGACGGCAGTCACCATTGTGCTCGGCATGCGCATGATGGGAGCCATGCTCATCTCCAGCCTCATCATTTTCCCGGCACTGACTTCCATGCGGATCTTTAAGAGTTTCCGCGGCGTAGTCATCTGCTCCGGCGTGCTGGCAGTGGTGTGCTTCCTCCTTGGCATTATTTTTTCCTACGGTTTTTCCACACCGGCTGGAGCAAGTGTGGTTTTGGTGAACCTCGCGGCATTTGTGGTGTTCAGCATCGCGCAGAGCATCCTCATGAGAGTGACAAAAAAATAGAATAAAGATACAGAAAAAGATCCGTAAAGGGCCTTTCCGGGATACACCGGAAGTGCTTTTTACGGATCTTTTGTCATGCTTGGCTAAAATCCTGTCAACTTCGCAATAGTGACAACTTTTTCTCAATAAGAAAATATAGAGTTAGCAATACCTAACAAAAATGATAAAATTTTAGAAAAGTTATTGACTGCTAACCGGGGTTAGCCTATACTAATTTAAAGTTAGCGAGCACTAATTGTGTGTATGTGTCATGCTGGCAATGAGAACTTGAAAACTATACTATTACAGAAAGAAGATGAATGATGATGCCACTTACTATGGCGCCGGTTGGCCAGGCAAGCAAGATCCAGAGAGTTGGAGGAAACGATGAAACCAAACGTTTTCTGGCAAACCTCGGCTTTGTAGTTGGATCTGAAGTAACAGTAATTTCCGCGATCGGAGGCAATGTGATCGTGAACATTAAAGATTCCCGAGTTGCTATCAATCAGGATATGGCTCGTCACATCATGGTAGCGTAAGCTCCTGTGAAGTGCGTAACTATATACAAATGAAATTTATCTGCCGTTCCGCCAGCAAAGCGGATAGCAGTGATCTTTGGGAAAGGAGAATAAGACGATGACTTTAGGTGATGCAGCAGTTGGAAGTACCGTTGTAGTAACCAAGATCAGTGGTGATGGTGCTTACAAGCGTCGTATTATGGACATGGGTATCACGAAAGGAAGCGAGCTTTACATCAGAAAAGTTGCTCCTCTTGGAGACCCGGTTGAGATTACCGTCAGAGGCTACGAGCTTTCCGTCAGAAAAGATGATGCTCAGTGCGTAGAGGTAAAGTAATTTAACCAAGAGTAATATGACAACAATGAGGAAAGAGAGCGAGGAAAAAAATGGCAATTAAGATTGCACTTGCCGGAAACCCGAACTGTGGTAAAACAACCATGTTCAACGCCCTCACCGGTGCAAACCAGTATGTAGGTAACTGGCCGGGCGTTACGGTAGAGAAAAAAGAAGGCAAATTAAAAACCAAAGGAAAACATGAGGATGTGATCGTAACCGACCTTCCGGGTATTTACTCCATGTCTCCGTACACACTGGAGGAGGTTGTCAGCCGTGACTACGTGCTGAACGAGAACCCGGATGTAATCGTGGACCTTGTGGATTCCACCAACATCGAGCGTAACCTGTACTTAACCACACAGCTCATCGAGACCGGTGTTCCGGTTGTAATTGCATTAAACATGACCGATCTTCTGGAGAAGAGAGGCATGAAGATCGATGTTGAGCGCCTGTCCATGTTAATGAACTGCCCGGTTGTTGAGACCTCCGCATTAAAGCAGACCGGTCTTGACAAGCTGATCGACAAGGCAGTTGAGGTTGCTCACAAGAAGGAAGTTGACCTGCCGAAGGAAATCTTCACCGACGAGATGGAAAAGGCTGTCGCAGCAGTCTGCGAGGTTCTTCCGGACAGCGTTACCGTGAACAAAAAGAGATGGTATGCAGTCAAATTCCTTGAGAACGACAGCAAGGTAGTTGAGAGCGTAGCACTTCCGGCATCTGCAAAGACCGTTGTAGATTCCGTAAGAAAAGAGCTTGAAGAAAAGCATGATGACGATATGGAGAGTATTGTAACCGACGAGCGTTACAAATTCATTCAGAAAGTCGTTTCCTCTTCCGTAAAGAAGGGCAAAGACAAGATGACCGTATCCGATAAGATCGACCAGATCGTAACCAACCGTATCCTTGGTATTCCGATCTTCATCGCAATCATGTGGGTAGTTTACTACATATCCGTGTCTACCGTTGGTACCTTTGTTACCGACTGGACTAACGATACGTTCGTAGGCGCAATTCAGGACGTTGCAACCACTTTCCTGGAAGGTGCAGGCGCAAGCGATTTCATTGTCAGCCTTGCTGTTGACGGTGTTATCGGTGGTCTGGGTGCCGTTCTTGGCTTCATGCCGCAGATGGCAATCCTGTTCCTGTTCCTGTCCATCCTTGAGGACTGCGGTTACATGGTACGTATTGCATTCGTTATGGACCGTGTATTCCGTCACTTCGGACTGTCTGGTAAGAGCTTCATCCCGCTGCTGATTTCTTCCGGCTGCGGTATTCCTGGAATCATGGCTTCCAAGACCATCGAGCAGGATAACGACAGACGTCTTACCATTATGACCGCTACCTTCGTTCCGTGTGGCGCGAAGCTCCCGGTTATCGCTCTTATGGGCGGCGTTATGGCTGGTTATGTAACCGGCTGGGATATCGCTGGAATGATCACCCCGATCATGTACTTTGTAGGTATCGTTGCTGTATTAGTTGCAGCTATCATGTTAAAGAAGACCAAACCGTTCTCCGGTAAGCCGGCTCCGTTCGTAATGGAGCTGCCGCAGTACCACATCCCGTCTGCAAGAACCGTGCTTCTGCATGTATGGGAGAGACTGAAAGGCTTCTTCATCAAGGCAGGTACTGTTCTGTTCCTGGCTTGCGTAGTAATGTGGATCTTAAGCACCTTCGGTGTTCAGGATGGCGCATTTGGTATGGTTGAGGATTCCGCAGACAGCCTTATGGCTATCATGGGCGGCGCAATCGCTCCGCTGTTCGCACCTCTTGGATGGGGCGAGTGGCAGCCGGTTGCAGCAGCAATCTCCGGTTTCAGTGCAAAAGAGGGTATCGTTTCTACCATGGGCGTACTTGCAAACGTTGCAGGCGATGTCGAGGATGCAGATACCGTTGCTGCTGGTGTTGGCATGTGGTTCCCGACCGCTCTGGCTGGTTTCAGCTTCCTGATGTTCAACCTGCTTGACTCTCCGTGCCTGGCAGCTATTTCTACCATGGCAAAAGAGATGCAGAGCCGCAAGTGGTTCTGGTTCGCAATTGTATTCCAGAACGTATTCGCTTACGCAGTTACCCTGGTTGTATACCAGATTGGTTCCTTCTTACTGTATGGTTCCTTCGGTGTATGGACCGTGATCGCATTCGTAGTACTGCTGTTCATGCTGTTCATGCTGTTCCGTCCGGATCCGTACAAAGATCAGAAGACCTATGCAAAGAGATCTGTACAGTCTGCTTCATAAGCAATCCGTATTTGAATCTTATATCCATTTTGAAATTGAATTTTGCAGCTCCGGTTTTCACCGGCCGGAGCTGTGCTGAAAGAAGGGAAACGAAGTGTTAGCAGATATTATTGTAGTGGCCGTCATCGCCGGATATTGTTTTTATGTGATCAAGAAGCGTCATGATCAGAAAAAGTCGGGCGGATGTACTGGAAGCTGCGCCGGCTGTGCAGGCTGTGCAGGCTGCCATCCTTCCACCCCGGATTCTAAAGTAAAATAAGTAATTTCAGAAGGGCAGTGCCGCTGCCCTTTCTGTAAAAACCTGAGTTAGCAATCACTAACCAGAAACAACCAAAAGGAGGTACTTTATGTCAGCTGAGGCTAAAAAAGGATTTATCATTTCTGAACTGAAAAAGAATGGCTGTCGGATTACCAGCCAGAGAAAACTTTTGATTGATGTGATTTTGCAGGATGAGTGCAGCTGCTGTAAGGAGATTTATTATAAAGCAGCAAAACGTGATCCAAGTATCGGTATGGCTACTGTTTACCGCATGGTAAAGACCTTAGAGGAAGCCGGACTGATCCAGAGAAAAAATATGTACCGGATCGATTATGGCATGGGCGAGAATATGGCTTTCGTATGAAACAGAGAAGAGGATTCTGCTTTAATAAGGAAGCAAAAGCTAACTTTTAGCGAAACAGAACCGTGAAAAGGGTGATTAATGAGAAAGATTATCATTAACTGCCCTTTTCTGCTTTTGGGGGAATTTTTTTCAAAAAAACACTTGCATTTTAAAAGTACATGCGTTAGAATACGCGTTAAACACAAAACACAAAAATACTTATGAGGAGGAATCCAGTCATGTTAAAAGTTTTAAAAGCATTAGATGTTAAGAAATCCGGAATTTTTGCAGCAGGTGTTCTGTTCGGAACTGCAGGTGTTAAGATCCTGGCAAGCGAGGACGCAAAGAAGGTTTACACCAACTGCACCGCAGCTGTTCTTCGTGCAAAGACATGCGTGCTGAACGTAGCAGCAAGCGTACAGGCTAGCGCAGAGGACATTCTTGCAGAGGCTCAGCAGATCAACGAGGAGCGCGCAGCAAAGGCAGAGGCAGCAGCATTCGCTGATGAGGCAGCAGAGGAAGTTCCGGCAGAGGCTGAGGAGACCGCAGAGGCAGCAGCAGACGCTGAGTAATTCTGAAAAAGAACGCAACAATGCCGTAACAGAATAAGAAAAAGGGATGCAAAAAACAGAAAATGCATCCCTTTTCCATTGAAAAGCCTGAATTCAGTTACGAAAAGAGGAAAATACCATGAAATTTGTGATCAAACATGAGATCCGCGGAAGAATCCGTGTTCAGATCCTGCAGGGCCGCATGAGCATTGAGCAGGCTGATACCCTGCAGTATTATTTTAATGCGAAACCGTATTCCATTTCCGTAAAAGTGCGCGAGCGCCTGAGCGAAATTGTGATTCACTACGATGGAGACCGCGATACGGTTGTCCGTGATTTACAGACATTCTCCTATGCCAAGGCAGAGGTTCCGGAGTCTTATATCCAGAATTCCGGCCGTGCCTTAAACAGTGAGTACTGGGATAAATTAATGACCCGTGTGATTCTGCGTGCCGGAAACAAACTGTTTTTGCCGGCAAGTGTGCGTGCGGTCATTACTTCCGTGAAATCCGTAAAATATATCTGGAAGGGAATCCGCACTCTGGCAGCCAGAAAGATTGAGGTTCCGGTACTGGATGCAACCGCCATCGGCGTTTCTATTATAAGAAGTGACTTCGATACCGCAGGTTCCGTTATGTTCCTGCTCGGCGTTGGCGAGATCCTGGAGGAGTGGACGCACAAGAAGTCGGTTGGAGACCTGGCGCGCAGCATGTCCTTAAACATCAGCAAGGTATGGCTGGTGAGCGATGGCCAGGAGGTACTGGTACCGACCAACACCATCCAGAAGTCAGATCTTGTCCGCATTCATATGGGCAACGTGATCCCGTTCGACGGCGAGGTGGTAGACGGCGAGGCTATGGTAAACCAGGCTTCCTTAACCGGCGAGTCCATCCCGGCAGAGAAGGTTGCCGGCGCATCTGTTTACGCAGGTACCGTAGTGGAAGAGGGCGAGATCACCATCCGCGTCAAAGAGACCGGTGGATCCAGCAAGTTCGACAAGATCGTGACCATGATCGAGGAGTCCGAGAAACTCAAATCCTCCCTGGAAGGAAAGGCAGAGCATCTGGCAGATACCCTGGTTCCGTACAGCCTGCTTGGTACAGGCCTTACCTGGCTCATTACCCGCAACGCGACCAAGGCACTCTCTATCCTGATGGTAGACTTCTCCTGTGCCCTGAAGCTGGCAATGCCGATCTCCGTGCTGTCCGCAATCCGTGAGGCAAGCATGTACGACATTACTGTAAAGGGTGGAAAATACCTGGAGGCTATGGCCGAGGCAGATACCATTGTCTTTGATAAGACCGGTACCCTGACGAAAGCAGAGCCGACCGTAGTTGATGTGGTTTCCTTTAACGACATGACCGGCGACGAGCTCTTACGCATCGCAGCCTGCCTGGAGGAGCATTTCCCGCACTCCATGGCAAAAGCGGTTGTGGACGCTGCAAAGAAGAAACATCTGGTTCATGAGGAACTGCACAGCAAGGTAGAGTATATCGTTGCGCATGGCATTTCCACTACACTGGAAGACGAGATGGGCGATAAGAAAGCTATTATCGGAAGCGCTCACTTCGTATTTGAGGATGAAAACTGCGCGATCCCGGAGGGCAAACAGGACGTGTTCGACGCGCTGCCGCCGGAATATTCTCACCTGTACCTTGCCATCGAAGGCGAGCTGGCAGCCGTGATCTGCATTCAGGATCCGCTGCGTGAAGAGGCGCACGATGTCATTGCTTCCTTAAAAGAGGCTGGTATCAGCAAGATTGTTATGATGACAGGCGACAGTGAGCGTACCGCAAAGGCAATCGCAGCCATGGCCGGTGTGGACGAGTATTACTCTGAGGTTCTGCCGGAAGACAAGGCAAGTTTCGTGGAGAAAGAAAAGGCTATGGGCCGCAAAGTCATCATGATCGGTGACGGCATCAACGATTCCCCGGCACTTTCTGCAGCAAACGTAGGCATTGCCATCAGTGATGGAGCAGAGCTTGCAAGAGAGATTGCGGATGTTACCATCGGCGCGGACAACCTGTACGAGGTTGTTACCTTAAAACTTATCAGTAATCATCTGATGAAACGCATCAACTGGAACTACCGCACCATTGTCGGTTTTAACGCAGGCCTGATCGCATTAGGCGTTCTCGGCATCCTGCCGCCGGCAACTTCTGCCCTGATGCATAACACTTCTACACTCCTTATCAGCTTAAAGAGCATGCAGAACCTGCTTCCGGAATAAGCATGTAACTGAGAATCTTTTTTCAAATACAGACATACAACTTTCTGAAAATACTGGACTTGCATGGAAATATCGTTTATGATAGTAATAACTCCCATGATGGGACAGGAGGTTGTTGTTGTATGCACGAATCAGGGGAAAATTATCTGGAAACAATACTGATGATCAAAGAAAAAAAAGGAGTTGTCCGTTCCATTGATGTTGCGCGGGCGCTGAATTTTAGTAAGCCGAGTGTCAGCAGGGCTATGGGACTTTTGAGGGACCAGGGCTTTATCTCCATGGAACAGGGCGGTGACATCCAGCTCACAGAAGAGGGTCTTTCAAAGGCGAAATCTATCTATGCGCGTCACCTTCTCCTGACTGCTTTCCTGCAGGAAGTAACAGGAGTTTCCGAGGAAATGGCAGAAGAAAATGCCTGCCGTATGGAACACATCCTGGATCAGGAAGTAGTAGACGGGATCAGCAGCTATATGTCAAAAAGAAAATAACAAAAACAATTCCGATATGCCGGGCGTGAGCTGCCCGGCATATTGACATTCTGAACATTTTGTGACAGAATGAGAAACAGTGGTAGCGGCTGCTAACAGCCAAAACCAAGAGCATAAAGGAAGAAGGAAAGATCATGACAAAGATTGATATTATTTCCGGCTTTTTAGGAGCAGGAAAAACTACTTTTATTAAGAAGCTTTTACAGGAAGCCATCAAGGGTGAGCAGGTCGTTCTCATTGAGAACGAGTTTGGCCAGATCGGTATCGACGGCGGATTCTTAAAAGATTCCGGCATTGAGATCCGTGAGATGAACTCCGGCTGCATCTGCTGTTCCCTGGTAGGTGACTTTGGAAAATCCCTGGAGGAAGTGCTGACCAAGTACAAACCGGAGCGTGTCATCATTGAGCCGTCCGGCGTTGGCAAGCTGTCTGACGTTATGAACGCAGTGCGCGACGTGGCAAAGAACCTGGATGTTAAATTAAACAGCGCAGTTACCATCGTTGACGCGACCAAGTGTAAAATGTACATGAAGAACTTCGGTGAGTTCTTTAACAACCAGATTGAAAACGCAGGTACCATCGTTATGAGCCGTACCGATGTAGCGGATTCCAAGAAGGTTCTGGCAGATGTGGACCTGCTGCGTGAGCACAACAAGGATGCGAGCATTGTTACCACCCCGATCGACCAGCTGACCGGCGCACAGCTCTTAGAGCTCATCGAGAAGCCGGATACCATGATGGAGGAGCTGCTCGCGCAGGTCAAAGAGGAGCATGAGCATCACCATCATCATGACCATGATGACGAGTGTGGCTGCGAGGACCATGACCACGATCATGAGCACCATCATCACGACCATGACGATGAGTGCGGCTGCGAGGACCATGACCACGATCATGAGCATCATCACGATCATGACGATGAGTGCGGCTGTGAGGACCATGACCACGATCACGAGCATCATCATCACGACCATGACGACGAGTGCAGCTGTGGCTGCCATGACCACGATCATCACCATCATCATGCAGATGAGGTCTTCTCCAGCTGGGGCCTTGAGACCATCGATGCCTGCAGCAAGGAGACTCTGACTGCCATTCTTGAGGAGCTGGCATACGGCAACGAGTACGGTGATGTTCTGCGTGCAAAGGGCATGCTGCCGAGCAGTGATAAAGAAGGCGAGTGGTACTACTTTGATATGGTTCCGGAGCAGTACGAGATCCGTACCGGAGCACCGGATTACACCGGAAAAGTCTGTGTCATCGGCGCAAACTTAAAAGAGGACGAATTAAAGAAAGCGTTTGGCAGAAACTAATAAGGACAGGTATAGAATATGGGACCAATGATTGAAGATGAAGTAACGCCGGTATTTCTGATCAACGGATTTTTAGAGGCCGGAAAGACGGAGTTTCTCTCCTTTACCATGGAACAGGAGTATTTCCAGACTGAGGGCAAGACCCTTCTGATCGTGTGTGAGGAGGGCGATACCGAGTACGATGACGCCCTGTTAAAAGACACGAAAACTTCCGTGGTATATGTGGACAGCTTAGATGAGATCACCCCGGACCGCTTAACCGAGCTGGAACTTTTACACCAGCCGGAGCGTGTGCTGATCGAGTGGAACGGCATGTGGAACCAGGATGACTTAAAGCTTCCGAAAGACTGGACAATCTACCAGCAGATCACGATCATCGATATGTCAACCTTTGATCTGTATGTAAAGAACATGAAGTCGCTGTTAAATGCCATGGTGAAGAACTCGGAACTCATCATCTGCAACCGCTGCGACGGCATTGAGGATCTGGAGCGCTATAAACGCATGTTAAAATCTATGAATACCCAGTGCGACATCGTATTTGAGGATGAGAACGGCGAGATCGATGAGATCTCTGAGGAAGATCTTCCGTACGATATGAAGGCAGATGTGATCAAGATCAGCCCGGAGGACTATGGCATCTGGTATATCGACTGCATGGACAAGCCGGACCGCTATAAAGGCAAAGTAGTGGAGTTCACTGCTATGGTCATGAAATCCCCGAATTTCCCGAAGAACTACTTCGTTCCGGGACGTATGGCGATGACCTGCTGCGCGGAGGATATGACATTCCTCGGCTATATCTGCAAGTCCAAAGATGCAAGAAACTTAGAGACCAGACAGTGGGTGAAAGTGCGCGCGCGTGTTGAGATCGAATACTGGCAGGACTACAATGGAGAGGGACCTGTGCTTTACGCGGAGGAAGTAGTTCCGGCTGAGCCGATCAAAGACGTTGTACAGTTTGGGTAACCGTTTACAAGTAAAGGTAAGAAGACAGCGCCATGATGGCGGCAGTGAAGACGGAGAAAGCAAGAAGAATCGTGTTCGATCAGGCGTATCAGGACCAGCGGAGCACGATGCGCTCACGGATCTCTTAAACCGCGGGTCATTCGAGAAGATCCTGCGGATCTACGAGACAGGTACGTCTCCGTTTGCCCTGATCCTGGTGGATCTGGATACGTTCAAATCTGTCAATGATACCTACGGCCATGCAGTCGGTGACGCGATCTTAAAGCAGGTATCGAACTGTCTGAAAAAGGCATTCCGAAGCGTCGACTATGTCTGCCGGATCGGCGGCGATGAGTTTGCCGTGATCATGGTAGACATGACGACGGATTTACAGTATACCATCGAAGGCAAGATCGCTGCTGCCAATGAACAGCTGAAAGCCGGTGAAAATGGCCTCCCGGCCGTTTCCTTAAGTGTTGGCGCGGCATTCTCTGACCGAAAAAATCCGGGTGAGAGCATTTTCAAAGACGCGGATAAAGCGCTCTATTACGTAAAAGAGCATGGACGGTGCGGCTGTAAGATTTACGAATAAGCAGTTACCTTCAAATCAAAAAGAGCTTTGCAGGAGATGATCCCGCAAAGCCCTTTTTGATTATGAAATGGAATTACTCGATGGTGGTTCCGGCTTTTCCGCTCACGGCTTCCTCTGCCTTTGCCATAGTGGTGATGATGGCACTGCGGCCTTTTCCGGCCTTAATAAAGGAGATGGACGCATCAATCTTCGGAAGCATGGTAGAAGCGCCAAACTGGCCTTCAGCGGCGTATTTCTCGGCCTCTTCCACGCTCATGCGGTCGATTGGAACCTCGTCGGCTTTGCCGTAGTTTACACAGACTTTCTCGACATCGGTGAGGATCATAAGAACGTCGGCATCAATCTCTTTTGCAAGAAGGCCGCTGACGGAGTCTTTCTCAATGACTGCGGACGCGCCGCGAAGCTCACAGCCCTGTTCCATAACCGGAATGCCGCCGCCTCCGCAGGAGATTACGATCTGGTCTGCGTCCATGAGCGCGCGGATGGTGTCGATCTCAACGATGCCGACCGGCTTCGGAGCGGATACGATACGCTGCCAGCCTTTGCCCGGAACTTCGGTTACATAGTTGCCCTTTGTTTCCTCAGCATCGGCCTCTTCCCTCGTCATGTAACGTCCGACTTTTTTTACCGGATTATAGAAGGATTCGTCGTACGGGTCGACCATGACCTGGGTGAGCACGGTGGAGACCGGTTTGTAAATGCCTCGTTTTAAGAGTGCGGAACGGATGCCGTTCTGGAGGTCATAGCCGATGTAACCCTGGCTCATTGCGGAGCACACAGACATAGGAGCCGGAGTGTAGCCCTCGCCCTCATGGTTGAAACAAAGCTCATTCATAGCGGTGTGGATCATGCCGACCTGCGGTGCGTTGCTGTGGACAACGGCAACCTGCCAGCCGTTCTGGATGAAATCTGCAATTAATTTTGCGGTGGATGCCACGGCTTTTTTCTGCTCCGGCAGGTTGGTGCCGAGAGCATCGTGGCCAAGCGCCATAACAATTCTTTTCTTTGCCATATGATCGAATCCTTTCTGTATGTAATTTTGGGGGTTTGCGTTCATTATAGTGTTTCTGCTTGAAAATTGCAACCGGTTTATGGTATAGTGTGATTGTTATAGTGTTGTTAAGAAATAAATCAAAAAAACAAGAGAACACAGAATGAAAAGATTGGAAAATGAAGCGTTTCGGACGGCATTTTTGCTGCTCTGGCCGCTTGTTTTTTATGAGCTGTGCATAGAGATGGCTGCCTGGCTCTGCGCGTTTTGCGGAATCGAAGACAGCCTTTTTGTGACCGGTGCGGGAGCACTTCTGGCACTTCCGTTTCTGGCAGCGGCTTACCGGAGAAAAAAGAGCTGCTGCGGGAATTTCCGATCTCAGAGCGTGCACAAAGAACCGGAGTGTAAAAGAAAGCGAAATGGCCGGATCGCGGCAGGAAGCGCTCTGGCGGCTTTTGCCGGGGCAGGAGCATGTCTTTTCCTGAATATGGTCCTGCTGGTGTTCCTTTGTCCTTCCGGTGGCTGGGAGAGCACGCGGGAGGCGGTGTACCGGACATCGCCGGCGGTCCGGCTGCTGGTCACGGTGGTGCTTGCGCCGTTTGTGGAGGAGCTGGTCTTTCGCGGCCTGTTCCGCATGGAGCTGGGGCGGCATATGAGTCCAGTGCCAGCGGCACTTGTGACATCCGTTCTGTTCGGACTGTATCATGGCAATCTGAGCCAGGGCGTGTATGCGTTTTGTCTGTCTCTGTGCCTGGAACTGGTGTGCGCGTGGAGCGGTTTGCTGCTTCCGGCAGTTGCCCTGCATGCAGGTGCCAATGCGGCCGCGGCTGTTTTTACGGCGCTGGTGGTGTTTGCCGGGCAGACGGGAGCCTGCGCGCGCTTTTTGCAGCTTCTGCCGGATGGGGGATCTGTTCTGCGGCCGCAGGCCGCGATCGCCTTTGCGGCTGTGGGAGCGTGCACCACGGCAGTATCGTTATATAAAACCAAGGAGGTTTTTCAGAAACTATGAAATTATTATCCATTGCAATTCCCTGCTATAATTCTGAAAGCTATATGAGAAACTGTATCGAGTCCCTGCTTCCGGGCGGAGACGAGGTGGAAATCCTGATCGTGGACGATGGTTCCACCAAAGATAACACCGCCCAGATCGCGGATGAGTATGAGGCACGTTATCCGGGCATCTGCCGTGCCATCCACCAGGAGAATGGCGGACATGGCGAGGCAGTAAACGCAGGCCTGCGGGCGGCTACCGGCATTTATTTTAAGGTTGTAGACAGCGATGACTGGGTTAATGCAGAGGCGTACAAAGAGGTTCTGGAAACCCTGCGCAGTTTTGTTATGGGTGAGCAGACTCTGGATATGCTGATTACCAATTTCGTATACGAGAAACAGGGAGCAAAGCACAAACGTGTCATGCAGTACCGCACGGCGCTGCCGAAACGCCAGCTCTGTACCTGGAAGGACGTGAAAGTGTTTATGCTGGGTCAGTACATCCTCATGCATTCCGTGATTTACCGCACGAAAATGTTAAAGGACTGCGGCCTGGAACTGCCGAAGCATACGTTCTATGTGGACAATATTTTCGTATTCCAGCCGCTTCCGTATGTGAAGACTTTTTACTACCTGGATGTAAACTTTTACCGTTACTTTATTGGCAGACAGGACCAGTCTGTCAATGAACAGGTTATGATCGGCCGCATTGACCAGCAGCTTCTGGTAACCCGCCTCATGCTGGGTTACTACCACAGCGCAAAGATCACGAATTACAAGCTCCGCCATTATATGGTGCGCTACCTGGAAATCATGATGACGATCTGCTCCATTCTGGCCATCAAGTCCGGCACGGATGAAAATATGGCGAAGAAGAAACAGCTCTGGGAAGATGTGAGAGAGCAGGATCTGGCTCTTTACATGCGCCTGCGCTGGGGCTTTTTGGGACAGAGCATGAATCTTCCGGGCAAGAGCGGCCGTACCGTCTCCATTGCCGGCTATAAGATCAGCCAGAAGTTCTTTGGATTTAACTAGTTTATAAAAAATTTAGAATTGACGATAGTTTTAAAATAGTGTATCATTGATTCCGTTAATACTTTACTGAGAAAAAGTAATAATGAGCAAGATACCGGTACACATGTTTGTATCTGTTTCTTACATGAAACAGGGTGGTTTCAAAAACAGAGAAGATTTCCGTCCCTGAAATGGGGGCGGATTTTTTATTCTGAATATCAGAATGCGCCATTGGCGTATCTGCAGATTACCTGATTTCCGATTGCGCGGGACGACTGCCGACAGCAGGTCTTTCACATTCCGGATGTCCGAAAATCTTAATTTAAATCTATACATCGAGTGACTGCCGACAGCAGGTTCTTTGTATACCAACAATTCCGAAACAAAACAGAACAGGTATCACATCAAAGGGAAAGGGGTTAAAGGGTATATGAAAACCTACAAAAAACTCATGAATGCCCTCGCAGGCCTGGAAAAGCTGGTGCTGGAAATCGCAACCGTGCTGATTCT
>CAKRRJ010000056.1 GCA_934394615.1 uncultured Lachnospiraceae bacterium
ATGAAACACTGGCACCGGAGGAGGCGGGAAGCCGCACGGCGCGGATGCAGGGTGTACTGTCTGCATCGTACCAGCGAATCCTGACAGATGAGAGGGTAAAACAGCTTGTAGACAGCTGTTTACAGGAACTGGAAGCAAAGGGCAGCGTGGTCTGCGAGACGCCAGACGGTGAGCTGACGGAAGATGGCATCCGCATGGCAATCCTTAAGGCAGCAAAGCGCCAGATTGACGAGATTGCGGACATTCCGGCAGACGAGTACCGGGCGTATCAGGAGCTGACTGCGAAATCGACCCGCATCTGGTCCAAAGCCAGAAAAGAGAATGATTTTGCGGCATTTGCTCCGGTATTAAAGGAAATCATCGCATACCAGAAAAAGTTTGCCTCTTACCGCCAGAAAGGCGGCCAGAAACTTTACGATGTTATGCTGGATTCCTACGAGCCGGGATTTACCATGGAGAAACTGGACGCATTCTTCGGCATGCTGAAAGAGCACATTGTGCCGCTGCTAAAGCAGGTAGAGGAGAGCCCTGTCCGCATTCAGGATGATTTCCTGGATGGTGACTATACAGAAGAAAAACAGCGGGAGCTTGCGGAGTACCTTGCAAAGTATGTGGGATTTGATTTTTCCAAGGGTGTGCTGGCAGTCAGCGCGCATCCGTTTACCACGAACCTGCACAACCGGGATGTGCGCATCACAACCCACTACAAATCCCGCGTGGATTCCTCAGCATTTTCTGTGATTCACGAGAGCGGACATGCCGTGTATGAGCTTGGAATCGATGACCGTTTAAGCCAGAACCCGGCCGGACAGGGAACCTCCATGGGCATGCATGAATCCCAGTCCCGGTTCTTTGAGAATATCATTGGACGCAGCGAAGCCTTCTGGATTCCGGTGTATGGAAAGATGAAAGAACTCTTCCCGGAGCAGTTAAAGGGTGTGGGCCGCGAAATGTTCGTCCGTGCCATCAACAAGGTCCAGCCGGGACTCATCCGCACCGAGGCAGACGAGCTTACCTACAGCTTACATGTGCTGGTGCGCTATGAGCTGGAAAAAATGATCATTGAGGAGAACCTGGACCTGAACGAACTTCCAAAACTCTGGTCAGATAAGTACGAGGAATATCTTGGCATCCGTCCGGAAAATGACGCGGAAGGCGTGCTTCAGGATATCCACTGGGCACAGGGATCCTTTGGATATTTCCCGTCCTACGCATTGGGCAGTGCCTTTGGCGCACAGATGCTTGCGCAGATGAAGAAAAAGATGGATTTTGACCGTCTTCTGGAAGAAGGAAAACTGGATGTGATCCAGGAGTACTTAAGAAAGCATGTGCACCGCTATGGAAAGATGAAGACCAGCCTGGAAATCCTGAAAGATATGACAGGGGAAGATTTTGATCCGAAGTACTATGTGGAGTATCTGGAGGAGAAGTACCGGAAGCTGTACGAATTATAAAAAGGTCCGAAGCCGGTTATCCCGGCATACCACTGCGCAAAATATGGGTATTGTGTTCGGTCGCTGCATAGCCGGACACGTTATACCCATATTTATGCTCCGTGGAATGCCGGGATAACCGGCTTCTGCGATATTGAATAAATATCTGCTCGGGCATATAGAAATATAGAAAGCAGAAAATGCAGGTACATGGATGTCTGTGAATCAGAAACTGGAAAATCTCTTAAACCTCTCTCTGGACACTACTGCCGAAGAACGCAGCCGCTCCTCCGAACTGGAGACCGGCTATAACCCGGAAGAACAAACCTGGGAGCTGATCGTAAAATACTCCGGGAGCCTGGATGAAGTGCGGGAGCTTGGCGTACAGGTGGAGGAGATGCGAAACGAGTATGCGATTCTGACTGTGAAAGAAAGCCTGATTCGGCTTATCAGCGTACTGCCGCAAATCGAATATATTGAAAAACCAAAGAGGCTGTTCTTTGCCATTAACCAGGCAAAGGCAGCCTCCTGTGTTAATATTTTGCAGGAAGCACCGCCGTACTTAAGCGGGCGCGGTGTGCTGATTGCGGTGCTGGATTCCGGGATTGATTATTTTCATGAGGCGTTTCGGAGAGCGGATGGCACTACGCGGATACTGGAACTATGGGATCAGACACAGAACCGAGTTTACACGGAAGCGGAGATTAACCGTGCGCTGGAGCGTGGCAGCAGGGAGGCGGCACGGCAGATTGTGTCATCTGTGGATGCAGGCGGACATGGAACGGCGGTGGCGGGGATTGCGGCAGGAGACAGCAATTCATACCGCGGCATTGCCTATGAGAGCGATCTTCTGGTTGTAAAACTCGGCACCGCCCGCCCGGACGGCTTCCCCAGAACCACCGAACTTATGCGGGCGGTCAACTACGCGGTAGCTTTTGCGGCAGAGCGTTTCCTTCCCCTGGTCATTAACATCAGCTTTGGCAATACCTACGGTTCCCATGATGGAAGTAGCCTGCTGGAGACTTTTCTGGATGATATTAGAAATTACGGCCGGACAACGATTCTTGTGGGGAGTGGCAACGAGGGGGCGGCCAGCGGCCATACCTCCGGCACATTACAGATGCGAAGAACAGAAGAGGTGGAGTTTACCGTCTCTTCCTATGAAAGCAGCTTCAGCATCCAGCTCTGGAAATCCTACAGTGACCAGTTTGAAGTTAGTCTCCAGGCACCGTCCGGGGAGCGGTTCGGGCCATTTTCGGAAGAACTGGGACCGGCCCGGTTTCGTTACCGGAAAACGCAGATCTTTTTATATTACGGAAAGCCAGGCCCCTACAGCACGGCTCAGGAATTGTATTTTGATTTTATCCCGGATGAGGGCAGTTTTGTGGACGAAGGAATCTGGACCTTCTTTTTGAGACCGGTTAGCCTGGTAAGCGGACGCTATGACTTCTGGCTTCCGTCTGCAGGAGTCTTAAATGCGGCGACCCGCTTCCTGCGTCCAACGCCGGATACCACTCTGACGATACCGTCTGCGGCTTCCAAGGTCATCACCGTGGGTGCTTACAACAGTTTTTACAATTCCTACGCCGATTTCTCCGGCCGCGGTTTCACCCGACTGACCGACCAGGTAAAACCCGATATTGCTGCTCCAGGTGTAAATATCACAGCTCCGGCGGCGAACGGCGGGTACCAGTCCGTCACTGGCACCTCCTTTGCAACACCCGTGGCCAGCGGAGCGGCGGCACTTCTGATGCAGTGGGGAATCGTAAACGGGAACGATCCGTTTTTGTATGGGGAGAAGGTGAAGGCATATTTGCGGAGAGGTGCGAGGAAACTGCCGGGAATTGCGGAATATCCGAATCCGATGGTGGGATATGGGACGTTATGCGTGCGGGACAGCTTACCGGACTAATCCTTCCACATATTCAGAAAATTTTGTACCTCTGCGGGAAGCCGCTCCTTACGCCATACAAGCAAAACCTCTGTTGAAAGATCCGCATCCGTGATATAACAGGCTTTTAACTTGTTTGTCTGCGGCAGCATGGAATCTGGTAAGATTGCGATTCCAAGGCCTTTTTCCGCCATCATCATAGCAGTCCGCGCATCTTCGCAGGCAAAATAGATATCGCATAGAAGACCGGCCTGTTCAAAGGCAGAGAGCATATATTTCCGGTAGCGGTGCGAGAGAATCAGAGGCTGGCAGGAGAGCTCCGAAAGGTGGATTGAGGTGCGGCCGGATAAAAGCGGGTGTTCCGGGACAGCCATGGCAAGCAGAGTTTCTTTTGCGAGGGATTTGGTTTCGCATCCGTTTAACGCAATCGGGGTCCGTAAGGTGGTCAGGTCAATCTGGCGATGTTCTAACTGTTCTTTTAAGGCAAATGTGGATCCTTCATGTACATCGAAGTGTACGTTCGGATATTTCGCTGCGAAACGAATCAGAAAATCAGACATCATGGAAACGGTGGAGGGAGTCATGCCAATATGTAAAGTGGCACCTTGCCCTGATTTGATTACTTCACGTTTTGTGAGATCTGAGAGAAGTAAGAGATTTTCGGCTTGTTCATAGAGCGTTTTGCCTGCTTCTGTCAGAGTGATTTTTTTGGTGCCGCGCAGAAACAGCGGAACCTGCAGCTCTTCTTCCAGCATTTTCATCTGATAACTAAGCGGCGGCTGTGTCATGTGCAATTCTCTCGCAGCGCCGCTGATGGTCCCTGCATCCACGATGGCACGAAAATATTCCAGTTGTCTAAGTTCCATAGTTTCCCTCTATTCCATACAAAAAATATTGAATTATGATATAAAAACAATAATTTACATATAGAATAGCGCATGATATACTCAAATGCAAGAAGAACATATGAGGAAAAACGATAACAAAGGGATGAACAGAAAATGAAACAACTTGATTTTGAACATGGTACAGTGACTGGAAATATTTTAGGGGCGGCGGTTCCGATGCTGGTGGCGCAGATTTTAAACCTGCTCTACAACATCGTGGACCGCATTTACATTGCCCGGATCCCGGAGGTGGGAACGGCGGCGCTTGGCGCGGTGGGACTTTGTTTTCCGCTGATCGTGATCATCACAGCGTTTTCGAATCTGTACGGAAGCGGCGGCGCGCCGCTATTTTCCATTCACAGGGGCAAAAAAGAGACGCGGGAAGCGAATGACATCATGAATACGTCATTTTCCCTGCTCTGCCTTACCGGAGTAATCCTGATGGTAATCGGCATGCTGCTGATCCGCCCGATTCTGGTATTATTCGGTGCGTCAGATGGGGCACTGGTTTATGCCTGCCCGTATATGATGCTTTACCTGATCGGTACGCTGCCGTCCATGATCGCGGTGGGCATGAATCCTTTCATCAACGCGCAGGGGTATTCCCTGACTGGCATGCTTTCCGTTGCGATCGGTGCGGCGGCGAATCTGGTTCTGGATCCGATTTTTATTTTTGCTCTGGGCTTTGGTGTGCGGGGAGCAGCCATGGCAACCGTCATTTCCCAGTTTTTATCAGCAGCTTTTGTGCTGCGTTTTCTTACCAGAAAAGCGGAGCTGAGGATGCGTTTCCTGCACAGAGAGGAACTTGCAAAATCCGTTGGATATGCGAAAGAGATTGTCAGTCTTGGAACAGCCGGTTTCATTATGCAGCTGACCAACAGCCTGGTTACGATCTGCTGCAACCATGTGCTTTCTGCCACAGGAGGCGATATCTATATTTCCGTTATGACGATCGTTTCCAGCGTGCGTCAGCTGGTGGAAACGCCGATTTCTGCAATCAATGATGGATCTTCTCCTATTTTAAGCTACAATTATGGCGCGCGCCGTCCGGCCCGGGTGCGGAAAGCGGGTGTTGTGATGGGACTTCTGATCCTGGGTTATACCGCAGTGATGTGGAGTGTCATTGTTCTGGCTCCGGATATGCTGATCCGGGTGTTCAGTTCCGATGCTGTGCTTATGCAGGATGCGGTTCCGGCGCTGAAGCAGTATTTTGCAGCGTTCATTTTCATGGATCTGCAGTATATGGGACAGACCACATTTAAATCCCTGAATAAAAAGACGCATGCAATCTTTTTCTCTCTGCTGAGAAAGGTGTTCATTGTGGTTCCGCTGACTTATTTCATGCCGTATGTGCTCCATATGGGAACGGATGGTGTGTTCCTGGCAGAGCCGGTGTCCAATGTGATCGGAGGAAGCCTGTGCTTTATTACGATGCTGTGCACGGTGCTGCCGGAATTAAAGCGGATGGAAGTGGATGTTCCGTAGTGGAATGAACTCTTGTGAAAATGGCTGTTCCGTGGTAAGATATCCGGTAAATTGACGGAACAACAGGAGATACATACCATGACAGAAGAGAAAAAACAGATAACCGGCCATATCCTTGCGTGCGGAACGCAGATCATGTGGGGAGCTACCTTTGTGTCCACGAAGGTACTCCTCCAGTATTTTCAGCCGGTGGAGGTATTGTTTACCCGTGCGGTGCTGGCGTTTTTTGCGCTGCTTTTATTCTGGCCGCATCATCTGAAACTAAATGAGAAAAAACAGGAATTTGTGTTTGCAGGGGCAGGCCTTTTTGGCCTGGTCCTGTATTTTATGCTCGAAAATACGGCACTCACCATGACCTATGCTTCCAACGTGGGCATTATTGTGGCGTGCGCGCCGTTTTTTGTGGCAGTGACGGTGGGCTGGTTTTTCAGGGAAAAGTCTGGGGCATCGTTTTATCTGGGATTTCTGATCGCCATTACGGGGGTGGCGCTCATCAGCCTGAACGGGCAGAAGAGCCTGAATTTAAACCCGCTTGGTGATGGTCTGGCGTTTCTGGCGATGGTCTCCTGGGGTTTTTACTCTGCGCTCATCAAAAAGATCGGGGA
Organism: uncultured Lachnospiraceae bacterium; assembly: GCA_934394615.1. Classification (GTDB taxonomy): domain Bacteria; phylum Bacillota; class Clostridia; order Lachnospirales; family Lachnospiraceae; genus Brotaphodocola. The sequence goes on from CAKRRJ010000056.1 coordinate 6,302, forward strand.
ATGGGATTATCCGACGATCGCGGTGACGAGGCGTATCTATTATTATGCGATTTTGTTTCTGATTCCGGTGCTTGTGTTTGAGCATGCCTCCTGGGATCCGGCAGTGCTCGCAAAGCCGCAGGTGATCTCCAATTTCCTGTTCCTTGGCATCGGAGCGAGCGCAACAGGATTTTTGTTCTGGAACCTTGCTGCCAAGTGGATTGGAGCTGTGCGGACCAGTGTATACATTTATGTGTCTCCAGTTGTGACGGTTATTTTATCCGTGTTTATCCTGCATGAGAACATGACGCTGGTTTCCGTGGCCGGCGCGCTGCTTATTTTAGCCGGGCTTGTCATTTCCCAGAGAAAGAAGTGGACCGGAGCGGAACCGAAAACTCCGAACGGTACAGCAATGGAAACAAGATCCGAATAATGAGAAAATTAACGGGACAATGCCTGGGAAACTGTGTTAAAATGAAAATACAATAAGCATGTAAGTTTTATTTTGTACGGGAGCAGCTATACAAAAGTATGAAAAAGAATACCAATAAAAAACTGACCTATGTAAGCCGGGCGTGCATGACAGTCCTGACAACGGTTTTGATCATTTTGTTTTTCTTTATCATGTCACTTGTGGGGAAAATTCAGGGAACGGCCCGCGTAGTCAACTATGCCGGACTTGTGCGCGGCATGACCCAGCGCATGGTAAAATTGGAGGATTCCGGCAGCCCGCAGGACAAGATGATCGGAACCCTGGAATCCATTATAAACGGACTGCGCTATGGAAGTGATGATCTGAATCTGGTGCGCCTGGACGACAGGGCGTTTCAGGACAAGATGCAGGAGCTTGCGGATTATTTTGCGGACCTGAAAGGCGAAGTGGAGCTTGTACGCGAATATGGATACGAAAACACACAGATCATTGAGATGAGTGAGCAGTTTTTCCAGACCTGTGATGAGGCGACCGGACTTGCCGAGGCGTATTCCCAGAAGAAGGCAACCGCGTTAAATCAGCTGGAGCATGTAGTGTTTGCCGATATCGCGGGCCTGCTCATCCTCATTGCTATGGAGACATTTAAAGCGCTTCGTTATGCGGCGCAGAACCGCATCCTTCAGAAAAAGGTCTATCTGGATGAGGCAACCGGCCTTCCGAACAAGAACAAGTGCGAGGAAATCCTGGATAACGATGCCATTCTGAAAGATGGAGAGGCGGTGGCGGTGTGCGTGTTCGACTTGAACAATCTGCGCATCATCAACAACAATCTCGGACATGAGAAGGGCGATGAGTACATCCGCTCATTCGCGCTGCAGCTGCGCGCAGCCATGCCGGAGCAGTATTTTGTGGGACGTGACGGCGGCGATGAGTTCCTTGCGGTCATAAAAGGACTCGATGCGCCTGGAGCGGAAGCGTGTCTGGCGCTTGTTCACAGTCAGACGGAAGAATATTCCAAAGGTCATCCGGAGATGCCGATCAGTTATGCGGCCGGGTATGCCATCTCTGCCGATTTTGAGTCCTGTACGATGCGCGACCTGTTCCGCCAGGCGGATAAAAACATGTACATCGACAAAAACCGTGCCAAGATGCTGGAGACGGCGGAAAAGCAGCAGGAGAACCTGCGCCTGTTAGAACAGATCAAGGCTCAGGGATATCTGTTCTCCGACTGCCTTTACTGCGATGCGCTGTTGGACCAGTACCGTGTGCTCCGCGCGGATTCGGAGTTTTTCCTTGCGGAGGATGGAAGCTATACCGGCGCGGTGGAGCAGATCATACAGGAACTGGCCCAGGGAGCGGAGAGAGGGCAGCTTCGCAGGGATCTGCAGCCGGAGGCATTGAACCGCACGCTCACAAAAGATCACGAAAAGCTGGAATTTCCGTATCAGTATATGGACGGGGAGATGGTGCGCAGAGGCCGTATGACGCTGCTGTTCATAAACGACACGGCAGATGGAAGGCTGCATCATTTTATTTTTGGGTTTGAGGCTTTTCATGACAGCAGTCAGGTGGCAGCAAACGAGAAAATCCAGCTCACCCGCTATTATGAGCAGATGAAGCAGTCCATTCTGGAAAACGGAAATTATGTGGATGCGCTCATGGATACGGCAGAGGCTGTATACACGGTAGATTTAACGCATGACAGGCTGGAGAAGATTTTTTACCCGGCTCATGCGGACGAGTTTGCGATTGAGCAGGAGACACCGTGCTCTTACGATGAATACTGCGTTTCCAGAAGGGGTTTTGTCACAGAGGATACACTAGAAAACTATCGTATCGTGGATTCCTCAGAAAAACTTCTGGAACGTTTCCGCAGCGGTTCCAAGCAGGTTACGGTGGAGTACCGGGAACTTGGAGCGAAGGGACAGCCGGAGTGGCTGCAGAAAACCGTGCTGATGTCTCAGGATACGCTGTACGACGAAAAAGCGGGCCGTGAGATGACGGTCGTGCACGGCATCATCCTGTTTAAAAATACTTCGGTTTTCCATGAAAAGGAACAGAAAGAAAAAGAACGGCTGCAGGTTGCCTACGAGGAGGCAGATCTGGCAAGCAAAGCCAAGACTGAGTTTTTGAACCGCATGAGCCACGATATCAAGACACCGATCAACGGCGTGGTGGGAATGCTGGAAATTATCCGCAAAAATATGGATGACCGCGAGCGGGTGGAGGAGTGCCTTGGAAAAATTCAGCTCTCCACCAGCCACCTGATGGCTCTGGTCAACGATGTGCTGGATATGGGCCGCATGGAGACGGTGCAGACAGAGGAAAGCCAGGAGGCTTTTGATCTGGAACATCTGATGAGCGAGACCACCTCCCTTGTGGACGCGCAGCTCACGGAGACGGGCATCCGCCACTACCGGCACCAAAACATTCAGCACACAGCGCTGATCGGCAATCCGCTGCATCTTCGCCAGATCATGGTCAATCTGCTGAGCAATGCCATCAAGTACAATAAGCCGGGCGGACGGATCGATACCTACGCAAAAGAGCTTTCCTGCGACGGAGAGAGCGCGCTTTTTGAGTTCTGGATCACTGACACCGGCATTGGCATGCAGGAAGATTTTGTAAAGCATGAGCTGTTCAAACCGTTTACGCAGGAAACTGCAGACGCAAGGACGCAGTACAAAGGAACCGGTCTTGGCATGTCCATCGTCAAGAAACTGATTGAAAACATGAACGGTTCCATTGAGGTGGAGAGCGTGCCAGGAGAGGGGACAACCTTTACGTTCCGAATCCTGTTTCTTCTGGACCGGGCAGGCAGTGCGGATGTGGAGCAGGAAGAGAAAACTGCAAAAGACATTTCCGGACTCCGGATTCTGCTTGTGGAAGATAATGAAATCAACATGGAGATTGCCGAGTTTTACCTGACGGATGCCGGTGCCGCGGTGGATCAGGCCTGGAACGGCGCGGAGGCAGTGCAGAAGTTTGCGGATTCCGCTCCGGGAACTTATGATGCCGTCCTCATGGATGTGATGATGCCGGTTATGGACGGCCTGGAGGCGACGCGGCAGATTCGTTCCCTGAAACGGCCGGATTCCGGGGAGATTCTCATCCTTGCCATGACGGCGAAGTCCTCACGCGACAGTGTCCGGGAGTGCGAACAGGCCGGAATGGACGGTTATATCGCAAAGCCGGTTGAGGAGGCAGAACTGGTGAAAATCCTGACAGAAAAATTGCGTGAAAAGCACAAAAACTGCAAAAGACAACGACAGAATGAAAACAGATAAGATGACAGACGAAGGAGAGACAGACATTGAAGACAAATTCTCTCCATCTCCTCGGTTCTGTATTTTTTATGCGGCATCATGGATCTGTTCCCGGGATCACTGCGCGGCATGGGACATTCCGGCGTGCCGATGATCCTTTCTGTGCTTGGAACAGTCGGAACAAGGCTGATCTGGATCTTTGGTGTATTTCCGCAGCACCGGTCACTGTATGTATTGTTCATTTCCTATCCGGCATCCTGGTTCATTACCATAGTGATGCAGGTGGTATGCTTTTATTTTGTAAGAAAAAAAGTGCGGGCGTCTACTCGCTGATAAAAATAATATGTACTCAGAAACCTCCTGTCATTCCTTTCAAAAGGGTGACAGGAGGTTTTTTCTATTTTATGCTTGCATTTATGTTATGACTATGATATAAGTGTATTAAGATGATTAATACACTTATGCAGAAAGGAGAGACGAATGCAGCATGATCCATTTGGACTATAAGGACAGCCGTCCGATTTACGAACAGGTGGCGGACCGGCTAAAGGAACTGATGATCCTTGGTGTCTTGGAAGAGGACAGCCAAATGCCGTCTGTCCGCTCCCTGGCAACGGAATTGTCCATCAACCCGAATACCATACAGCGTGCCTACACAGAGCTGGAACGAAACGGATTTATCTATTCGGTAAAGGGAAGGGGAAGCTTTGTCGGGAGCATCAGCAGGCTCCGGGAGCAGAAACGCCGGGAGCTGGAGGAAAAGGTGGCAGGCCTGGCGGCAGAGGCAAAGAGCCTTGGCATGACAAAGGAAGCATTTGTCCGCATGGCTGATGAGCAATATGGAGGAGAGGAAACAGTATGATAGAGGCAACCAATCTCACAAAAAAATTCGATGATATCCTTGCGGTGGATCATATCAGCGCGACCATCCGCGAGGGCAATGTGTTTGGCCTGATCGGGACAAACGGAGCCGGAAAGAGCACGTTTTTGCGTATGGCGGCAGGCGTGCTAAAGCCGGACGAGGGAAGTATCACCATAGACGGTATGGAGGTTTTTGAGAACGAGGCGGCAAAACGGAAATTCTTCTATATTTCCGATGACCAGTATTTCTTTGGAAATGCCACGCCGCAGGACATGATGAATTATTACCGCATCGTTTATCCGGAATTTGACGCGAACCGGTTTGATTCCCTTTTAAAGAGCTTTGGACTTCAGAAGAACCGGAAGATCAATACGTTTTCCAAGGGCATGAAAAAGCAGGTATCCATCCTGTGCGGCATCTGCTCTGGAACGGAGTATCTGTTCTGTGATGAGACCTTTGACGGTCTCGATCCGGTTATGCGCCAGGCGGTAAAGAGTATTTTCGCAAATGACATGGAAGAGCGGAAGCTGACGCCGATCATTGCTTCCCACAACCTGCGGGAACTCGAAGATATCTGCGACCATGTGGGACTGCTGCATAAGGGCGGCATCCTCTTAAGCCGTGACTTGGACGAGATGAAGATGAACCTGCACAAGGTCCAGTGTGTGTTGAAAGAAGGCATGCAGCCGGAACAGCTCACCGGACTCGACATCTTAAAGACCGAGCGGCGCGGAAAACTTCTGACCCTGACTGTGCGGGGCAATTTAAACCATGTAGAATTTGTTATGCAGCAGGCGGATCCGGTGTTCTATGAAACGATTCCGCTGTCCTTAGAGGAAATCTTTATCAGTGAAACGGAGGTAGTCGGTTATGACGTCAAAAAACTTATATTTTAAGCTGATGCGAGAGGACTGGAAAAACCGTCTCTGGGCTCCGGCCCTCATTGCCCTGGCAAGCTTTTTCGCTTATCCGGTTTTTCTGGCTTTTATGGCAGGAAAGGCGTACCGGGACTGGAGCACAGCTGCGGAGGCCTTCAACTGGTTCTCGGAACAGTCCATAAGATGGATCTCTTTTGAAAACGGTGTGGCAGTTTTTTTTGTAGTGGCGGTTTCTCTGGTCTGCGGACTTAGTAGCTTCTACTATTTAACCTCCAGAAAGCGTGTGGATTTTTACCATAGCATACCGGTGCGGCGGGAGACCCTGTTCTTGGTCCACTATGCAGACGGCATCCTGATGCCGGCCATTCCGTACGCACTGGCTCTGGTCACTTCCGTGATCGTGTGCGCGGCAAACGGTGTGAGCACGGATGCTCTGTGCGCAACCGCTGTGAGTGCCTATGTACTGCACATGATCTACTACATCCTTTGTTACACAACCGTGGTGATCGCGTCCCTGATGACAGGTCATCTTGTGATCGGCTTTTTCGGCAGCATGACGCTGATGTTTTATATGCCGATCGCAGCCAGCCTGCTTGAATCCTTTTTTGAAAGCTTTTTTCTGTCCTATTATTATCCGGGTGACGATTCTGTGTTTGAAAATCTGATCCGGATTTCCCCGGTCATGGAGTATGTCCATACGGTATCGCTCTATGCAGATCAGAAGCCGGTGGTTATGGTGGCTGCGGCAGCGGTGATCGTATCGCTGCTCCTGATAGCGGCAGCAGTATTCCTCTACAAAAAGCGCCCGTCGGAGGCGGCAGGAAAGGCTATGGCCTTTGCGGTGAGCCAGCCGGTCATCCGGATACTCATTACAGTGGTGGCAGGTCTTGGCATAGGTGATTTCTTCTGGTCCCTGCAGCAATCTAACGGCTGGATGGCATTTGGCGTTGTCTGCGGAAGCGTGATTGCACACTGTGTGATCGAGAGCATCTATCACTTTGATTTCCGGAAACTGTTCTCTCACAAGGGACAGCTTGCTCTCAGCACCTTCGCGGCACTGGCTATCCTGTTTGCGTTCCGGTTTGACGTATTTGGATACGATACATATCTGCCGTCCGCGGGAAAAGTACAGTACGCGTCGGTGGATATCAGCAGCTTAAACAACTGGGTTTCCTACGGAAAGGTAGTGGAAGACCAGGAAATGTACGGACATCGTATGCTTTACAGCTATGAGTCAGAATCTTCGGAGCCATATATGGCACAGCATATGCAGAGCACGGATGTGGAGACTATCCTCAACTTTGCGGCAGCCGGAATCGAGGAGAACCGCTTCCGCAAGAATGAGTGGACTCATCCGGGCGCAATGGAAATGACCGTAACAGATGAGATGGCAGTTCCGGCGGAGATGTCAGAAAATAGCGAAACAACACGCTATACCACGGCGACCGTCACTTACACTTTAAAGAGCGGACGGAAGGTGAGCCGCAATTACACCATCAATATGACAAAGAGTTATGAACTGATCAAGAAGATCTGGCAGGATGAGGCGTACCAGAAGGCTGCCTACCCGCTTCTTGCGGCGGATGCAGATGCATTTGTTAATGTGCGCTACCGCCAGAGCCGTTCCAAAGGAGACCAGAGCCTGAAGAATTTAACGGCTGAGGAGAGGCAGGAACTGCTTTCCACATACCAGCAGGAATTTTCCGGCATGACCCTGGATCAGATGAAAGAGGAGATGCCTGTGGGGCTGATCCGCTTTACCAGTGAGACCGATGAAAAAGCCATTGCATGGTGGAACAACCCGAAAAAAACAGAGTATGATGACGAGGATGTCTGGAACTATTATTACGGTCCGGATGTGCGGGACCAGGATTTTTATCCGGTTTATCCGTCCTTTAAAAAGACCATCGCGCTTCTGGAACAGAATGGTGTCTCTGTGAAGAACGAAGAGCTTGCGGATAAAATTGTTTCTGTAACCGTGCGCGGCTACGCTCCAAAGACAGATTCTTACCAGGAGATCACATTTACTGATCCGGAAGAATTGAAAGCCCTGGGCGATATGACCCGCAATGAGCGGATGCTCTACTACGATCCAATGTATGAGGTAGAAGATCTGGCAGTAGATGTAACCGTGGCAGATAAAACGGGAAAAGCGGAAGAGGAAGACAGTGTGGAGAATACATACAGCAGCTTTTTCAAAAAAGGGGAAATTCCGCAGATCGTAAAAGACCGGATGGGATTTTGATCAGCAAGTAAAAACAGGATATGCACGGGAACTATCGGTTCCCGTGCATATCCTGTTTTAAAACTTGCATAAATATGCAATTTACATGAGGTTTGCGTCTGGCATATTCCTCTGCTCCTCGACCAGATCGGCAAGGGTGGTGTTGTCTACTACGTTGTCGATGGCGTCTTTTAACTGCTGCCAGATCGTTAACGTGGTGCAGCGCCCGGCGTGTTCGCAGTGATTGATGTCTTCGTCCAGGCAGGAGACCGGGGCGAGGCTGCCTTCTGCGGCCCGAAGGATCATGCCGACGGTGTATTCCTCTGGTTTTCTGGTAAGCATATAGCCGCCCTGGGCACCGCGGATACTCCGCACATAACCGGCTTTGTGAAGAAGTGAAACGATCTGTTCCAGATATTTATCGGAAATGCCCTGGCGTGCTGCCACCTGGCTGATCTTGGTACACTGGTCCGGATTCAGGCCAAATTCGATCATCATACGCAGTGCATAGCGTCCTTTGGTTGATACTCTCATGGTTATCCCTCCTCACAGGACATTGTACAGGAAAATGTCCTGAATGTAAATGGAATTGGAATCTTATCGTGCTTTATTTTTGGTGCAGGATATGTTATACTGTCTGCAATAGTATGCACAGTTTACGCAGTGGGCGAACAAAAACCGTGCGTATTCCGTCAGGAGGAAATAAACATGAGAGACGGCTTTTTCCGCGCAGCGGCAGCTACACCAAAGATTAAAGTTGCGGATCCGGTTCATAACCGGCAGGAAATCTGCAGTATTATAGAAGAATATGAAAAGAAGCGCGTGGAGCTTCTGGTATTCCCGGAGCTGTGTCTTTCCGGATATACCTGTAACGACCTGTTTTTGCAGGAAGTACTGCTGGAACAGGTAAAAGACGAATTAAAAAATCTTGTGGATTTTACAAAGGGAAGAAAGATGCTTGTTTTTGCAGGACTTCCCTGGGAACATGAGGGCAAGCTTTACAATGTGGCAGCAGCCATCTGCGATGGAGAACTTCTCGGCCTGGTGACCAAGACCAATATGCCGAACTATTCCGAGTTCTACGAGCTGCGCCATTTCACGCCGGGAATGGAAACACCGGTTATGACGGACTGGCTGGATACCCAGGTGCCTATGGGAACCAATCTGCTGTTTACTTGTAAAGAGAATCCGAAGCTTACGGTAGCGGCAGAGATCTGTGAGGATGTATGGGTGCCGTGTCCACCGAGCATCCGTCATGCGCTGGCCGGTGCCACCGTCATTGTGAACTGCTCCGCCAGTGATGAGGTAGTCGGAAAAGATTCCTACCGCCGGGAGCTGATCTGCGGTCAGTCCGCAAGACTCATCTGCGGTTATGTGTATGCCAATGCCGGAGAGGGCGAATCTACCCAGGATCTGGTATTTGGCGGCCACAATATCATTGCGGAGAATGGCACCCGCCTGGCAGAATCCGGCCGGTTTGTCCCGGAGACAGTCATGGCAGATATAGATCTGGAGCGCCTGAACGCGGAGC
>CAKRRJ010000057.1 GCA_934394615.1 uncultured Lachnospiraceae bacterium
TAGCCATATTATGCAGCCTCCTTTGCAGATTTCTTATTCTTCTTGATGCGGTCCATGAAGACAGATCTCATCTCAATTGCCTTCGGGCTGGAGTTGAAGATCATCATGACAATGAGGACCACTGCGTAGATCAGCATACGGTAATCGTTCAGGCTGCGCAGAAGCTCCGGAAGCATGGTCAGGATGATGGCCGCGATCATGGAACCGCGGATGTTGCCCAGACCGCCCAGTACCACGAATACCAGGATCATGATGGACATGTTGTAGCCGAAGTTCTTCGGGGTTGCTGCCAGGGAGGATAAGTTGTGGGCATACAGAACACCTGCAACACCTGCCAGGGCTGCGGAAATGGCAAAGGCCATCAGTTTGTACTTGGTGATATTGATTCCCACGGACTCTGCCGCAATGCGGTTGTCACGGATGGACATGATAGCGCGTCCGGTACGGGAATTGATCAGGTTTAATACGATAAACAGGGTGATGAGCACCAGGATGATGCCTACCGTAAAGGTTGCCGCCTTCGGGGTACCGGTGATACCCTGAGCGCCCTTGATGATGACAACGCCGTCGGCGCCCATGCCAAGGGATGTGGTATCCTTAATGGAAAAATGGAATCCGTTGGAATCCAGGCCCACATACATAACGTTGATGAGGTTCTTGATAATCTCACCGAAGGCCAGGGTTACGATAGCCAGGTAGTCACCTTTTAAGCGCAGTACCGGAATACCGATGATGATGCCAAACACACCTGCTACTGCTGCTCCGATGATCAGAGCCAGGAAGAAACGCATGCCGACAGATGGGATCGCGTTCTCCATGCACTTGGTGAAAAACGCGCCGGTAAACGCGCCCACACACATGAAACCGGCATGGCCCAGGCTTAACTCACCCAGGATACCAACAGTTAAGTTTAAGGATACAGCCAGGATCACATAGATACACAGCGGAACTAAAAGTCCCTTTAACAGGCTGGTCATGTGTCCGGTTGCTCCAAGAATCTGCACCAGGATCCAGCAGGCAATTACGATGGCGTAAGTGATGCTGTTCTGGACTAATACTTTGTTCTTCTTCATTCCATTCACCTACACTTTCTCCGTAATCTTTTTGCCCAGGATTCCGGTCGGACGTACCAGAAGCACGACGATCAGCACTGCGAATACGATGGCGTCAGAAAGCTGGGAAGAAATATATGCCTTGGAAAGGTTCTCGATCACTCCAAGGAGTACGCCGCCGATGAGGGCGCCCGGAATGGAGCCGATGCCGCCGAATACGGCTGCCACGAAAGCCTTGATACCCGGCATGGAACCGGTATACGGAGTCAGGGACGGATAAGCGGAACACAACAGCGCGCCTGCAATTGCCGCCAGGGCAGAACCGATCGCGAAGGTAATAGCGATGGTGCTGTTAACATTAATGCCCATCAGGGTAGCTGCGCCGGTATCTTCCGATACAGCCAGCATAGCCTGACCAACCTTGGTCTTGTTGATGAAAGTAGTCAGGGCCACCATGATCACAATACAGGTAATGATCGTAACCAGTGTAACACCGGAAATGGACAGCGCGCCGCCGGCCAGCTTTAAGCTCGGCACGTTCACTACAGATGTGAACTGACGTGCGTTGGAGCCAAAGATCAGCAGTGCTACGTTCTGCAGCAGATAGCTGACACCGATAGCCGTGATCAGAACGGCCAGGGAAGACGCGCCACGCAGCGGCTTATAAGCCACACGCTCGATCACAACACCAAGCACCGTACAGGCGATGACTGCCACCAGAACGCCCGCCATCGGTGGGAGTCCCAGGGTACTTACCATGGTAAAGATGACGAAGCCGCCTACCATAATAATATCACCATGAGCAAAGTTCAGCATTCTCGCGATGCCGTAAACCATGGTGTAGCCCAATGCAATGATTGCGTATACACTGCCCAGGCTGATTCCGTTAATCAAATAAGACAGAAAACTCATGTACCTACCACCTCTTTACTTTTTCTATAGAAAATAAAACATAACTGGAATTATAGCATAGTCATATGGGAAGTTCAAGCGAAAGTTCGCGAAGATGCGCCATTTGTCCGTGCAGAAAAGACAAGCTCTCCTGTAAACGAAAAAGAATTCGGCTTGCCGGATTCTCGCGCCGAGGCGCGGTTGCTTCGGCAACCATCTACCATTGCGCCGAGTGCGCATCCCTGCGGAGCGCTTTTTGTATGATAGGACGCAATTTCCTATCATACAAAGAAAAAGGGGACCGCCCGGTCGGACGATCCCCTTTCGGATATTTTGTTGCCTGTTCACACGTTACACAAACAGCAAAATTACTGCATCTCGTATGCGCCGTTTACGATCTTAACAGCCTTCGGTGCCTTGTTCGGCTCGCCGTTTGCGTTCCAAACCATGCCTGCACCAGTCAGGCCATCAATAGAGATCTCGGTCATAGCCGGCTTTAATACGTCACAGATATCGGAAGCGCTCATATCAGCGGTAACGCCAGCCTGCTCAGCTGCTGCCTTGATTGCGTAGACTGCATCGTAGGAATCTGCAGCAAACTGATTCGGCTCGATGCCGTAAGCTGCTACATAAGCCTCAGTAAATGCCTTACTGCTCTCCTCAGTGGTGGAGAACGGAGTTAAGAGCATCAGACCCTCTGCCAGGGAAGTATCAAAGTTCTCTACGGAAAGGATACCGTCCATACCATCGCAGCCGAAGAAGATCGGTGCGTATTCTTTGTCGCTTGCCTGCTTTAAGATGATGGAAGCCTCCTGATAGTAGATCGGAAGGAATACCAGCTCTGCGCCTGCGTCTTTTGCCTTGTCAAGCTGTACGGAGAAGTCGGTGTTGCTGTCTGCGGTAAATGCCTCATCAGCTACAATCTCCAGGCCCTGGTTTGCTGCCTCTGCAACAAATGCCTCACGGATACCGGAAGAATACTCAGTGGAGCTGTCGTAGATGATTGCGATCTTGGTAGCCAGCTTGTTCTCGCCAATGTACTGAGCGGAAGCGGTACCCTGATCCGGGTCTGCGAAGCATACGCGGAATGCGTTGTCGGTTGCTACGCACTCAACTGCGGAACCGGACGGAGTGATCAGGAACAAGTTGTCTGCCTCAGCCTCTGCGCCTACTGCGATACATGGCTTGGAAGTGGTCGGGCCGTCTAATACCTGCATACCCCAGTCTTTTAAGGTGTTGTATGCGTTGATGGATTTCTCCGGATCGTTCTCGTCGTCCTCGGCCTTCACCTCGATGTTCATGCCGTTTACGCCGCCGTCCTCGTTGATCTCTTTTGCTGCCAGCTCTGCGCCGTTTGCAACTGCGTTACCGTAAGCTGCGCCTGCACCGGTTAACGGTCCGATTACGCCTACCTTTAAGGTGCCGCCTTCTGCGCCCTCTGCTGCTGCCTCAGTCTCTGCACCCTCTGCTGCTGCAGTGGTCTCTGCGCTGTCTGCTGCTGCGGTAGTTTCTGCCGGCTTGCTGCCGCCACATGCTGCTAAGGATGCTGCTACCATAGCTGCCATACCAAAACTAACCAGTTTTTTCTTCATAATGTTTCCTCCTCTTTCATCATGGAACGCACTCACGGCACATTCCTGATATGTTTACTTAATCAAAACAAGGCTCCCTGAACCTTCAGGAAGCCTCATCCTTAAAGTTGAGCTAATTATAGTAGTCTCAAAAACGCTTGTCAAGAACTTTCTTGCGCTAAAGCGAAAAACAAATAAAATTTACCACGGAATATTCTGACTTTCTACTGTCTTATCCCGCAGCATCAGGTCTCCTACTGCTTCTTTCGCGGACTTGCCGTCAAACAGGACCTCGTTGACTGCCTCAATGATCGGCATGGAAATCTGGTATTTTTTTGCGAGTGCCAATCCTGCTTTCGCGGAGTACACGCCCTCTACCACCATCTGCACCTCATCCATGGCCTCCTTCATGGAATAGCCTTTGCCGATGAGGATGCCGGCGCGGCGGTTGCGGCTGTGCATGCTGGCACAGGTCACGATCAGGTCTCCGATTCCGGTCAGGCCCGCGAAGGTTTCCATCTTTCCGCCCATTGCCATGCCGAGGCGGCTGATCTCTGCCACGCCGCGGGTGATGAGCGCTGCCTTCGTGTTATCGCCGTAACCCAGTCCGTCCGCGATACCGGCAGCAAGCGCGATAACATTCTTTAACGCGCCGCCAATCTCAATGCCGAGCACATCCGGGCTGATGTATACACGAAATACCGGGCTCATAAAGATGTTCTGGATTTTTTCCGCAGTTTCTCTTGTCTTTGCGCCTGCCACACAGGTGGTCGGAAGCCCGCGGCTCACCTCCTCCGCATGGCTCGGTCCGGAAAGCACGGCCACATCGGCACCCGGGAGTTCCTCTTCCAGGATATCCGTCAGTGTCATGAGGGTTGCCTCTTCGATGCCCTTCGCCACATTGACAACAATCTGTCCTTCTTTTAAGAACGGTTTCATCTTCTGCGCAGTCTCCCGCACATAAATAGACGGAACTGCAGTCACCAGCAGGTCCTTATCCTTCATAGCCAGTTCCAGATCGGAAGTAAACTCCATATCGTCCGGGAGTACCAGGTCCGGAAGTGTTTTTAAGCGCCTTGTTGTCCGCAGGGATTCTGCGTCTGCCTCAAAAACAGACCATTCTGTTACCTGATGGCCGTTTTCATGCAGCAGAAATGCCAGGGCTGTTCCCCAGCTTCCCGCGCCGATCACACCAACTTTTGCCATAAATCCTCTATTCCTTTCTGGCACCCAGTTTATTCTCGGTGCCGTTTAAAAGTCTTCGGATATTTGCGTGATGCCGCCAGATTCCCATGAGGGAGATCAGGGCTGCCAGGACACAAAACTCCGGCTGATACGCTGCCGCAATGCCAAAATCACCGCGCAGGCAGCAAAAGACCATCCCGATAAAGAAAAAGATCATGACAAGGATGGAGCCAAGCGATACATAGCGGGTGATGGCAACTGCTGCCACAAACACCACCAGACAGACCAGCATGACACGCCAGTCTGTGGAGGCCAAAAGCCCGGCAGACGCCGCAATGCCCTTTCCGCCCTTAAAACCCATATAAAACGGAAAGTTATGTCCCAGGATCACGCCAAAGCCCGTATAGAGCAGATATACATACATCTGCTCCGGATGCGCCCGGAATAAAAAGCGAGTCAGAAGACAGGCAAGAATCATCTTGCCTGCGTCGCCTAAAAATACAACGAGTCCCGCCTTTTTTCCCATAACGCGAAGAACATTGGTACTTCCGGAGTTCCCGCTTCCGTAGTTGCGGATATCCATATGTTTGGATCTGCTGTAAAGGTAACCGGTCTGAAACAGGCCGAACACATAGCCCATGATCAGGCAGACTGCTCGTTCCATTTAATCCTCCTTTCCGTTCCTCTCACGGATCAGGAATTTTAAAGCGGTACCCTTAAATCCGAAGGACTCACGAATCCGGTTTTCCAGATATCTCACATAGGAGAAATGCATCAGTTCCTTGTCGTTTACGAATATAACAAAGGTCGGCGGTTTTACCGCAACCTGGGTCATATAATAAAGCTTTAAGCGCTTGCCCTTGTCAGACGGCGGCTGCTGCATTGCCACAGCCTCGGTCATAATCTCGTTGAGCACGCCGGTCGCGATGCGCAGGGTCTGGTTCTCGCGTACCATATCGATGAGCTCAAACATCTTGTTCATGCGCTGTCCGGTTACCGCGGAAATGAACACCATCTCGGCGTACTGCATGAAGGACAGAGTATCTTTTACCTTTCTGGTAAACTCGTAGATGGTCTTGTCGTTCTTCTCAATGGCATCCCACTTGTTGACTGCAACGATGATGCCCTTGCCGCGGTCATGCGCAATACCCGCAATTTTTGCGTCCTGCTCCGTTACACCTTCGGTAGCGTCGATAACCAGGATGACTACATCGGCACGCTCTACGGCAGATACGGTACGGATGATGCTGTAGCGCTCCAGGTCCTCCTTGATCTTGCTCTTGCGGCGCAGTCCTGCGGTATCGATGAAGATATACTCGGTTCCGTTGTATACCACCTCGGTATCGACCGCGTCACGGGTCGTTCCGGCAATGTTGGAAACGATCACGCGGTTCTCGCCGAGAAGCTTATTAATAATAGAAGATTTTCCTACGTTCGGCTTTCCGATGATGGCAACGCGCGGACGCTCATCTTCCTCTTCCTCTAACTGCTCGAGGGTAAAGTGCTTGGACACCTCGTCTAACAGGTCGCCGATTCCCAGGCGGGAAGCTGCGGAAACCGGGATCGGATCGCCGATTCCCAGGTTGTAGAACTCATAGACATCGTTTCCGAATTTCTGAATGCTGTCTACCTTATTGACTGCTAAGACAATCGGTTTACCGGATTTGCGGAGCATATCCGCAACCTTGGAGTCGGAGTCCTGCAGGCCCTGACGCACATCTACAATGAAGATGATGACATCTGCGGTGTCGATCGCGATCTGTGCCTGTTCGCGCATCTGCGCCAGGATGATGTCACGGCTGTCCGGCTCAATACCGCCGGTATCGACCAGCGTGAAATTCATGTTCAGCCAGGTACAGTCCGCGTAAATTCTGTCTCGGGTTACTCCAGGCGTATCCTTTACGATGGAGATAGTCTCCCCTGCCAGTACGTTAAACAGGGTGGACTTTCCCACGTTCGGGCGCCCTACAATGGCAACGATTGGTTTACTCATGTGTGATCTCCTTTAATTCATATCCGTCATAGACGGTATCTTGTTCTTCTTCCAGGCCAAGAACGGCATCTACCAGATCCTGACCGCTTGATTTTACAATATTCACCGGAACTTGTAAAGCATTTTGCACATCGGTGCGGGTAAGGTCATCTAAGAAAACCTCCTCACCGCTTCGGAACATGCAGATGGGCAGCAGGACCCGCTCGCCGAGCGGCACGACAGAAAGCTGTTTTTTCAGGTCCTGGCCGGTAATCAGTCCCGCCACGGTGATGCTTTCCCCGAAAAAGTCGTTGCGGATGGCATACAGATTTACTTTTTTCTGCGGGAACTTCGCCTCGATCTTATTCAGCTGCTTTCTCAGATACGGATAAGCCAGTCTTCCCGTGGCAATGGATAAGACCTCCGTCTTCACCTTCAGATCCTTTGGCAGCGCATCTAATGCTTCCGTCACCTCGGTGTCCAGCAGACGCAGCATACCCACACCGTTTTCCAGCTGTGGGAAGCCGTCGTAGCGCTCTTCCTCCGGAAGCTCCCGCTCCGCCAGGATATAAAACTCATCGCTGGCATGGATGAAATGAAAACCGTACTGCTCGTACACGATCTTCTGCCATTTTTCAATGATATCGATGGCATTCTCTGCGTCTTCTTTTTCAAATGGTTTTAACGGATACAGGCCGTCCCGGTACTTGGAAAGTCCGACCGGCACCACAGAGGCGCTCTGCATATACGGCAGGTACTTTGTCATATCCCGGATGGTATGGTCTAACTCTTCCCGGTCATTGACCCCTTTGCACAGTACGATCTGCCCGTTCATGGGAATCTCCGCCTCACAGAGCCGGTCAATCTTTTTTAAGGCATCCCCGGCAAACCGGTTGTGCAGCATCTCGCAGCGCAGCTTTGGGTTTGTGGTATGCACGGAAATATTGATCGGCGCCAGCTTAAAATCGATGATACGCTGAATGTCGTGCTCCTTCATGTTGGTCAGCGTTACATAGTTGCCCTGCAGGAAGGAGAGGCGGGAATCGTCGTCCTTAAAATAAAGCGTCTCACGCATGCCAGGCGGCATCTGGTCAATAAAGCAGAAAATACATTTGTTGCTGCAGGACTTGTAATCACTCATCAGGCCGTTCTCAAATGTGATGCCAAGATCCTGATACTCATTTTCGATTTCCAGCTCCCACTGTTCTCCGTCTGCTTTCTCCACAAGCATGACCATACTCTCGCTGTCTACATAATATTCGTAATCAAAGATATCCTCTACTTCATTTCCGTTGATGGTGAGAAGCCGGTCACCCGGTTCCAGCTCCAGTTCCTCCGCAATAGAACCCGGATCGACGGATTTTATCAGATGTCCTTTCTGTTTCTTCATAAATCGTCCTTTCTGTCAGGCATTCGCCTGCACTTCTTTTCATCATAACAATATTCCCGTTCTTTGTCAAAGCAATCAGCCCTGCGTTTTCGTCCAAATTGCTGTTTTTCCTGTATTTTTTTACAAAATGTCCCCGAACTCTTGACGCTTCCATTTTTAAAGGATATAAATAGTATGGATTATAACAACTTAACATTCTACTTGAAGGAGTATGTACCAATGGCTAACAACTATGTGTTTAATGACATTTTACCGGTAGCGCCGTTAAAACTCGCTGCCCTGGAAAGCTGTAAGGATCTGGCAACCAAGATAAACGATCACATTGTTACCTTCCGCCGCAACGATACGGAGGAGCTGCTTCGCCGCCAGCAGGATTTAAACTACCGCGGCTACGATGTGGATTCCTATCTTCTGGACTGCAAATGCCCGCGTTTTGGTTCCGGCGAGGCAAAGGCAGTCATCAATGAATCGGTCCGCGGTGTGGATCTGTTCGCAATGGTGGATGTAACCAACTACAGCATCCCGTACAGCGTATGCGGCTACACAAACCACATGTCCCCGGATGATCACTATCAGGATCTGAAGCGCATCATCGGTGCTTCCGTGGCTACTGCGCACCGCGTCAACGTTGTTATGCCGTTTTTATATGAGGGCCGCCAGCACAAACGTACCAAACGTGAGTCTTTGGACTGCGCTATGGCACTGGAAGAGCTGACCGCTATGGGCGTAGATAACATCATCACCTTCGATGCTCACGACCCGCGCGTTCAGAACGCAATTCCGTTAAACGGCTTCGATAACTTCATGCCAACTTATCAGTTCGTAAAAGCACTGTTCACCCACGACACTTCCTTAAAGATCGACAAAGACCACTTAATGATCATCAGCCCGGATGAGGGTGCCATGAACCGTGCCGTATACCTCGCCAACAACCTGGGTGTTGATATGGGTATGTTCTATAAGCGCCGCGACTACTCCAGAGTCATCGACGGCCGCAACCCGATCGTAGCGCATGAGTTCCTGGGAAGCTCCGTGGAAGGAAAGACTGTCCTTATCATTGACGACATGATCTCCTCCGGCGAGAGCATGTTAGATACCGCAAGAGAATTAAAAGACCGCAAGGCAGAGAAAGTTATCATCTGCTGTACCTTCGGTCTGTTCACCAGCGGACTGGAAAAATTCGACCAGTACTACCAGAACGGCTACATCGACTATGTCATCACCACAAACTTAAACTACCGCCCGAAAGAGCTGTTAGAGCGTGAGTGGTATCTGGAGGCTGATATGAGCAAGTATCTTGCAGCGATCATCAACTCGTTCAACCACGACGTTTCCATCGGCGCTGCCCTGTCTCCGACCGAAAAGATCCAGAAACTGGTAAAACGCTATCAGTCAGACGGATACGATTATTACCAGACAATCCGGTAAGTTTTAAAAATCGCATGGAAAAAGAGCTTTGCACAGTATATCATCTGCTGTGCGAAGCTCTTTTTGTCTGATAACATTTCCTGCATTTCAAAAGCAATCGGGCCTCGGTGCACCTCCTGCCAGGTTCCCGCGTCTTCCTGGCATTCACTCCCTCAGTGCCAGAAATGCTGCCAGGTTGCCCCGCTCCGTTCCCATGATCCGGTGGGAAAAGAGATGCGTGGGATTGCAGCGTGTGCAGATGTCCGTTGTGTGGATCTGCGTTTCCGGAATTCCTGCCTCCTGGAGAACAATCTGGTTCGCCCTCCAGAGATCCACCTGGTACTTTCCGTTTTCTTTCCGGTAGAACAGTTCTTTGTGGTACTCTTCCGCGAATTCCGCGGCAAACGCCTCTGCCACTTCCGGTCCCACCTCAAAGCAGTCCTGACAGATGCTCGGTCCGATGCAGGCAATGACATCGGCCGGATTCGTGCCATATTCCCGGTTCATAGCCGCAAGCGTTGCCTTTCCCATACGATTCACAGTTCCTCTCCACCCGGAATGAGACAGGCCAATCGCTTTGTGAACCGGATCCACAAAATACAGCGGCACACAGTCCGCGTAAAATGTCACCAGCGTGATCCCCGGAATGTTGGTAATGAGGCCATCCACATCCTGGTACTCCCGCTCCTTCACAATACCCTTTCCCACGTCTTCCTCTGTCACCTTGCGGACATTGGTGGTGTGGGTCTGGTAGGAAAGCACCATCTTTTCCACATCCGTTCCAAGAACCGACGCCATACGGCGGTAATTCTCCAGAACATGTTCCGGGTTGTCATTCCTGGCAAAACTAAAATTCATGGTGGAGAATACGCCCTCGCTGACACCGCCATGGCGGGTGGAAAAGGCATGGCTCACCAGACCAGTCGCATCCAGGGCCGGAAAGGCCAGATAGGTAACGGCGTTCTTCTCACGGATTTCGATTTCCGGACTTGCTGGATTTTTTGTTCCTGTCTGATTTTCTGCTGTCACATTGTTTCGTTTCCGAATCCACGCGTTCTGCTCCATCTGTATTCTCTCCTTTTCGTTTCCAATCTCTCAACAGAACGCATCCCGGATCCAGGTGATCTGGTCCCCCAGGATGCTCACCACATCAAAGCGGCATGGCATATCCTCCGGATAACGGCGGCTGTACAGATGGAACTGCGCCGTATAGCGGATCCGCTGCTGCTTCACATAGCCAACTGCCTCCGCCGGCATGCCATTCCGTTCTGTTTTCCGGTATTTTACCTCAAAAAACACCAGATAACGCCCATCCCTCCCAATCAGGTCAATTTCGCCCTGATGACAGCGGAAATTCCGTTCCAGAATGCGGACGCCATGGCGGGTCAGATACTCCGCTGCCAGTTCTTCTTTCCGGGTTCCGGTCTCACGTTTATTTTGTCTGTTGTCCATTCACACCTGTGCTTTCTTTCTGCGCACACTCCATTGCTTCTGAAATATTTTCTGTTGACCGTTTTACCTTTACACAAATTTCTTAATAAATGTTCTGCGGTGAATCGGTGTCGGCCCAAACTCTTTCAGTGCCGCGATATGCGCTGCCGTTCCATATCCTTTGTGCTTCGCAAAGCCGTACTCTGGAAACAGCGCGTCGTACTCAACCATCATATGGTCCCTGGTCACTTTTGCCAGGATGCTGGCTGCCGCAATGGAAACACTCTTCGCGTCACCCTTGATGATCGGGACCTGATTGACCGGCACACCCGGGATCGTCACCGCGTCATTTAAGAGCAGATCCGGCCGCACGGACAGTCCGGCAATGGCCTGCCGCATTGCCTCGTAGGTAGCCTGTAAAATATTGATCTCGTCGATCACATCCGGACCAACAATTCCCACGCTCCAGGCCACTGCTTTTTCTTTGATTTCCTCAAACAGAGCCTCTCTGCGCTTCTCGGAAAGCTTTTTGGAATCATTCAAAAACAAGATCTCACAATCCACCGGCAGAATAGCTGCCCCGGCCACGACCGGACCTGCCAACGGACCGCGTCCTGCCTCGTCAATACCGCAAATAGCGGTACAAGCCGCGTAAGTGTCCTCATACTCCCGCATGATGGCCAGGCGGGCACGCTCAGCCTCGAGTTTTTCTCCGGTTAAGGTTCTCAGTGCCATGTCCTACGCCTCCCCATTCCCGCTGTTCTGGTCTGCAGCATCTGATTTCTGCGTGGAATCTGTTTTATTATCCCCATTTTCCTTCTTCACCGGCGGAAACTCCAGGGTAATGCGTCCCAGCTTGCCGCTGCGGTAATCGTCGATCACCAGAGCTGCCGCGCGGCTGTAATCCGGCTCGCCGCCTTTGGCCAGGCATCCGCGCACCTTTGCCACCTGGATCAGCAGGTTTTCATCGGAAGTTTCATCGATCTTATAGCGTTCTTTTAACACATCCGGATAATGCTTCTGCAACAGTTTCAAAAGCTCCAGCGCCAGCTCGTCCTTATTTAATATCTCATCGTTGATGGAGCCGATAAATGCCAGCAGGAGACCTACTTTCTGATCCTCAAATTTCGGCCAGAGGATACCAGGGGTATCTAAAAGCTCCAGGGTCTTGTTTAAACGGATCCACTGGTTGCCCTTGGTCACGCCCGGTTTGTTTCCGGTCTTGGCACAGGCTTTTCCGGCGAAGGAATTGATAAATGTGGACTTTCCTACGTTCGGGATTCCCACTACCATGGCGCGCACCGGGCGGTTCATAATGCCTCTGCGGCGGTCACGCTCAATCTTCTCTTTGCATGCTTCCTGCACAACACCGTTGATCTGTTTGATGCCGGCACCGCTTCTGGAATTGATCTTTACAACAAAATATCCTTTTTCCTTAAACCAGTTCGTCCATGCCTCATTGTAACGCTCACTGGAAAGATCCGATTTATTAAGCAGGATCAGTCTTGCCTTGCCCTTTCCAAGCTCATCAATATCCGGGTTGCGGCTGGCTAACGGCACACGGGCGTCCACCACTTCAATGATGAGATCAATCAGTTTGATGTCTTCTTTCATGGCACGTTTCGCTTTGGTCATGTGCCCTGGATACCACTGTATATTCACGGATGTTCCTCCTATGTTTTCTATTTCATGTTCTATCAGTTTCGTGTTCTCTTTTTTAATTGCGCTCCCACAACTGCTGTTTCTCTGACTGGTCGTGGAACTCCAACCCCCATCAGGACCGGATCAGGCTGATATGGATGAGTGGGAACAGACGCAGCCACACTTTCCCGATGATCTGGTCTTCCCGGACATTTCCAATGTTGGCAAAGCGGCTGTCCTCGCTGCTGTCCGGATTGTCCCCCAGCAGAAAATATTCCTTTTCTTCCAGCGTAACCGGTTTTTCCGCCAGTCCGGCAAGCGATATTTTGCGGTCATCCGGCAGGGAAACTTTTTCCTGATTTACATACAATTTCCCATCTACGATCTGGACCACATCGCCCGGAATGGCTACCACGCGTTTTACATTCGTCTTCTGGTCTTCCCGCTCAAACACGACCACATCCATACGGTCCGGTTTGCCGATTTCATACGTCAGCCGGTTCATTAAAACAATGTCGCCGGAACTTAAAAGCGGGTGCATGGACTGTCCGTTCACGGTAACCTGGGTTCCAAAAAACGCCAGGCAGAACCAGGCGAAAGCCAGTGCCACTACCACATCCACGATCCAGCTGCAGATTTTCCGGATCATGTTCTGTTCTTCACTCAGATAAAAATCCACTTATTTATACTCCATTCTATCGTGACAATCACGCGCTTCTGTCCATGTTTCTATTCCACATTGGCAAAAAATGGGGAGTTGCAAGCAACCTCCCCACTTTCCTGTTCTATGCGTTTTCGGCGCATAATACGCAGAAAGGGACAATTTTCATTGTCCCCTGTTCCACGCAAAATTATTTTACTAACTCTTTAACCTTAGCAGCTTTACCTACTCTGTCTCTTAAGTAGTTCAGTTTTGCACGTCTTACTTTACCTCTTCTGACAACCTCGATGTTGTCTACGAACGGGGAATGAACCGGCCAGGTCTTCTCTACGCCGATGCCGTTGGAGTTCTTACGAACGGTGAAGGTCTCTCTTGCGCCGCCGTTCTGTCTCTTGATTACGGTACCCTCGAATACCTGGATTCTCTCACGGTTACCCTCTTTGATCTTGTTGTAGACCTTAACGGTATCGCCTACGGAAAACTCCGGTACGGAAGCCTTTAACTGTGCTGCTTCAATGTTCTTAATAATTTCGTTCATTTGTGTGATCCTCCTTCATATGTTTGATGTTCTTTAATGCTTCTTCCGCAACAGAGGAACATCTCTTTTTCTAGTCACAACAATATAATGATATCATAGGGGCAGATAAATTGCAAGCACTATTTTATATAATTTATTCGCAATTTTCATCCGCAAAATGGCTTATTCCTGCGGCTCAGGACTGTCTGATCCCGTACATTTCTGCGCCTGTGCTTCTGCTTTTGCAGTCTCCGATTCACGGATCAGCTCCGCCAGATACTGCCGCTCTTTCTTCGACAGATTCGCGTCCTCTAAAAGATCCGGACGTCTCTCCAGGGTCCGCTTCATGGACTGCTGACGTCTCCAGGTCTCAATATTTTTGTGGTGTCCGGAAAGGAGCACCTCCGGCACGCGCATGCCCTGGTACACTTCCGGACGGGTGTACTGCGGATACTCCAGGAGATTGTCGTGAAAGGACTCGATCTCCGCGGAGACATCGTTATTTAAGACTCCCGGCACCAGGCGGGAAATGCAGTCGATCATGACCATGGCCGGAAGCTCGCCGCCAGTCAGAACGTAATCGCCCACGGAGAGGTAATCGGTCACGATCAGCTCTAACGCGCGCTCATCGATACCCTCGTAATGGCCGCATAAAAATACCAGGTCCTCCTCCTGTGCCAGTTCCTCCGCGATCTTCTGGTTGAAGGTCTGGCCCTGCGGGGTCATATAAAGCACGCGGGGACGCTTGCCAATGCGCTCACAAAGTGCCTCGTAGGCATCGCAGACCGGAGCAGCCTGCATCACCATGCCGGCACCGCCGCCGTACGGAGTATCATCCACGTGACCGTGCTTTTCTTTGGTGTAATCCCGGATATTGACCGCCTCAATGGAAAGCAGGCCTTTTCCGGCTGCCCGGCCGATGATGCTGGTGTTTAAGCCGTCTAACACCATCTCCGGAAACAGCGTCAAAATATGATAATTCATGGTTTCTGCCCTCCACTCTACAGATCCAGAAGACCATCCAGAATGTGAACGGTCACAGTCTGGCTCTCCAGGTTTACATCCAGGATGCACTGCGGAATAGCCGGGAACAGATACTCTTTGCCTTCCAGGCTCTCGATGACGTAGACATCGTTTGCGCCGGTCTGCAGGACATCGGTCAGGGTACCAAACTCTTTGCCTTCATCGGTCACGACCTTTAAGCCGATCAGATCGGTGATGAAATTCTCATTCGGAGCCAGCTTCACTGCCTGGTCACGGCGGATCAGAAGGTCTTTTCCTTTGTATTTCTCGATGTCGTTGATATTGTTAAACTCCTTGAACTTCAGGATGACCATGTTCTTGAAGAACTTAACACTCTCGATGGACAGCGTCATCTGCTCTCTGCCTGTATCAAGGATGACTGTTTTCAGTTTTTTAAAACGGTTCACATCGTCGGTGGTAGGGTATACTTTGACCTCACCGCGTACACCGTGGGTGGATGAGATCACACCGACTCTTAAGGTATCCTCCATCGTTTCCCTCCAAATTTTTTACAGATAGGTAAAAGAAAAACTGCCGCAGGAAAACCCGACGACAGTTTCTGATGGTTACTGTATATCTACAACAACCTTTTTTTCTTCTTTGGAAGCGGCTGCCTTGACAAC
>CAKRRJ010000058.1 GCA_934394615.1 uncultured Lachnospiraceae bacterium
TTCCACAGACGCGGTTTTACCATCTCGATGTACCAGTCGCAGAACTCCTCCCAGATAAAGTCATAAACCTTCTGCAGGCCGATGCCCAGCTCAAACTTATCCAGATTCTCGGTGACATCCTTTGCCAGGGTATTTACCTTGGACAGGATCCACTTGTCTGCCATGGTCAGGTCATCTAAGGAAACCTCGTGGACCGGAGCCTTCTCCATGTTCATCATGATGAAACGGGATGCGTTCCATACCTTGTTTGCGAAGTTACGGCTCGCCTCAACACGCTCCCAGTAGAAACGCATATCGTTGCCCGGTGCGTTTCCGGTGATCAGGGTCATACGCAGGGCATCTGCGCCGTACTTGTCGATCACCTCCAGCGGATCGATACCGTTGCCCAGAGACTTGCTCATCTTGCGGCCCTGGCTGTCACGCACCAGACCGTGGATCAGTACAGTGTTGAACGGGCATTTTCCGGTCTGCTCGTAGCCGGAGAATACCATACGGATTACCCAGAAGAAGATGATATCGTAACCGGTTACCAGCACGTCGGTCGGGTAGAAGTATTCCAGCTCTTTGGTCTTCTCCGGCCAGCCCAGGGTAGAGAACGGCCACAGTGCAGAGGAGAACCAGGTATCCAGGGTATCCTCATCCTGCTTTAAGTGAGTACAGCCGCACTTCGGGCACTTCTCCGGCATGGATTTTGCAACGGTGATCTCGCCGCATTCCTGGCAGTAATATGCCGGAATACGATGGCCCCACCACAGCTGTCTGGAGATACACCAGTCGCGGATTCCCTCTAACCAGTGCAGGTAGGTCTTTCCGAAGCTCTCTGGAACGAACTTTAAGTCGCCGTTCTTTAATGCCGCGATAGCCGGTTTTGCCATCTCTTCCATGCGGACAAACCACTGCTGTTTTACCATCGGTTCAACGGTAGTCTTGCAGCGGTCATGGGTTCCTACATTATGGGAATGCGGAACAACCTTAACTAACAGGCCCTGGGCCTTTAAGTCCTCAACCATAGCCTTGCGGGCCTCGTAGCGGTCCATGCCGTCATACTTGCTGCCCTTGCAGTCGATGGTCGCGTCATCGTGCATGATGCAGATCTCAGCCAGGTTGTGGCGGCGTCCTACCTCGAAATCGTTCGGGTCATGAGCCGGGGTGATCTTTACACAGCCGGTACCGAACTCTTTGTCAACATACTCGTCTGCGATCACCGGGATCTCACGATCGGTTAACGGCAGCTTTAACATCTTGCCGATAATATCTTTGTAACGCTCATCCTCCGGGTTTACTGCAACCGCGGTATCGCCAAGCAGAGTCTCCGGACGGGTGGTTGCGATCTCAACGAAACGTCCTTTCTCGCCAACGATCGGGTAGTTGATGTGCCAGAAGAAGCCGTCCTGCTCCTCATGCTCAACCTCTGCGTCGGAAATGGAGGTCTGGCAGACCGGACACCAGTTGATGATGCGGGAGCCTTTGTAGATGTAGCCTTTCTCGTACAGCTTCACGAATACCTCAAGCACTGCGTCGGAGCAGCCCTTGTCCATGGTGAAACGCTCTCTGTCCCAGTCAGCGGAAGACCCCAGCTTGTGCAGCTGTTTGATGATGCGGGTGCCGTACTCTTTCTTCCAGTCCCAGCATGCCTCCAGGAATTTGTCACGGCCCAGGTCGTGCTTGTCCACACCCTCTTTTCTCAGCTTGTCGATTACCTTAACCTCGGTTGCGATCGCAGCGTGATCGGTACCCGGCTGCCACAGAGCCTCGTAACCCTGCATTCTCTTGTAACGGGTCAGGATATCCTGCATGGTGTTATCCAGTGCATGGCCCATATGAAGCTGACCGGTAATGTTCGGCGGCGGCATAACGATGGTGAAAGGCTTCTTGCCCTCTCTCTTTCCGCGCTCAGCGTCTGCGTGGAAATACTTGTTGTCCAGCCATTTCTGATACAGCTTTTCCTCAATGGCGGAAGGATTGTAATTCTTTTCCAGTTCTTTCATGATCATTTCCTTTCCTTATGTGTAGATGTGTAGAAATCTTCTTTTTCATGGCGGACCGGCAAAACCTCTTTCTTCTATAAAAAAGAAAACCCTTTATGAAAAAAGAAAGCCCTTCATGCAGAATCTGCGTTCTGCATAAAGGGCGAAAAGTTCCGCGGTACCACCTTTGTTTCTCACTTTGTCACTGCTGCCCCGAAAGCAACAGCTGTCTCCTTAACGCGGATCAGACGGGAACCCTTACTTTGTATAAATCCGGACCGCAGGTTCCATTTCAAAAACACTGCGTCCCAGACATGATTCAGGATTCCGGCTCCGAAGCTACCTTCCGTGCGTGCCCTCTGAAACCGCCTTCCAGCCGATGGACGGTTTTCTCTGACAGAAGCTTACGACGTACTCCTCTTCTTCCCAGCCTGTTTGCATATCGTGAATATTTTAAAGCAAAGAGGCGGAAGTTGCAAGGGGTTTTGGGAAAATTTATGATTCTTTTTAGAAATAAACAGGGCGCAATTTCCTATGAAATGAAAAAGAATGTGCCTTGGCACATTCTCGCGCCGAGGCGCGGTTGCTTCGGCAACCATCTACCTTTGCGCCGAGTGCGCATCCTCGCGGAGCGTTTTGTATGATAGGACGCAATTTCCTATCATACAAAAAAGCAACCTGCTTTCACAGATTGCTTCAATCGTAGCGGAAGGGAGATTTGAACTCTCGACACCACGGGTATGAACCGTGTGCTCTAGCCAACTGAGCTATTCCGCCATATTTAATTGGTATGGGGCCTATAGGGCTCGAACCTATGACCCTCTGCTTGTAAGGCAGATGCTCTCCCAGCTGAGCTAAGACCCCATATCTTCTGTCTGAGTGATGTCTCACTCAACAGTGCTTACGTAGTATAACCTGTATTGTTCTAATTGTCAACACTTTTTGCACAATTTTTTTATTTATTTTTTGCTGTCCGGATTCCGCCTGCTTCTTTCCCTGATTTCTGCCGGATTTCCAGGCGGTCCGGATTTCCTCACTCCAGCACAAATTCCACGATCCGCTCTCTCGTATCCTTCCCATCAAACAAATCCCGGCAGTCGATCTCATCCGCGAACAGAAGCTCATCCACCGTCATCAGATACGCCAGGTATTCATCCGACGGATAGTAAAAGAACAGGCGGATTTCCCGCGGCGCGCTGTACCAGGAATCCAGGATCCGCCGGATGACCTTCTGCAAAAGTTCCACCGAGAACGGATTGAAAAAATACGCCCGGCTCACCTGTTCCGGCACCGGAAATTCCCCTGCGTCCGCCAGAACAAATTCCATCCGGCCGCCGGACACCGCGGTCTTTTTGTTCTCCGCCGCTGCCTCATAAATGCGCGGATCGTACTCCACACCGATGCTGTGACACCGCGTCTGGTAAGACAGGTAACAGTCCACCCGCCCTTTGCCGCAGCCATAGTCTAACAGCGTATCTCCTTTCCGGATCCGGCCGCTGTTTGCCAGGCGTTCCAGTACGGCATAGGGAGTTGGCTCATAGGGATAGCGGTACTGGTCCGCGCTGGAATCATCCCGCCCCATGGTCTTAATCTTTAACAGGCGGTCCCACTGGTTTTCTTCCTGTTCTATGCTCCGTCCGCTCATGACCAGCCCTTCTCCTCTTCTTCCGGCCAGTTATCTCCTGTGTCCAGTCCCTGCGCTGTCAGCCATGCGTCCTCCACCGAAACATAACGCTCATCTCCATTTTCATCGACTAACGTCACAGAAACTTTTGGTGACTGTCCTGGCAGCAGCCCCTCACATCCATAATCCCCGTCAAAGATATGTCTGATTTTCCACATGATCACTCAGATTCCTCACTTTGTTTTCTTTCCGCAGCCGTCTGGCTGCCTACCCTCATCAGTATAACGGAATCCACGTATTCCATCAACCATATTTCGATTTGACATCCTCTCCCCCCGCCGCTATAATCGAGGTGCAGTTTCACCAAAACCGATTTTCATGATAAGGAGTCCAACACATTGATCACCATAGAAAAAAAGCTCCAGCTTCCCGATACCTACCCGTTAGAGCGCATCGGAAAGCTGGAAGATCTTCTCTTTTTTGATATTGAAACCACCGGATTTTCCGGTGACCGCTGCCAGCTGTATCTCATCGGCTGCACTTACTATAAAGAAAACACCTGGAATCTGATCCAGTGGTTTGCGGACACCAAAGCTTCCGAGGCGGATCTTCTGCATCAGTTTTTCGCCTTTTTAAAGCAGTATAAAACGGTAGTTCACTTTAACGGAGACGGATTCGATATCCCGTTCCTCTTAAAGCGCTGCCGCCATTTTGACCTTCCCTACGATTTTTCCGGCGTGGCCAGCTTCGATATCTATAAGAAGATCAAGCCTTACCGGAACCTGCTTGGCGTAGACAGCCTGAAACAAAAAGCCATCGAACAGTTTCTGGGCATCTCCCGCACCGACAAATACAACGGCGGCCAGCTCATTGAAGTTTACAAAGACTATCTGATGACACACGAGCAGGAACTCTACGACCTTCTGATGCTGCACAACGAGGATGACTTAAAAGGCATGCCTTCCATTCTCCCGATCTTAAATTACCCGGACTTTCTGGAGCATCCGTTCACCCTCGCCGACCAGCAGATTGTAGATGAGATTTCCGCCGATAAAAACGCTGCCTGCCGCCATTTTCTGAAGCTGACCTGCAAAAGCCCATTTTCCATTCCGGTTCCGGTCAAAACAGCTCTTGCTCCGGCACGCTGCTCTGCAAAAAATGATGAACTCACCTTTTTTGTAGAACTCAAAGAAGGGACGCTCAAACATTTTTATCCAGACTACAAAAACTATTACTACCTTCCCTTTGAGGACCGCGCGGTCCATAAGAGCATTGGAGCCTGCGTCGATAAAGACGCGCGGGTCCGGGCTACCGCAGCCAACTGCTAC
This sequence comes from uncultured Lachnospiraceae bacterium, assembly GCA_934394615.1. Classification (GTDB taxonomy): domain Bacteria; phylum Bacillota; class Clostridia; order Lachnospirales; family Lachnospiraceae; genus Brotaphodocola. Next base: position 4,920 of record CAKRRJ010000058.1, read on the forward strand.
ACCAAGACCACCGGATTTTTTCTTCCACAGTTCGACGCAGTCTGGGAACCGGTCATGAAACAGGAGCCGAAAGACAAACTTTTATACGCTGCCCTCGGTGATGTTTACCTGGCAGATGATGCCAGCCTGAACCAGTATGTGAAAGCCCTGCTCCACTACCTGATTTAAACCGCATCCACCAGCAGGCTAAAGCGACGTCCGATCATGCGCAGATAATCGCCGTAACCGGCACGCTCCACATCTCCGTCTGTGAGGATCTCCACCTCGCCCAGAACCTTTCCATTCAGCTCGTAGCGCAGGACACCCGCCTTTTCCCCGGCTTTTACCGGCGCGTCCAGCGCCTCGGGAAGCATCAGCTTCTTTTCGACCGCGCCCAGATCTTCTCCATGCAGGCTGAGATACGAAAACCCGCCCGCATAGCGGAGCGGCACAGTCTCCTGCACGCCATCCAAAACTGCCTGCTGCGGGAGCTCTGGCATGTCTTTATCCTCATACAGGCTGCAGTTCGCATAGCCGTAATTGAGCAGTGTCTGCGCATCCGCAAACCGTGCTTTAAAATCCGGCGCCGCCATCACGACCGCGATCAGGCGCACGCCATCCTTCTCCGCCGTCGCGGACAGACAGTATTTCGCGAGCGAGGTCGATCCCGTCTTTAAACCTGTCACCCGGAAATTGGTTGCCATTTTTAAAAGCTTATTCGTGTTGGACAGCCCAAACTCTTTTGTTCCCTGCTTTGTCACATGCGTGATGTTCTCCATCCAGATCGTGGAATAATTGTGGATCTGCGGATACTTCGTAATAAGTTCCCGCGACATTACCGCAATATCCCGCGCCGTTGTCAGATGCTCTGGTGACTCCGTGAGGCCGCAGCAGTCCACAAAATGCGTCCCGCTCATGCCGAGTCCCTTCGCGCGCTCGTTCATGCTCTGGACAAACGCCTCCTCCGAACCGCCTATGTACTCCGCCATTGCCACCGATGCGTCATTTCCCGAGGCAATGACAATGCACTTGATGAGCGTCTCCACCGTCTGCACCTCTCCCTCCTCCAGAAACACCTGGGAGCCTCCCATGGATTTCGCGTGGGCGCTCGTCACAACCTCATCCGTCAGGCGGATCTTTCCCGCATCAATCGCGTCAAAGATCAGAATTAATGTCATGATCTTGGTAATGCTGGCCGGACTTCTCTGCTCCTCTCCGTTTTTTTCATAAATGATCTGACCAGTGGACGCCTCCATCAGCACTGCGCTCGGCGCCTGTACCTGAAACGCCGGCTCGCCGGCTGTCTCCTGATCCTGAAATACCGGAATCTCCCCCCGGACTGCTGTTGTCATCCCCGCACACGCGCCATACGGCACAGTCAGGCTCATCCACAAAACGGTGCATAATAAGATTGCTGTCCTTTTCATAAATGCCCCCTAATCTATGGCTATTTTCCCAGTTCTATGCTATGATGAAAGAAGACACCAAATGTACTATTTTATTATAAAAGGGGTTTAATCATATATGAATCAATACTATTCTGGCAGATCCTACAGCCACAGGCGGCGTCCTTCCAGGCTTCCGCGCATTCTGGCCGCAGGAGCCTGCATTGCACTGATCGGCGCACTTGGCACCGGCCTTTTTTTTCTTATGAAAAACCATAAAAACCAGACTCCGGGTTCCACAGATTCCATCGTCATCGCAACGGAAGCCCCGGACAGCAATCCGTCTGCGCCGGATGAAGGAGACGGATTCGTTATGCCGGACACCCCGGCTGCGGACCTGCTGCACCAGGCTTATCTGCTCGCTGCCGGATATGACTACGATGCGGCGATCGCCCTCTTAAAGGATTCCACCGAATTTGCGCAGGATCCGGAGGTCATTTCCGCTATTGCCGACTATGAGGCCACCCAAACAACTCTGGTGCGCACACCTATCAGCAAGATTACGCATGTGTTCTTCCACACCCTGATCGTCGATCCCGCAAAGGCATTCGACGGCGAAACAGACCAGGACGGTTACAACCAGGTCATGACAACCGTGGATGAATTTAAAAAAATCCTGGAAACCATGTACAACGAAGGCTATGTCCTTGTGAAGCTGCACGATATGGCATACGAAACCACCGATGAAAACGGCAATACCGTTATGAAAGCCGGCGACATCATGCTGCCTCCGGGCAAGATTCCGTTCGTCATGTCCCAGGATGACCTCTGCTACTATCCTTATATGGACGGCGACGGCTTCGCGAACCGCATCGTGATCGGCGAAGATGGAAAACCGACCTGTGAAATGCAGATGGACGATGGTTCTGTCTCCACCGGCGACTATGACCTTGTCCCAATCCTGGAAACCTTCTGCGAACATCACCCGGATTTTTCCTACAAGGGAGCCCGCGCCGTGCTGGCATTCACCGGCTACGAAGGAATCCTTGGCTACCGCACCTCCTCTGCCTACGCGGATTCCGAAACCTACGAGCAGGACCGCCAGGCTGCAGCTGAGGTTGCCCAGTGCCTGCGCGATAATGGCTGGGAACTTGCATCCCACAGCTGGGGCCATCTGGATCTCGGCACCGTAGAGTGGGACCGCTTCCAGACCGACACCGACAAGTGGGAATCTGAGGTGGAATCCCTCATCGGGCCGACCGACATCATCCTGTTTCCGTTTGGCGCGGATGTTGGAGACTGGCACCCATACACCATGGACAATGATCGCTTCCGCTATCTGCACGATGCCGGATTCCGGTATTTCTGCAACGTGGATTCCCGCCAGTACTGGGTTCAGTTAGGCAATGATTACCTGCGCCAGGGCCGCCGCAACCTAGACGGCTACCGCATGTGGAAGGATATGACCGCCGAGGCAGAAGGACGCGAACGGAAACTCGATGACCTGTTCCGCGCGGAAGATGTCTTCGATCAGGCACGCCCAACTCCGGTACCGGAGATGTAGTAAATGGAAGGAGCTGTCGCAAAATTGCCCCGACACGCTCCCATATCGTTGTTCGCTTGCTCTCACTTACACATGTTCACCTGTGCCGGATTTTATGCGCAGTTTCCCGAAGAATAAATAATAGATCACAAACAGCACCGTCGTTGTGATCCATGTCAGCGGATAGCTGAACATGATCGTGTACATATCGCGCTTTAACGGCACGGCGAAAAGAATCCAGCTCACACGCAGCACGCAGATTCCGAGCAGGCAGATGATCATCGGACGCCAGCAGTCGCCTACGCCGCGCAGCGCGCCGGAAAGGATCTCGATCGCCACATACTCCACATACATCGGGGCCAGGTAGCGCATCATGGCCACACCGATCGTGATAACATCGCGGTCGGTCGTAAACAGCTCATATCCGTATACACCGAAACGGTAGATGAGAAATGACATACCAAGCGATGCCACAACCGCCATGAACATGCAGGTCCGCACGCCGTGGTGGACGCGCTTCATCTTCCCGGCTCCGTAGTTCTGACCGACAAACGTGGTCACAGAAATGCCAAACGCGTTGATCATCATCCAGAATACGGAATCGAGCTTGCTGTACGCTGCCCATGCCGCAACGGTATTCGTTCCAAGGGAATTGATACCGGACTGGATGATGACATTCGACAGGCCGTACATCACAGACTGCATGCCTGCCGGAAGCCCAATGCGGATGATGCGCTTTAACATGCGCTTATCCAGCCGCAGCTCCTTTAAGACAAGGCGGTGCATATCCTTTGTCTGGATAAGGCAGCCAACCACCAGTCCCGCGCTCAAAAGCTGGGAAAGGATCGTCGCGAGCGCCGCTCCGGTCACGCCAAACCTGCAGATCACAACAAACACAACATCGAGCGCAATGTTTGTGAGGCAGCTCGCCGTGAGGAAGTAAAGAGGGCGTTTGGAATCGCCGACCGCCCGCAAGATTGCCGCGCCAACATTGTATACAAGATTGGCGATAATACCCAGAAAATAAATGCGCAGATACGTCACGGACAGGCCAATGACATCCTCCGGCGTCCCCATAGCTTTCAGCATAAACGGAGCCAGGCCGATTCCGGCAAACATGATGAACACGCCGGACAGAATACTGAACATAAGCGCAGTGTGGACTGCGTAGCCCACCATCTCCGGGCGTTTCGCGCCGTAGTACTGCGAGACAATCACCGACGCGCCGGAAGAAAGTCCGACGAAAAATCCAACGATCAGCTGCGTCAGCATACTCGTGGAACCACCGACTGCAGAAAGCGCTTCCTTGCCCACAAAACGTCCAACGATCATCGCGTCCGCCGCATTATAAAGCTGTTGGAAAAATGTTCCAAACAGGATCGGAAAGAAAAAGAATAATAGCTGCTGCCAGATGATTCCTTCCGTGATCTGATTTCCATATTGCTTTTCTTTTGTCATCCCCGCAACCTCCCAATACCTCAAACGGACTGTATCATATCTTCAATCCGTAACCTAAAATTAAAAATATCTTAAAGCATTTTCCCCGCATCCTTGCTATAATGTCAACGTTATGTTATTGTAGCAATATTATCTCATTTTGGAGAATGATCATGCAAATATACCGAAACTATCTGGTGCTTCTGCTGCTCTCCGCTGTCGTGACCGGCTGCGGCGCTTCCGAAAAAAGTGAAAGTGCCGGCATTGCCGTACAGTCCGACACACTGCAGTCCGAAGAAACCAATTCCAGCCATATGATTTCCATAAACGGCATCTGCTATCAGGACGCCGGCCGTACGGTGTACAGCCAGCCCGACCACACCGATGGCACAATCCACTCTGTCACCGATTCCAGTGAAAAACCGGAGCAGAATGAGGAAGCCAACTTTCCCTGTGAGGGCGCTTCCTACTGCGTTCTCGCGGACGGAGCTGTCGGGGTCATGACCGATCCGGAAGCCGGTACCTACGAGCTGTTCCTCGCAGATGATACGGTCGAATTTCAGGGAATCTATAAAAAACGAAAAAAACTTTCCGACGATACCCTGAAATGGCTGAATTTCTATTACAGCCTCTCCGAATCGGACCGGAACGCACTTTCCATGATTCCGTCCGAATTTGCCGGACAGGTAGCAAGCGGCAGTCCTGCTGCTGTAGAAACCAGCGCTTCCGAGAGTTCCTATCTCGACGCGCTCACCCAGGAAGAACTCAACGCCACGGAAGCACTCGCCCAGTATTACTTCACAGAAGAAGTCACCTCATTTGAGGGCGTTGACCAGATCTACCCGGCAGAGTCCTCCGACCCACAGTACCACAACAGCGGAATCGAGGCCGATTACGGTCCGGGAAATCTCATCATTTACCGCGTCCTGACAAACCTCGACCGCAGGGACGGCAACCCGTTCCGCTACATCAGCATCGCCCGCAAATCCAAGTCCGATGACTGGAAGATCATTAATAGTGGATTCTAGTTTGTCACAAAGGGAGTGTCGCAAAATTTCTGCAACACTCCCTTTTCTTCTATTATTTTATTTCTGCTGAATCTCCGCCATCTTCTCTTTAATCTTATCCTGGATCTCGACGAAACACTGGATCAGAACCGGATTGAAGGTTCCGCACTCTCCGCCGAGGATCATCTCCATGGCGCGTTCGTGGGAAAAGCCTTTCTTGTATACACGCTCGCTGACCAGCGCGTCGTACACATCCGCCAGCGACACGATCTGCGCGGAGATCGGGATCTCGTCGCCGACTAAACCGTCCGGATACCCTTTTCCGTCGTAGCGCTCATGATGCCATCTGCAGATCTGATAGGAAATCTCGATGAGCGGCTCGTCTTTGTAGCGCTCCATCTTACTTAGCATGGAGGTGCCGATGAGCGTATGCTGCTTCATAATCTCGAATTCTTCTTTCGTCAGCCTTCCCGGCTTGTTTAAGATCTTTTCATCGATTCCGATCTTTCCGATATCGTGGAAAGCAGACGCGATGCAGATCATCTGGCAGAGTTCCGGGGTAAGGCGGTAACGGTCCGTGCGCTGCAGGATTCCCTCCAAGAGCATTTCTGTCAGGATCTTGATGTGGAGGACATGAAGACCGCTCTCTCCGTTTCGGAACTCAACAATCTGGCTGAGTACCTCCACCATCATCTGGCTGTTTTTCTCATTTTCGTGGATCTGATTCGATACCAGCGCAATGAGGCGGCGCTGTTTTGCGTAAAGCTTAATGGTGTTGAACACTCGCTGGCGCACCACGCGGTTGTCGAACGGACGGCTGATATAGTCCGATACGCCAAGCTGGAACGCGCGGCGGATGGAGGTGTCGGATTCCTCGCTGGAGATCATGATGACCGGAATATCCTCAATCCAGCGCTTCCGGTTCATCTCCATTAATACTTCAAATCCATCCATAACCGGCATAACAATGTCCAGCAGGACCACGGAAACTTCTTTGCCGTAATATTTTAACAGATCCAGGCATTCCTCGCCATTCTCTGCTTCGATGATGTCGAAATCGGTTTCCAGCATGGTTACGAGAATAGCGCGGTTCATCTCGGAATCGTCTACCACAAGCACCTTCTGTTTGCAGCCCGAACCGCTTCTGCCAGACTCACGGTCCTCCTGCTCTGTGACAACCGTATTTTTATTATTCTTTGCCTGGTACATAAGATGATCTGCCCGGGACACTGCAGCTTCCAGCCGTTCATTCTGACAGAGCGTTCCTCCTATGCTGATGGAAATCTGCAGTTTGGAATACCCCGGAATGGTGGCATCGTGTACCCGGCGCTTGATCAATTCCAGTTTTTTTGTGAATACTTCTTCCTCGATATTCGGCATGAGAAGAAGAAATTCATCTCCGCCAAGCCGAATCAGACAGTCCGCTTTTCTTGTATTCTTCCGGATAGCATCGGCCGCTGTGCGCAGTGCCATATCCCCGGCGTTATGGCCATATGTGTCGTTGTAAAGTTTGAAATCGTCCAGATCTACCAGCGCGACACCGGCAGTCAGGACACGGTCTTTCATTTCATCTTCATAGTATCGGCGGTTGTAAGCATCGGTAATGGCATCTTTATAAAGCTTGTCGTTATAATGGACAAACAGGTCTACCAGATTTTCGTGATTTAACTGGCCAAACGACCATTCATTATCCAGGCGTCGGATCAGCTCCATAATATAATCTTTGCCGTCGATCTGGAGATACCGGGCAATGATCTGATGCAGGACACCGCCATATACTTCCAGCTTTCCTTTTTCCGTCTTTGCCTCTGCCGCGTTTTTTACTACGCAGTTCTGGCACTGCCGTTCCATTGCCTCAAAGTCGCAGGAACTGCACGCGCACTGCCCTGCCCTGCACCATTCCCGCACCGGGGCGGTTCCGTCTACCGGAAATAAACGGACTGCCTGGAAAAGTTTTCTGTAATTTTCAATCTCGGTCTCTGCCTGCTGTGCTGTCATTTTTTCTTCTAGTGTCATAAATTTTCCCGCCCCTGCATTTGCCAGTTTGTTACTGTTCACGCGCTGCGCAAACAGTAACGCCAGTTTCCTCTGTTTGGCAAGCTGCCTCACCGCCATGATAATACTTTAATGATACCATTTTGTAAGAAAAATAACAACCAGATATTCTGCCTTAACTCGACATAGTTTTCCGCAGAAAAGCCATATTTCGCTCTTCATGCGTATTTTTCTCAGTTTTTTCCGTGCACCGCCTCACACATAGCCTGCACATATTCCCGAATGTGTTCCGGCGCATTCTCGCCATATTCTTTACAGAGCTTCACGATGGCCGATCCTACAATGGCTCCGTCGGACAGTCCTGCCATTTTCGCTGCCTGTTCCGGCGTGGAAATGCCAAAACCGACCGCGCACGGAATGTCTTTTGCTTCCTTCACCAGTTTCACCATGGCACCGATATCCGTTGTAATCTCGCTTCGCATACCGGTTACTCCCAGGGAAGATACACAGTACACAAATCCATTCGCCTCCTTTGCGATCATGCGGATGCGGTCATGGGAAGTCGGCGCGATCAGGGAGATCAGATCCAGGCCATACTGGCGGCACACAACATCAAACTCTTCCTTTTCCTCAAACGGCACATCCGGTAAAATAAGGCCGTCCATGCCAATCTCTGCTGCTTTTTTCACAAATCGTTCCGTCCCGTAAGAGTACACTACATTGGCGTAAGTCATAAATACCATCGGGATCTGGCTGTTTTTCCGGATCTTCACAACCATATCAAAGATCTTGTCGGTGGTAACGCCGCCGGATAACGCGCGGATGTTCGCGCCCTGGATCACCGGACCTTCCGCGGTCGGATCGGAAAACGGGATACCAAGTTCAATTAAATCTGCGCCTGCCTCTTCCATGGCATAGACAATCTTTTCTGTTACCTCTAAGGACGGATCCCCGCAGGTGATGAACGGGATAAATGCTTTTCCTTTTTCAAATGCCTTTGCGATCTTATTCATGTAAGTCCTCCCCTCTGTATCTCGCTACGGATACACAGTCTTTATCTCCTCTTCCAGATACGTTTACTACGATGATCTTGTCTTTTCCCATGGTCGGTGCCAGCTTCATGGCATGAGCAATGGCATGCGCGCTCTCGATGGCCGGGATGATGCCCTCGGTCCGTGACAGGTACTCAAATGCCTCTACCGCTTCCTCATCGGTGATGGCTACATACTGGGCGCGGCCTGCGTCAAAGAGTGCCGCATGCTCCGGTCCGATGCCCGGATAATCCAGTCCGGCCGAGATGGAATATACCGGAGCGATCTGTCCGTATTCATCCTGGCAGAAGTAGGACTTCATGCCATGGAAGATGCCAAGGCGGCCGGTGGCGATGGTGGCTGCCGTCTCCGCGGTATTAACACCGCGTCCGGCTGCCTCGCAGCCGATCAGCTGTACCTCTTTGTCTTCAATGAAGTTGTAGAACGCGCCGATGGCATTGGAGCCGCCGCCCACACAGGCAAGCACTGCGTCCGGAAGCCGTCCTTCCTTCTCTAACATCTGCTCCTTGATCTCTTTGGAGATGACCGACTGGAAATCTCTTACAATGGTCGGGAACGGGTGCGGTCCCATGCAGGAGCCAAGCACATAGTGCGTATCCTCGATGCGGTTGGTCCACTCTCTCATGGTCTCCGATACGGCATCCTTTAAGGTTCCGGTTCCGGATGTTACCGCGTGAACCTTGGCTCCCAGCAGGCGCATCCGGTACACGTTTAACGCCTGGCGCTCGGTATCTTCCTTTCCCATGAAGACCTCACATTCCATTCCCATGAGCGCTGCCACCGTTGCGGTTGCCACACCGTGCTGACCGGCTCCGGTCTCAGCAATGACTCTGGTCTTACCCATCTTCTTTGCCAGAAGCATCTGACCAATGACGTTGTTGATCTTGTGGGCGCCGGTGTGATTTAAGTCCTCACGCTTTAAATAGATCTTTGCGCCGCCCAGATCCTTTGTCATGCGCTCCGCATAGTAAAGACGGGATGGCCTTCCTGCATACTCATTCAGCATAGTCTGAAGTTCCCGGTTAAATTCCGGATCATCTTTGTAACGGTTGTATGCCTCCTCCAGTTCGATCACTGCATTCATCAGAGTTTCCGGAATGTACTGACCGCCATGAATTCCAAATCTGCCTTTGCTCATCGTGTTTCCTCCTCATAGTTGAATTTGTCGAAAGAAAATGAAAAATCCCGGCATAGTAAAAATACTATGCCGGGACGAATGTGATCGTGGTGCCACCCGATTTTCACAGCCAGTGCCAGGTTCCTTCTCATCGGTTCTGCTTTCTGCTCTCCAAAAGGATAAACAAAAAGCAGCTACCCCACATCGGAATATCTGCCACCAATCTGTCTCATATCCAGGTACGGAAAACTGTAATTCCTGCTCTCGATACCCGTATCCATTAACGCTGGAACACGGCCTCAGCTACTTGCAAAGCGTTCGCCTGGCGTCTCACAAACCCATTCCAAAAGAAGCTTCATACTGCCTTCCACCAAACGGCAGCTCTCTGTGATGTCACCTCAGATGTACTCTCTTTGATCATCGACTTTCGAATGTTTATTTTGATTGGTTTAAAGTTAGCACAGAGTAAAGAATCTGTCAACTACTAATTTTATCTTTTTTTGTTTCAAACTTCACTCCGGTTAAAAGCAAAACCGGAAAAATCAAAGCTGCCAGAATTCCTGCCTTTAAATTTCCCTTACACATTCCGGATACCATTCCAACCAGAGTCGGGCCTCCTGAGCAGCCGATATCTCCGCCTAAAGCCAGAAGCGCAAACAAAGCAGT
>CAKRRJ010000059.1 GCA_934394615.1 uncultured Lachnospiraceae bacterium
GCGGTGAGCCATGCTTATTTTATTGAGAACATTGTAATGTATCTGCCGTTTGGCGTGCTTATGCCCTGCAGTTTTCTGCTCATGAAAAAAGCGGGCATCTGCGTAATGGCAGGTTTTTTCAGTTCTGTTTTTCTGGAACTGAGCCAGCTTGTGACCAGAAGAGGCTACTGCCAGCTTGACGATGTACTTACCAATACAGCAGGGGCGCTGATCGGCTGGCTGATCTGGCGTATGGTTATTTACTTTTCCCGTGAAAAATAGTATGATAGATGCATTGTAGAGATATAGTGAAAATTATCATGCTGTGAGCTTTGGGGGAAGACAATATGAAGAATGTGATGTCGTGTTTGAGACTGATAGGGGAGAATCATGTTCTGGTTATTGTCTTCCTTGCAGAGCTCATTTTTATGTTATGGCTGATTGCCGCGTTTCTGCGGCTGCGTGTTCAGAAAAGCTCTTTGTGGAGCGGGCGGAAAGACCGCGATATTTTCTATCGGAAATATTTTACTGAGCTGCAGATTCCGCAGTTTCTGCTGCGCAGAAAAGACCTTTACCCGGTATATCTGACGGATGCGTTCCAGGAGCTTTTTCATCTTACACCGGAGGCGTTTCGGACGGATTGCCAGGCCTTTTTAAACTGTATGGAGCCGGAACAGGCACGGATCATGTGGAAACGCTATAAGGCATGGAACGGGGAAGGCCATTTTCAGGCGCAGGTGCAGCTGGCCGGAAGTGATAACTGGTATCGCATCGTTGTGGCGAGAAGTACCGACGGGGAACATGATCTGTTTTGTTTCCTCGATATCACGAACGACCGGGAAAAGATGGAAGCGCTGACAAGACGCCTGGAAGAAGAGGAGGAGGCAAGCCGTTCCAAAACCGCGTTCCTCTCCAAAATGTCCCACGAGATCCGCACGCCAATGAACGGAATCATTGGTATGCTGACCCTGGCACACGGGCAGCTTCACGGACATCCGGCGGAAAACTATGTGGACCGCGCGGAGAGCCTTTCCACTTATCTGCTTTCTGTTTTGAACGATATTCTCGATATGTCGCGCATTGAGGCCGGCAAGGTAGAACTGGAGGAAAAACCGTTCGATCTGTTCGCGCTGGGCGAAAAATTAAAAGATCTGTTCCAGAAAAATGTAGAAGCAAAGGGCGTAAAGTTCTCCGTGGAAATGCAGGATTTCGATGTGCGTTATGTGGTCGGAGACGAACTTCGTCTTTCACAGGTTCTGGTAAACTTCCTTTCCAACTCTTTAAAGTTTACGAGTCAGGGTGAGATCCGTGTCATCTTCCGCCAGCTTCTGCGGGAGAATGGAAAAGTCAGCCTGCTGATGCGAGTGCACGATACTGGCTGCGGCATGGATACCGCATTCTTAAACCGTATCTTCCTGCCATTTGAGCAGGAGAGCATCACGACCGGAAAGGAACACGGTGGTTCCGGACTTGGTATGGCGATCGCGGACAGCCTCGTTCGTTTGATGGGCGGCGAGATCGTTGTGGACAGCCTGCCAGGCAAGGGTTCCGACTTTACGGTATATGTAAATCTTCCGGTTGCAAGAGAGGGCCTCAATGAGACCACGGAGCGTTCCGGGGCAGAGGATGACGGCGCGGCATTCAGTTACGAAGGCTGCCGGATCCTGCTTGCGGAGGATAATGAGGTGAACGCCGAGATTGCGGTCAGCATCCTGGAAAACTATGGCGCTGCTGTGGATGTGGCGGAAGACGGAGCAATCGCCGTACAGAAATTTGCGTCCCAGCCGGCCGGCACATATGACTTTATTCTGATGGATATCCAGATGCCGGTACTGGATGGACGCAAAGCAACAAGACAGATCCGTGCTATGAATCGCGCGGATGCGAAAATCATACCAATATTTGCGCTGTCGGCGGACGCGTTTGTGGAGGACCAGAGAAAATCTCTGGAAAGCGGCATGAACGGCCACTTCTCCAAACCAATCGATTTTGAAAAAATGCGTCTGGAAATTGGAAAACTCATAAGAAGAAGGTAATGATATGAAAAAACAAGGGGGATGGCAGGCTGCGTTCCATGCAGCAGCACAAAAAGGCACACTGTCTGTGGTTGGAAAAGTAGCTGCCGGAGCAGCTTCTGTAACGGCTTTGTCAGTTGGCGGAAACGCCCTGTGGAAGCAGGTGCAGCAGGGAACGCTGTTTCGCCCGGAACTGTTTGCGAACAGTCAGGAGCTTCACGGAAACCAGATCACGTTTCCGGATAATGAAGAATATAAACAGAAAAAGCAGCCGTCGGATTCTGGAGAAAATGAGATGCTGCAGAAAGACCGCACGGCAGAAGATAAGAGCGGTAAGGTAAAGGATGATCCGACCTCTTACGAGGTGGACGCAGAAGACCCGAACAGCTTTACGGAATCTTTGCAGAATGTCCTGATTGCGCCCGGAGATCTGACCGGAAGTGATGTACCGCAGCAGAATCTGGCCCTTGGGGCGGATACAGTCTTCCTCACAAAGAACGATGGGAAGGCCGATGAGACCCTGCACAGACCCGGAGAGAGCCATGTACCGGGCAGTGGGCCGTCTGGAAGCACAACAGCGGGTTCCGACAATACCGGATCCGGAGGGGATTCGTCCGCTGGTACTGGCGGGAGTGGAAACGGCGGTTCTGCAGTTACCCCGTCCAAACCGGACAACCCATCCACCCCGGATAACCCGTCAAAGCCAGATACTCCGTCAACCCCGGATACACCTGCTGTCCCGGACACTCCGGTCACCCCAGATAATCCGGATACCCCGTCGTACGATCCGGATTATCCGGACGATTCCAAGCAGCCGCAGCTTCCTCCGTCTCCGACACTGCCGGATGGATCCAAGGTGTTTCCGGCTTTTCCGGAGGATGGCATTTCGGAAGATAATCATGCTACGCTGCGGATCACAGATGTGTATGACGCGGACTCGGATTTTCTTTACCAGGGAGCGGTTCTGACAGACTGGAAGCTGCTCTGCTCGGTTCTGGCGTTTGTACAGACGGATGAGGGAAGCTACCGGCTGACCAGCTACAGTGACTGCTTTAAGATCGGGGAACATCCGGATGTCGCAGAAGAGGGACTTACCGTGAGCTTTTATTTCCGGCCGAATGTGAAGAGTGAATGGCAGGAGATAAAGCATACTTTTTATGTGCGCTACGCGAAACTTGTCGTTATGAACGCGGCTGATGAAGACGGAAACCAGACACCGCTTCGGACAGAGTATCTGGATAAGGGAGATACGGTCCGCCTTTCCCAGCTCACCCGGTATCTCTATAAGGCAAATGAGGACTGGGGCGAGGCGGATCTTTTCTGGTCCACCGACCGAAACCTGGATCAGATTTTTCCTGGATGGTCCCTGGAAGAAGATGGAGAACTCCTGCACACGCTGGTTTTTGAACCGGATAAGGGAGGACGTTATATTTTGTATCCCAAAGAGCGGCAGCCGCTTCCGGAAGGTTTTTCTGCAGTTTATCAAACGGACTGGGATCCGTTTGATGACAATAAATATGTCGGAAGGCAGATCCTGAACGGACTCCCGAAAGAAATGAAGGACCTGGTGATTCCGGAAGGCATCCAGGAAGTTGCGGTATATTTCCTTCCGACAGACGAAGAGGATATGCTGAATTCCATTACACTGCCGGAGAGTGTGGACACGATGCCCAATATCCCGGCGGTCCTGGAGGGTTACCGTGTGTCTCCCTATAACCATGTATTTATAGAGAAAGATGGTGCGCTCTACAACCATGATAAGACCGAACTGCTTGGAATTCCGATTGAAAAAACAGAGATCGATGTTCCGGCCAGTGTAAACAGGGTTGAACTGAACCAGTTTAACAGGCTCGAAAGCATCACGCTGCATTCCCAGACACCGCCTCAGATGGATGTTTCGGAACTGCATGGAACAAAAATTTACATTCCGCTTGGAAGCTATATGAATTACATAGCAAAATGGGGGCATGTGCTTCCGGATGATGTGACACTGGAAACAGATGAAGCAGAGAACCGGGATTTTGTTGTGACAGATGATGGTATATTCTCCGGTGACATGACGGTTCTGTACCGGGCATCGGAGGAGTCCTGCGGCATGTACCAGGTGCCAGAAGGGGTTACCCGGATTGCGGCAGACGCGTTTGCGGAGACAGAATATGTAGACAGTGTCTATTTGCCTGCCAGTGTCACAAGACTGGATACCGGCAGTCTGAATAATCCGGAAATCACCCGGATCTATTTTGAGGGAGAGGTTCCACCGGAGATTTCTGAGGATTCCTTTGACCTGGACGAAGAGGATTCCTATTTTATGACCAGGATCTGGACTCCGTACGGCTGCGCAGATACTTACCGCGCTGCGTGGAGCTCTGTGCTTGGAGAGGAGCGTACAGAGGATCTTTTCGCCGAGGGATTTATCCTGCGGGAAGAAAACGGTATCCGGTATCTGGAAGCAGAGGAGGATGGAGCAACACTTCTTGAAGTTCCGGACGAGATTACCTCGTTTGACGAGATCAACGAGCTGGCGCATCCTTCCATGGACTGGTGCCGGATCGGTACGGCTGCATTTGGAAGCAGCAGCGGTATGGAGATGCTGGAGCTTCCGGATACGGTAACAGAAATCGGGATGATGGCATTTGTGCAGTGCCAGGATCTGACGGTTGTGGTTTCTCACGCTACAGACAATGTTTATGTGGGAAAAGACGCGTTCCCGAATATGAAGATTGCGGCATTCGATTCCACCTATGTTATATTTGAGGATGGCACTACGGTTTCGGGAATGCTTTGTCTTCTGCCGGTAAATGCCACTGTTGGCTGGATGGACGGTGATGCGATCCAGCCTTATGGATGGGGCAGCTCCTACGTTGTAGAAGACGCAGGAGAGGGCAAAATTCTCTACAGCATTCTGGACAGAGAGGATGGACCGGTCTCTTACCTTCTTCAGGCTACTTCGGATGTGAGCGGGGAAATCCTGGCACCGGAAGGCTATCCGCTGACGGAAATTCGCCCGACAGCAATGCAGGAATGCAGCGAGACATTTTCCTTCCCGGCTTCTGAGACCAGGCATTTGCGCTATATTGGCAGCAACGCGTTTATGTTTTCAGGTATCAGCGGTGATCTGGTGCTTTCTGGAGAGATAGAATCTATCGGAACAGACGTATTTTATGGATGTGACCAGCTTGATGAGATTTTGTTCGAGGAAGGGGACTATGCAGCCCGGATGCTGATCGGGGATATGGCATTTGAGTACAGCAGCATCAAACGGATTGTGTTCCCGGAGAATCTCTATAACCTTGGCTCACTTGTATTCCAGGGATGTAATGAGCTGGAGGAGGTTGTCTTTACAAGCGAAGAGCCGCCGATCCTTGCAACGTATTCCTATGGTTCCCCGTACCAGTTTGGCTGGGAAAACAGCGGAATCCGGGTTCAGATTTCACTGGCGGACGAATCTTATGCTGAGAGTTACCGGGATGTGTGGAAATATTACATGATGGGTTATGAAGTGGATATAGACCGGGATTCTGTCTGGATGGACAAGCTGAACAGCCTTCTGTTCCAGCTCATGTACGGCTGGGGAGACGCGGATGTGGATGCGTGGCCGGATGACCAGCCGGTCTTTGAAGATGACGGTGTTACCTATCAGGAAAATTTCCTGGAATACTGGTATGCCTGTGCGGATTATGTGACGGACCAGCTGTATTACAATGCGGAATGGGAGGTCTGTGAACTTTTAGGCCTGGATGTTCCGGAAGAACCGGAGTTTGAGCGCCCGAACGTGAGTGATTATGTGGACAGCGAGATCCCGGATGAGATTGTGATTGAACTTCCGGATATAGCCACTCCATCCGATCTTCCGGATGTGGAAGATCCATCCACAGACCAGATTATTTCCGGAGAGTCAGACGCTGAAATCCCGGACGAAGATATTACCGGAGATGTTACGGAAGACGATACAGAAAACAAAGATACGGATTCCGGAGAGGAAACTGCCAAAAAGCCGGATGCCGGTGAAGATTCTGCGGACAAAGATATCCAAAAACCGGACACCGGTAATGGTGATCCGGACGAAGATGCGGATCATTCGGACGCGGAGAATCCGGGCAGAAAAGATGATTCAGAAAACACCGGCACGAACAATCCGGATGCCGGAGACAGCTCTGAGGATATATCCGATGACAAAGATACCGAAAAGCCGGACGATGCAGACGGTTCCGGGAATGAAAGCGGCGAAAAACCGGATCACGATGATTCCGGAAAAGACATGGAAACTTCGGATACCGGAGACGGCGAAGAAAAAGATATACAGGATCCGGACACGGATTCAGGCAGCAGCCTAGAAAAAGAATAAGGGGAAAAGATACATGATACTGGAACAATCAGAACATATCATCGGAGAAGTTAAAAAAGCATTTATGGGAAAAGATGAGATCATCCGCCGGGTGCTGATGACCATTTACGCGGGCGGCCATATTCTTCTGGAGGACTGTCCGGGTGTGGGAAAAACGACACTGGCACTGGCGTTTTCCAGGGTGCTTGGCATGTCGTACAAACGTATCCAGTTTACGACGGACACGCTTCCTTCCGATATTACCGGTTTTACGACCTACAACCGCCAGAAAGACTGTTTTGAGTATCATGAGGGTGCGGCTTCCTGCAACCTTCTTCTGGCAGACGAGATCAACCGTACCTCACCAAAGACCCAGTCGGCGCTTCTGGAGGCCATGGAGGAGAACTGTGTTACCGTGGATGGCGTAACCTATCCGCTGCCAAATCCGTTCGTCTGCATTGCGACCCAGAACCCGGCCGGTACTGCTGGTACCCAGGCCCTTCCGGAATCGCAGATGGACCGTTTTATGGTGCGCCTCTCGATTGGTTATCCGTCTGCGGATGACCAGATCCGCATCTTAAAGGCGAGAAGATACGAAAATCCGTTAAACGAGATCCGTACGGTGACAGCAGCGGAGAATATTCTGGATATCCGCAACTATCTTTCTTCCCTGCAGATCAGCGACGAGATGCTCTATTATATTGTCCGTCTCTGTGAGGCAACCAGGGAACATCCGTTAGTGGAGCTTGGAGTCAGCCCGCGAGGCATTCTCGCACTGACTCAGATGGCAAAGGCACATGCGGTCTTAAGTGAGCGAGGATATGTGGTGCCGGAGGATGTACAGGCCGTATATGCCGATGTCTGTGCGCACCGCCTGATCTTAAAACCGCAGGCGCGGGTAGAAGGTGTTACGGAACAGGATATCTTAAAACGGATCCTCTCTACCATGAAAGCGCCGTCCATATCCCGGAGGTGGAAGAATGATTAAAGTCCGGATCGTCTACGGGATCGCGATGGCGATCACCGCGGTCCTGTTTTTCTGGAGCGCAAGGCTCTATTTTCTGGGAACACTGGCAGCCATGATTTTGTTGCCGTTGGTCTTACGCTTCCTTCTGCGGCTTGAGTGTGAAAATTTAAAGATCACACCGGAGATCAAAAGTGCCTGCAGGGTAGGACAGAATCTTACCATCACCATCGAGGTGCGCGGACGGGGCAGTTTCTTTTTTGCTGCCGGAATCGTAAATCTGGTTCTGGATCTGGAAAATAAACTACTGGAGCAGAAGCGGGAGGTTCCGGTTACGATCGGGCTTTCCAAGCGCGCGGTTGCGGTGTATCTTCCTTATACACCGCAGGGCTGCGGTCAGGTCACAGCCCGCATAAAAGACGTCTGCTGCTATGATATCATGGGATTTAACTGCCTGCGTGTGCAGGTGCCGGACACCCTGATCCTTACCGTTTATCCGGAAAAATTTCCGCTCGGCATTACCACGGATTCGTCCCTCTCTGGTTTTCGTGAGGGAGAGCAGCAGACCGTCAGCAGGCGCGGAAACGATCCGACAGAGGTATTTGATCTCAGGGAGTATCAGAACGGAGACGATGTGCGTTCCATTCACTGGAAACTTTCTGAGAAAATGGACAAGCTTCTGGTCAAGGAATCGAGCGACACGTCTCACTACAGCACCATGGTTCTGCTGGATGCAGGCCGGTTCCAGGAAACGAAACAGCTTTCCATGCTGCTTTTGTCCTCGACAGTCGGACTTGCCCTGACATTTAGTGAAAAGCTGCTGGATCTGGGAATTCTGCATTATGCGGGGCTCCCGTCTGGAGACGGCATCTATTTCCAGCAGGTAACGGAGCGGGCAGAGCATACCAGGGTCGTGGATATCTGGATGGGGCTGACGTTAGAAAAACAGGCAGGGGAAGGACTGCGGTATTTTCTTGCGGACCGTACAAACCGAAACTGCAGACATATGATTTATATTACGGCCGGCACATTCCCGGATAACATTTACATGCTTCCGGCAGATCTTCATGTGACGGCAATCTGTGTGCAGGAACGTGATGGTGAGGTTCGTGCGACAAGGAAAGGGCTGGGTGTGTTCATGGAGATTCCGCTCGGCAGTTTGAACGAAAGTGTACATAATATTGCGATATAAGGGGAAGTTTTTCCATGGCAGAGATGAAACATAAAAATCACAAAGCAGCAGGGAAGCAGGTGCGTTTTGACCTGATCGGAGTAGGACTTTTGTGCCTGACGTATTCTGCCGGTATGCTGCTGTCCGGATTTCAGCTGATTCCGTTTGGAACCGGGAACCGGTTTCGCCTGTTTTTGTTTTCCTGGCTTGCGGTTTCCTTCGGAGTCCTGTTCTGCCATTTCTTCCGCAAATACAGAACGTATGGCTGTCTGGTTCCGGCAGCAGGCGCGGTTGTCTGCTTTTTCTATTATGGACCAGTGCGGATTCTGGCAGGCGCAGAAAGTTTTTTGAATATTCTGATCACCGGATGGAACCTGCGTTATGAAGATGGCATTCCGCTTGCGGGGAATGGACAGATCCAGGAGGAACTGCTCTTTGCGTTTTACATGATCCTTCTGCTGCTGCTTTTGTCTCTGTTCTGGTATCTGGCAGAGCGCCGGGCCTGCGTGCGGACGATCGTACTGATGCTGGTCTGTGTGGCTCCCGAAATCATTCTCAGACAGAGTTCTTCTCTGGGAACAGTACTGCTTGTAACTTGTACCATAGGAACCTGGCTGCTCTTTTTCCAGTCCGGTTCCAGACTGCGCCGGATCATCTGGTTTGTACTGATTGGAATTGTGCTGGCGGTTATCTCTGTATTCGCAGGTACGGATCAGGTACAGGCAGTTCTGCAGCTTCAGAAGAATGCTGTATCCGAAATCAAAGATTTCCGCTATGGAAGCGATTCTCTTCCGGAGGGTAATCTGAAAAAAGCAGTTTCGATGCAGGATGGGGAAGAAGACCGGCTCCATATCACGACCAGTCAGGTTAAGCCTCTGTATTTTCAAGGTTTTACTGGTGCACGCTATGAGGACGGCCAGTGGAAATCCCTGAAAAAATCTGCATACGGTGGAACACACTGGGGATTTTTGGACTGGCTTTCCGGCCAGGGGTTTGACCCGAACGCACAGTTTTTTGCCTATCAGAGTGTAGAAAATCCAAATGGAGAAGCAGACTCGAATGGGGAGCGTATACCGGAAAACCGGATCGAAGTGGAAAACCAGGGCGCGAACCGGCGCTATATTTACGCGGTATATTCGGCACGGGAACCGCAGGCAGAATTGCTAAGAGCAGCCCGTGATAGGGGATACCGTTCCAAAGCGCTGTTTGGAAGTTGGAATTATGTCCTGTATGAACGCTCGCTCGATGTTCCTGGCGAGCTGCGCCAGCTTGATGACTGGGTCTACAGTCCGGAAACTGAGGCGCAAAAGGATTATCTTACGGCAGAATCTGTTTACCGTGATTTTGTCTATGAAAATTATCTGGAAATCAGTCCGGAACTGGAAGGGCCGTTAGAGGAGTTTCTGGCAGACCAGCTGAAGGAAAACGGAAATCTGTCTGCCGGCATATCGGACTCGCGCAGCATTTACGATATCACACAGGATATCCGCAAGGCAATGGAGAATCACCTGTATTATGCGGAAATACCGGAAAATCCGGAATCAGGCGATCCGCTTTCGGAATTTCTCAAGGGAAATTCGGCTGGAAATTCAGCTTATTACGCATCGGCCGGTGTACTGGCATTCCGTAAATTTGGGATTCCGGCGCGCTATGCCGAAGGGTATTATGCCGGAAGTGAACAGATTACCGCGGCAGAAAACGGTCAGCTCCAGCTTACCACCCACGATGCACACGCGTGGACAGAAGTATATATGGATGGAATGGGATGGATTCCGGTTGATTTTACGCCGGGTTTTTATTACAATACTTATACGCTTTTACGCATGGCACAGTTTCCGCAGAATATCCGGAAAACGGCAGCTTTGGAAGACGATGGCGAAGAGGCAGAAAATGCGGTCGGCAATACGCCGCAGCCGAAGGGACGCGAAAATTTCCTGGATCATTACGGGATAGATCCTCTCTATACAGTGCTTGGAATCATTCTGGTCATCTGCGTTATAGTCGAGATTCTGTTTGCCTGTCTGGAAATCAGCCGATGGTACTATGAGTACCACATCTGCCGGATATTCCAGAACGGCGGCGATGAATGTGCGCAGTATCTGTGCAGTCAGATTGAGCGGAATCTGCGTGCTCTGGGGATAGATGTCCGTCCTGGCTGGAATGTCGCACAGACAGACCAGGCCATCTGCAGCTGTCTTCCGGATCTTACGCCAGGCGCTTACAGCCGGGTAAATACCGTACTGGAAAAATATATTTACGGAGATGGACGGCTGGAACCGGAAGAACTGAGGCTGCTGTACAGTTTTCTGAGTGCTGTCCGGGAGAGCCGGAAGCATGCCAGCGCGAAAAAACGCTTTTTGAGCCGTTATATCATATTGCTTCGACCATAAACGACATAAGGAGTGAATTACATCATGGAAAAAATTACCAGCTTTACAATTGATCATTTAAGACTTCTTCCGGGCATTTATGTATCCAGAAAAGACCAGGCAGGAGACAGTGTTGTGACCACATTCGATATCCGTATGACAAGACCGAATTTTGAGCCGGTTATGAACACCGCGGAAATTCATACGATCGAGCATCTTGGCGCGACATTCCTGCGCAATCATGAGACTTTTAAAAACCGTGTTCTCTACTTTGGCCCGATGGGATGCCGCACCGGATTTTATCTGCTCCTTTCCGGAGATTACCAGTCCTGCGACATCGTTCCGCTCATGCGCGATATGTTTAGTTTTATCCGCGATTTTGAGGGAGAGGTGCCGGGCGCAAGCGCAAGAGACTGCGGAAACTATCTGGACATGAATCTTTCCATGGCAAAATGGCTTGCAGGCCGTTTCCTGCGGGAAGTTCTTGATAATATTGACGACAGCAGGCTGATCTACCCGGAAAACTAGGAGATAACGAGAAAGCCAATGAAAAAAGTGATACGCGGAATACCAAAGGAAATAATCGAGTATATGATCCGCCTCTTTGCCCCTACGATGGATGATTATTTGTATGTAATGGATATGCAGGAGGACTACTATATCATCTCCCCGCATGCAGTGGAGCGTTTTCACCTGCCTGGAGATCATTTTTACAACGCGCGGGCAAAGCATCAGGAATTTGTTTACGCGGAAGATCTTCCGGCTCTGTGGGCAGACATGGAACTGACCCGTTCCGGGAAAGAAGATTCGCATGATATGGATTATCGCTGGCTGGACCGTCAGGGACGTCCGGTATGGATCAACTGCCGTGGGATTGTGCTGCAGGATGCAGATGGAACGCCGAAGTATCTGATCGGATGCATCAATGAGATCGGAAGAAAACAGAAGGCTGATAATGTGAGTGGGCTGATGGGCGAGATGGGACTCTGGCAGTATGCAAGTAAATGTCCGGACCAGCTGCCGAAAGGCTTTATCATTCGTGTCGGAATGGATGACCTGAGCGGAGTCAATGGAAGTCTTGGGATGAATTACGGGGACTATCTTTTAAAAGAAACGGCAGACTGTATCCGCAGGGCGATGGAACCCGGACAGCGGCTGTTTCGTTTGGTATCGGATCAGTTTATCATATCCGATTTCAGCGGGAGAACCGTGAAAGATGCCCGCGCGCTCTACAATCGTATCCGTCACGAGATCGCTGACTGGATCGAGGCACACCAGTATCAGACGGTCTTTACCATATCTGCCGGCATCATTGAGACAGATGGCCGTAAGAATGATTATGACCAGATTTTAAAATACCTGGAATTCGCCTTAAATAAGGTGAAACAGGAAGGAAAAAACGAGTGTTATGTCTTCCGCCAGGAGGACTACAACGTCTGGGCGCGCCGACAGAAGCTCAGAAAACAGCTTTTGCATGCGGTAAATAACGGTTACGAGGGTTTTGAACTCTATTATCAGCCGGTCATCAGTACAAAAGGGTACGGGCTGGTATCGGCCGAGGCGCTGATGCGCTTTTTTGTACCGGATGAGGCATCCGGCCGCGTGATGGTTTCCCCGCTTGAGTTTATCCCGATCCTGGAAGAGAGCGGACTTATAATCCCGGTGGGACGCTGGCTGCTCCATACGGCGGCAAAAGCCTGCAAGAGCTGGCAGAAAGACCATCCGGGCATGCGGGTACAGATTAACTTATCGTATGTGCAGGTTGCAAAGGCCAATGTACTGCGCGAGGTGCGAGAAATCCTGCAGGAAACCGGACTTGCGCCGGAGTGTATCGGTGTCGAGCTGACGGAAAGCGGCTATCTGGAACCCGGAACCCATTTTCAGAAGGTATGGCAGGGATTAAAAGACGCTGGTGTGAAGGTCCTGTTAGATGATTTTGGCACTGGTTATTCGAATTTTCACTGTCTTGGTGATCTGACACCGAACTGCATTAAGATCGACCGGTCCTTTACACAGAAGGCGCTTGCGGATACCTATGAATACAATCTGCTTTCGCAGATGATCCGCATGTCAAAGCGCTTAAAGATCGAGGTCTGCATTGAGGGTATTGAGACAGAGGAAGAATTACAACGTATCGCACAGTTAAAACCGGATTACATTCAGGGCTATCTGTTTGGAAAACCGGTTTCTGAGGAATTATTTACCCGGAACTTTATCCAGGCGCAGGCATAAATATGTGCCCGGACTGTTGCGGGAACCGAATTCAGGAAACAGGAAGGAGAGTTTGGGAATGCACGACGATGTATACCAGATGTATTTAGATGAGATCGCAGCCATCCGCCCGATGGATGCAGAAGAGGAAGCACAGCTTTTACAGAAGTTAAAAGACGGAGACACCACGGTGCGTGCCCGCCTGATGGAAGGATACCTTCCATTTATCGCGGAGACGGCAAAGGCTTACGCGGATCAGGGCCTTCCGATGGGGGATCTGGTACAGGAAGCAAACATGGCGCTCATCATGGCTGTGGACCAGTATCAGGACGGTGACTTTAAGACACAGGTACAGGCGCTCGCGGAAGAGATGATCAAAGCAGCGCTTGAGGAACAGGGACTTGAGACAAAGGTAGAGGAAGAAATGCTTGCCCGTGTCAATGTCTTAAAGGAAGTCTCCAAACGCATGGCGGAGGAACTTGGCCGTGAGGCTTCCGTAACCGAGCTTGCGGAAAAAATGAAAATGACCGAAGATGAGATCAAAGACATCATGAAGCTGACCCTCGATGCCATGAGCGTCAGCCCGGATGCAGAGGTGTAACCAGATTTCATAACAGATTAATAAGAATGGATGATAAATACCATAAGATATATTAATTTTATTTATAATATATCTTGTGGTATTATTTATTTAAATGAGATTTATCAGTCTCAATTATGAATCAGAACCTAAAAACAGGACTGATACAGTACAGGAGGAACCACATGAGTGTAAAACGCGTGTATGTAGAGAAAAAACCGGAGTTTGCCGTAAAGGCAGGAGAGCTTCGCGAGGAGATCAGCAGTTATCTGAGCATAGACACCGTCACCGGGGTCCGTGTATTGATCCGTTACGATATTGAAAATCTGTCTGAGGAAACTTACAAACAGGCACTCGTTACCATCTTTTCCGAGCCGCCGGTAGACTATGTTTATGAGGAGGACTTCCCGAAAGAAGAGGGAGATACCGTATTTTCCGTAGAATACCTGCCTGGCCAGTTCGACCAGAGAGCAGACTCCGCAGAGCAGTGCGTAAAACTGTTAAAAGAGACCGAGGAGCCGGTCATCAAGACCGCGACCACCTATGTGCTGTCCGGTAATCTTAGCGCGGAGCAGGCTGCTGCGATCAAGGCATTCTGTATCAACCCGGTGGATTCCCGCGAAGCTGGAAGCAAAAAGCCGGAAACCCTGGTAACTGTATTTGAGACCCCGGCAGATGTGGCATCCTTTACCGGATTTACGGCCTTCCCGACCGCACAGTTAAAAGAACTCTACGATTCCTTAAACCTGGCTATGACGTTCCGTGATTTTGAGCATATCCAGAAGTATTACGCTGGCGAGGAGCACCGCGACCCGACCGTGACGGAGATCCGCGTGCTGGATACCTACTGGTCTGACCACTGCCGCCACACTACGTTCTCCACCGAGTTAAAAGACGTGACCATCACCGACGGTGCGTACAAGGCGCCGATTGAGGAGACCTACAAAAACTACCTGGCAGACCGCGAGGTTCTCTACAAAGGCCGTGACGATAAGTTTGTCTGCCTGATGGATCTGGCCCTGCTGGCTATGAAGAAGCTGCGCGCAGAGGGAAAGCTGGAAGACCTGGAAGTATCCGATGAGATCAATGCCTGCAGCATTGTCGTTCCGGTTGAGATTGACGGCGTGACCGAAGAGTGGCTGGTAAACTTTAAGAACGAGACCCACAACCATCCGACCGAGATCGAGCCGTTCGGCGGCGCTGCAACCTGTCTTGGCGGCGCAATCCGTGATCCGCTTTCCGGCCGCACCTATGTATACCAGGCAATGCGCGTGACCGGTGCCGCAGATCCGACCCGTCCGCTTTCCGAGACCTTAAAGGGCAAGCTGCCGCAGAGAAAGCTGGTCAACAGCGCGGCAAACGGCTACAGCTCCTACGGCAACCA
>CAKRRJ010000060.1 GCA_934394615.1 uncultured Lachnospiraceae bacterium
AAAGAGCTGAATATCCCGACCATCGTCAGCATGAACCCGATCATGGTAGACGGAACCGGTATGTGCGGAGCATGCCGTTTAACCGTTGGCGATGAAGTGAAGTTCGCGTGCGTAGACGGACCGGAGTTCGACGGCCATCTCGTGAACTTTGACGAGGCTATGAAGCGTCAGCAGATGTACAGGACCGAAGAGGGCAGAGCTATGTTAAAGGCTGTTGAGGGCGACACCCATCACGGCGGCTGCGGCCAGTGCAACGGTTAATCCGGGCAGCAGGCTCACTTATTTGGATTCATTAGGCAAGACAGCGGGAAGCTGTCTGTGATCGGAGGATAAGAAATGGACGTATTAAAGAAGACTCCTGTCAGAGAGCAGGACGCAAAAGTGCGCGCTACCAACTTTGAGGAAGTGTGCTATGGATATAACAAAGAAGAAGCTATGGAAGAGGCTTCCAGATGCTTAAAGTGTAAAAACAACGCAAAGTGCATGGGCGGATGCCCGGTTTCCATCAACATTCCTGGCTTCATCAAAGAAGTCGAGGCTGGAAACTTCGAGGCTGCAGCAAACGTGATCGCTGAGTCTTCCGCACTTCCGGCAGTCTGCGGCCGTGTATGCCCGCAGGAGAGCCAGTGTGAGGGCAAGTGCATCCGCGGCATCAAGGGCGAGCCGATCTCCATCGGTAAGCTGGAGCGTTTCGTGGCTGACTGGTCCAGAGAGAACGGCTTCGTTCCGAAGGCAGCAGAGGAGAAAAACGGCAAGAAGGTTGCTGTGGTTGGTTCCGGCCCTGCAGGCTTGACCTGTGCAGGTGACCTGGCAAAGCTGGGTTACGATGTAACCATCTTCGAGGCGCTTCATGAGCCGGGTGGAGTATTAACCTACGGTATCCCGGAGTTCCGTCTTCCGAAAGAGACCGTTGTCCGTTCTGAGATCGAGAACGTAAAGAAGCTGGGCGTTAAGATTGAGACCGACGTGATCATCGGCAAGTCCGTTACCATCGATGAGCTGATGGACGAAGAGGGCTTTGAGGCAGTATTTATCGGTTCCGGCGCAGGTCTTCCGAAGTTCATGGGTATCCCGGGCGAGAACGCAAACGGCGTATTCTCCGCAAATGAGTACTTAACCAGAAACAACCTGATGAAAGCATTCCGCGAGGACTATGACACCCCGATCGTAGCAGGCAAGAAGGTTGCCGTAGTCGGCGGCGGTAACGTAGCGATGGATGCTGCAAGAACCGCACTGCGTCTCGGCGCTGAGGTGCATATCGTGTACCGCCGAAGCGAGGCAGAGCTTCCGGCCCGTGTGGAGGAAGTTCACCACGCAAAAGAAGAGGGCGTTATTTTCGATCTTCTGACCAACCCGGTAGAAATCCTGACCGATGAGAACGACTGGGTTAAGGGCATCAAGGTTGTGAAGATGGAGCTTGGCGAGCCGGATGCATCCGGAAGACGCCGCCCGGTAGAAATCGAGGGTTCTGAGTACGTGATGGATGTAGATACCGTCATCATGTCTCTGGGTACCTCCCCGAACCCGCTCATTTCCTCCACCACCGAGGGTCTTGAGATCAATAAGCGCAAATGTATCGTTGCAGAGCCTGCAAACGGACAGACTTCCCGTGAGGGCGTGTTCGCAGGCGGCGATGCCGTAACCGGCGCAGCAACCGTAATCCTGGCTATGGAAGCAGGAAAACACGGCGCAAAGGGTATTCACGAGTACTTAAGCAATAAATAAAATTAACAGAAAAAATGGCAAAAAGAGCAGGCGTCACAAATATTTGTGTCACCTGCTCTTAAATTTCTACAAAAAAACTATGGACTATTTGTCACTTTTATGAGAAAATATCATCAAGTATGGTGTGATGTTTTTGACAATCTCCCAATTGCTGGGTACAGGGCAACAGGAGGCTGTTAAGGCATCGTGCAGCACGTACTTTCAGGACATTACATAGTTGAAAGGAGTTTTAACATGATTTATTCACATGAAGTAGAAGAGATGTGCACAGTTGCACAGGGCGTTCATCATGGCGCTGCTCCGATTCCGGAAGAAGCAAAATGGGTACAGTCCAAACAGGTTTCCGACATTTCCGGTTTGACCCATGGTGTGGGCTGGTGTGCTCCGCAGCAGGGTGCCTGCAAGCTGACCCTGAACGTAAAAGAGGGTATCATCCAGGAGGCTCTGGTTGAGACCATCGGCTGCTCCGGCATGACTCACTCCGCAGCAATGGCAGCAGAGATTCTTCCGGGCTTAACCGTTCTGGAGGCTCTGAACACCGACCTGGTATGTGACGCAATCAACACCGCAATGAGAGAACTGTTCTTACAGATCGCATACGGCAGAACCCAGAGTGCATTCTCTGAGGATGGACTGCCGATCGGCGCTGGCCTGGAGGATCTTGGTAAAGGTCTTCGTTCCCAGGTTGGTACCATGTACGGAACCTTAAAGAAAGGTCCTCGTTACCTGGAGATGGCTGAGGGCTATGTAACCGGTATCGCTCTGGATGCAGACGATCAGATCATTGGTTATCAGTTCGTAAGCCTTGGCAAGATGACTGACTTCATCAAGAAGGGTGATGACCCGAACACCGCTTGGGAAAAGGCAAAAGGTCAGTACGGCCGTGTTGCTGATGCAGTTAAGATCATCGACCCGAGACAGGCGTAAAGAAGGAGGACTATAATCATGGCATTATTTGAATCATATGAGAGACGTATCAAACAGATCAATGAAGCATTAAACAGCTATGGCATCGCTTCCATTGAAGAGGCAGAGAAGATCACCAAAGACGCAGGTCTTGATGTATACAAGATGGTTGAGGGTATTCAGCCGATCTGCTTTGAGAACGCTAAATGGGCTTACACCGTAGGCGCAGCAATCGCAATCAAGAAAGGCTGCAGAAAAGCAGCAGAGGCAGCAGCAGCAATCGGTGAGGGCCTGCAGGCATTCTGTATCCCGGGTTCTGTTGCAGATACCCGTAAGGTAGGTCTTGGCCATGGTAACCTGGGCAAGATGCTTCTGGAAGAGGAGACCGAGTGCTTCGCATTCCTGGCTGGCCATGAGTCCTTCGCAGCAGCAGAGGGCGCAATCGGTATCGCTGAGAAAGCAAACAAAGTTCGTCAGAAACCGCTGCGCGTTATCTTAAACGGTCTTGGAAAAGACGCTGCTCAGATCATCGCACGTATCAACGGCTTCACCTACATCGAGACCGAGTACAACCCATACACCAACGAGGTTAAGGAAGTATTCCGCAAGTCCTATTCTGAGGGCCTTCGCGCAAAAGTTAACTGCTACGGCGCAAACAGCGTTCCGGAAGGTGTTGCAATCATGTGGAAAGAGAACGTAGACGTTTCCATCACCGGTAACTCTACCAACCCGACCCGTTTCCAGCATCCGGTAGCAGGTACCTACAAGAAGGAGAGACTGGAAGCAGGCAAGAAGTACTTCTCCGTAGCTTCCGGCGGCGGTACCGGACGTACTCTGCATCCGGATAACATGGCAGCAGGCCCGGCTTCCTACGGTATGACCGATACCCTTGGCCGTATGCATTCCGATGCACAGTTCGCAGGTTCTTCCTCCGTTCCGGCTCACGTAGAGATGATGGGTCTGATCGGTGCCGGCAACAACCCAATGGTTGGTATGACCGTTGCTGTAGCTGTAGCCGTTGAGGAGGCAGCTACTGCTGGTAAATTCTAATAGAAAACAGCTTATAGTAAGCGTTTCGGGACTTTCGGGGGTTTCCCTGAAAGTCCCTTTTTCTTTCTATGGGAAGAATTTTCGTTACAGTTCACAGGTAGGAATTTTCTGAACTGAAAATTCCGTATGGTACAGTGATGGTAGCAGATTTTGCCGATTTGGAATGCGAAGCATCGGCAAAATCTCGTTACTGTTTGCACAACGTGTGAACAGTAATGAATTTTCCAGGCAGATGATGACAACAGACGGGTTAGACAGAATACATGACAAAGAAAGAGAGATATTATGCTTGGAAAAACACATATGGCGGTTGGAGTTGCGGCATCGCTTTTGCTCCTTCAGCCCCAAAACTTACCGGAACTGGTTCTTGGCGCCGGAACGGCGGCCATCGGTTCGGTGATCAGTGACATTGACTGTGGTTCTTCACAGAGCAGCCGGAGAGCGGACAAAATCATTTTTGCGGCGGAGACGGTCGTGATCGCAATGGCGGCAGCGGAGGCACACTGGCATCTTGGCGTCTATCAGAAGCTTATGAACAATAGCTCGGTCAGCC
Source organism: uncultured Lachnospiraceae bacterium (assembly GCA_934394615.1). Lineage (GTDB taxonomy): Bacteria > Bacillota > Clostridia > Lachnospirales > Lachnospiraceae > Brotaphodocola. The sequence goes on from CAKRRJ010000060.1 coordinate 4,235, forward strand.
GCATTGTGCTGGCGTGCGCCGCGTTTCTGGCAATCTGCGCCTACGGAAAGAAAACACCACACCGCTCCTTTATGCATTCTTTCCTTGCGGGCGGACTGCTCATGAGCTGCGTGGCGGTCTTTCTTCCGATGCTGATCCCGTATTTCGGGGTTGCGTTTGCCTCACATCTGGCGCTGGATCTGCTGAACCATAAAGGAGAACAGCTGTTGTATCCGCACAAAAAGCGCTTCAGCCTGGGGCTCTGCTCGGCATCCGGATTTGTAAACAGGGTGTTTCTGTTTGCCGGAACACTTGTGTCCGCGGCTACGATCCTGCGGCTTTTGATCCGGTTTATCGGAAGAAAATTTTTATGACAACATGCGGTGTCATTGTGTCTCGTTTCCGTGAAATCTCTTGAAATTCCACGAATCTGATAGTATAATTAATATGATTGACAGAAAATTATCGGCTTGAAGATCAACATATTGAAGGAGGAATCAAGTATGATTACCTGGAACAACCTGGACACTCTTACTTCCTATCAGGAACTGGAAAAAGCAGACCGCGTAAACCTTGCGGAGGCTATGACAGGAGATAACGGCGCAGAGCGCGTAAAGAAATACAGCGTGCCGATGGCAGAGGGACTTGTTTACCATTACGCAGCAAAGCAGGTGGACGACAATGTTCTGGACGGACTCAAAAAGCTGGCTGAGGAGGCACAGCTCGCAGAGAAATTCAAGGCGCTTTACAATGGAGAGGTTATCAACACCGGCGAGAAGCGCCTGGTTCTGCATCACATGACCCGCGGCCAGCTTGGTGACGCAGTTACCGCAGACGGTGTGGACAAGCGTGCTTTCTACAAAGAGCAGCAGGAGCGCATCGCTGAGTTTGCAAACAAAGTACACAGCGGTGAGATCACCAACGCGGCAGGAGAGAAGTTCACCACGGTTGTTCAGATCGGTATCGGCGGCAGTGACCTTGGCCCGAGAGCCATGTATCTGGCACTGGAGAACTGGGCAAAGAAGAACGGCACCTTCAAGATGGAGGCAAAGTTCATCAGCAACGTAGACCCGGATGACGCCGCAGCTGTATTATATGGCATCGATGTGGCTCACTCTATCTTTGTACTGGTTTCCAAATCCGGAACCACCCTGGAGACCCTGACCAACGAGTCCTTCGTAAAAGACGCGTTAAAGAACGCAGGCCTGGATGCTTCCAAACACATGATCGCCGTAACCAGTGAGACGTCTCCGTTAGCAAAGAGCAGCGATTACCTGGCAGCTTTCTTTATGGATGACTACATTGGCGGCCGTTATTCCTCTACCTCCGCAGTCGGCGGCGCAGTGCTGTCCCTGGCATTTGGCCCGGAAGTATTCGCGCAGTTCTTAGAGGGCGCTGCTGAGGCAGACAAGCTGGCAGCAGAGGCAGACGTAACCAAGAACGCTGCAATGTTAGATGCCCTGATCGGCGTGTACGAGCGCAATGTGCTGGGTTATCCGTGCACCGCAGTGCTTCCGTACTCCCAGGCATTAAGCCGTTTCCCGGCACATCTGCAGCAGCTTGACATGGAGTCCAACGGCAAGTCCGTAAACCGCTTCGGTGAGCCGGTAAACTATGTAACCGGACCGGTCATCTTCGGTGAGCCTGGCACCAACGGCCAGCATTCTTTCTATCAGCTCTTACATCAGGGAACTGACATCGTTCCGCTGCAGTTTGTAGGCTTTAAGAAAAACCAGATGAATACCGATGTAGTGATTCAGGGAAGCACCAGCCAGCAGAAACTCTGCGCGAACGTAGCTGCCCAGATCATGGCATTCGCATGCGGCAAGGCAGACGAGAACCGCAACAAGAACTTTGAGGGCGGCCGTCCTTCCAGCATCATCATCGGTGAGCAGGTGAACCCGGGCGCACTGGGCGCATTGCTTGCACACTTCGAGAACAAAGTGATGTTCCAGGGCTTCTTATGGAACGTAAACAGCTTCGATCAGGAGGGCGTACAGCTCGGCAAAGTCCTTGCGAAACGTGTTCTGGCTCACGAGACCGATGGCGCGCTGAAGGCATTCAGTGATCTGCTGGAAATCTAATCATAACAGTATGGATGCGTCTGGCGAGCGGCGCGTCCACAATATACAAAGCAACAGAAATGCTGCTGCAGCAGGCACAGCCTGGGCAGCAGCATTTTTCGGGTATCAGAAGAACTTGTGTTCTGTGATACAAATCATAAAGGAAATTTACTATGGCAAATCAGTTTTTGGAAATACCGGATTCTTTCTGGGGACTGTTCCGGTCAAGAAACCGGCAGGTCTACATTGACGCGCTTCTGCAGATCAACGAGGAGTATCAGTACAGCAACTACTTTTTAAGCCAGGAAGTCTGCATTCAGGCACTGAGCGGCTATTTCGCGAAGACCCGCGTGGTGATGGTGCAGGACGAGCTGGAAGATGAACTGGACATGCTGGAGCCGCTTTCCACCCGCATTCTAAACTGGCTGTTGAAGGCTGGGTGGCTGCGGAAAGTGGATGACTACCACAATATGACAGTCAACATCGTCATTCCCGACTATGCGGCAGTATTTGTGGACGCTTTTGCGCATCTGGCAGGAGAAGAGGAGGACGACACCCAGGTCTACATCCAGAATGTCTACGCGATCCTGTTCGCGTTCAAAAATGATCCGCGCTGCAACATTTCTCTTTTGAAGACAGCGCTTGTCAATACCAGGAAGCTCAACAAGACTCTGCAGGATATGCTCCACAACATGGACCGCTTTTTCGCCAGCCTTCTGGAGCAGAAAAATTATGCGGATCTTCTGCAGGAACATCTGGATGGATATGTGGAAGAAATCGTCCGGAAAAAGTATCATATTTTAAAGACTTCCGATAACTTTTATTTATATAAAACAGACATCAAGCAGTGGCTGACCCAGATGCGCCAGGATGTACCGTGGCAGGAAACCGTGTGTCTGCGCAACAAGCAGCTGCGCGGCCTGGACATCACACCGGAGGACATTGTGAGCCAGTTAGACCTCATTGACCGCGGCTTCGACGACATCGAACACCGCATTATGAACATGGATACTGAGCATACCCGCTATATCCGTGCGACCGTGACAAGGATGAACTATCTTCTGAATCAGGAAGACAGCATGAAGGGGCTTGTCATCCAGGTGTTAAACGAGCTGTCGGATTCTTCCGATGAGGAGCTGGAGGAAAAACTGGCGCTTACTGCGTCAAAGATGAATTTTTCCCAGTTTACCGTCATTTCAGACCGCTCGCTGTATAAACGGCGCAGGTCCCGCCAGGATTTTGCGGCAGAACTCCCACCGGAGGAGGAGATGGAGGAGCTTACCAGGGATGAGATTCTGCAGCTCAACCGCATGAAGAACCGGTACAGCCGGAATCAGATCCGCTCCTTTGTGCTTGATAAAATGGTAAACGGGCGCTTTACGGTAACCAGTGAGACAGTGTCTTCGCTGGAAGATTTTGAAAAGCTGGTGCTCGCGTATGATGATTCCGTGCGCAGGGACAGCCCGTACCGGGTGCTGGATGAAGATGTCCCTGTGGTAGAACATGCTGGTTACCGTTATCCGGGGCTGGTGTTTGTAAAAAAGGAATAAGAAAGGACGAATCTGATGATCGATTATTATGAGGCGCTTTCCGGGACAGAACAGGAAGAGGTTTCGGAGAGCATAAAGCTGCTATACCGTCAGACTTTTCTGCTGGAGCGGACCTATGACCGCAAGACAAAGCGTTACCAGGCAAACCGGGAATTTTACCAGTGCAGCCGGCATCTGGAGTTTATCCGGAACTATTTTGCCATTATGGGAGTCGAGGTAGTAGAAAACAGCCAGCTTGGCCTGATCTACATCCGCGGAGAACAGATCGTCGGGGAAAAACTCCCGAAGCTGGCGACCCTCTATGTACTGATCCTGAAACTGATCTACGACGAGCAGATGTCTTCGGTGTCAACTTCCGTGAATGTGGTGACAACGCTGAGCGAGATCCACGAAAAACTTGGCACATACCGCATTCTGAAGAAGCAGCCATCCGTGACAGAAATCCGCAGAAGCCTGGCCATTCTGAAAAAATACCAGGTGCTGGAACCGCTGGATGTTCTGGAGGAACTCGACGGTTTCAGCCGTCTGGTGATCTATCCCACGATTCATGTAGTTCTGATGGGAGACGATGTGCGCGCACTGCTTGATACATTCCGTGAAGGAGAAGAGGAAGATGGAGAATCAGAGATTTGAAGCCCTGTCCAGGATCTGCCTGAACAACTGGCATTACATAAAACACAGGACCCTGTCGTTTGACGACGGGATTAACTTTTTTACCGGTCATTCCGGAAGCGGAAAATCCACCGTCATTGACGCGATGCAGATTGTGCTGTATGCCAATACCGACGGACGCGGCTTTTTTAATAAGGCAGCTGCTGATGATTCTGACCGCAGCCTGATCGAGTATCTGCGCGGCATGATCAATATTGGAGAGGACAACAGCTTTTCCTATCTGCGCAACCAGAATTTTTCCAGCACCATTGTGCTGGAACTGCGCCAGACAGACACGGGCATTTGCCAGTGTGTTGGTGTGGTGTTTGATGTAGATACCGCAAGCAATGAGATCGGGCGTATGTTTTTCTGGCATAAAGGCGTGATCCCGGAGCATGAATACCGGAAAGCCGACCGTACCATGACCATCGACGAGGTGAAGCGCTGGCTGCTGGCGAATTTCTCAAAGGACGAATGCTATTTTGGTTCCCACAATGAGCGCTTCCGCAAGCAGCTCTACGACATTTATCTGGGCGGCCTGGATGCGGAAAAATTCCCGCTGCTGTTTAAGCGCGCGATTCCGTTCCGCATGAACATAAAGCTGGAAGATTTTGTAAAAGAGTATATCTGCATGGAGCAGGATATCCACATCGAAGACATGCAGCAGAGCGTGACGGAATACGGCCGCCTGCGCCGCCGGATCGATGATACCTGCCGGGAGATCAGTGAACTGAAAAAGATCTGCGAGCAGCATAAAGCTATGATGGCTGCCTGCGAAAAACAGGAAATGTGCGGCTACTTTGCCCGGAAGCTGGATGTTCTGCAGGACCGCAGGCTGGTTCAGGAAAGCCAGGAAAAGATCCAGAGCCTGACGGCAGACCATGAAAAGCTGCTCCAGGATGCAGCGGGACTGGAAACAGAAATTCAGGAGCTGACAGCGAAAAGTGAGGAACTGCTGCGCCGTATATCCAGCAGCGGATATGAAGAACTCAAAAACCGGCTGAAAACCGTGAATGAGCTGACGGAACATCTCGGAACCAGCCGGACACGCTGGAGACAGACCGCGGAAAAACTCCATGCGTGGGACGATGAGGAGATTACATCCAACCGGACACTCTGGGATATTGAGGCTTTTGAGGCGGGGGACATCAGCCGGGAAGCACTGAAGCGCCTGCAGGAGGACCTTCTTCAGATGCGGCGGGAGACCGAACGTCAGATGCAGGATGCCCGCGGCCGGATGCGGGAGCTGAACCGGGAACTGGCGAAGGCACAGGAGGAAAATACACAGCTGAAGGCCGGAAACAAGGCTTATCCGAAGGAACTGGAAGCGGTCCGCGAGACTCTTAAGACCCAGCTTTTCCTGAAAACGGGAAAGAGCGTGGATGTAGAGGTGCTGGCGGATCTTCTGGAAGTCCGGGATGACACATGGCGCAACGCGGTCGAAGGCTATCTTGGAAATAACAAGCTGCTTTTGACGGTGGAACCGAAGTATGCGAAGGCAGCTATGGAAATCTACCGGGAACTGGATCCGAAAAAATATTACCGGATCGCGGTATTGGATACGGAACAGGTCATGGCAGATGAACAGAATATTCAGGAAGGTGCCCTGGCAGAAGAGGTTGTGGCTGCCCGCGATTATGCGCAGGCTTACATCAATTTCCAGCTTGGCAAAGTCATGAAGTGTGAGCGTGTGGAGGAGCTGCGCAATTACCGCATTGGCATCACGAAAGACTGTGTGCTGTATCACAGCTACCGGATCCAGCACATCAACCCGGATCTGTATACAAAATCCGCCTACATTGGAAAGAAGAGTATGCGCCAGAGAATGAAGCTTCTGGAGGAATCCGTGAAGACCATGAAAAAAGATCTGGAGCCGCTTCAGGCAGTGATTGCGGACGGAGAACGGGTCCTTGGTTATGAGTACCTCAACCAGGATGTGGAAGTTTATCTTGGCTGGAGAAAAGACGCGATTTCCTGTGCGCGGAAACAGGAGGAGCAAAATGTTCTGCAAGAACGCCTGGAGCAGTTAAAGAGCCAGAATGTAGATGCCTGGGAAGAGGAGCGGACTTCGATTCTGGAGCTGTGCAGGCGCAGGGAAAAGGTACTGGATGAGGTGAAAATCCAGGCGGACCGCGCAAAACAGGCTGCGGAAGCGGGAGCGCGCGCGTTAACGGAGTTAAACCGCACTCTTACGGAAAATGAGCGGAATCTTCCGGAACGAGCTGGTTTTGATGAAAAACTCCAGGAGGTTCTGGAGCGCAGGCAGCAGGCAGGCACAAATGTGCGATACGACCTGATGCGCAATGACTATCTGCGCCGTCAGGAGAAAGCAAAAGAGGAACAGGAAGCGGAGATGCAGAAGCTGCGGGAAATCCGGAGCGCCTATCTGCGCATGTATCCGCACCGGAATTTTTCTCTGGAGTCGGAGAAGAATAACGAATATCAGAAGCTTCTGGATTCCCTGTCCTGTGAGCGCCTGGAAGAATACCGCAAGCGTGCCGGAGAGCAGGCCAAGGCAGCCGTGGAGCATTTTAAGGACGATTTCATGTACAAGATCCGAAGTGCCATCAAAGAGGCTCTGCAGCGCAAGGATGAACTGAACCGCATCATCAGTCAGCTGGATTTCGGCAAGGACCGCTACCAGTTTTATATCGGAAAGAACAAAGGACCGGATGGCCAGTATTATGATATGTTCATGGACGATGCGCTGGAAGTCAACCCCTCGGATCTGGATATCGGGCTGGATAACCAGTTAAATCTTTTCACCATGGAACACGAGAGCCATTATGGCACGATGATCAATGATCTGATCAATATCTTTATTCCACCGGAACACGCAACGCCGGAGGAGATGGAAGAGGCAAAGCGCAACATGGAAAAATATGCGGATTACCGGACCTATCTGTCTTTCGACATGCAGCAGCTGATTCAGAATGAGGATGAGACTATCAAGATCCGCTTAAGCAAGATGCTGCGCAAAAATTCCGGCGGCGAGGGACAGAACCCGCTTTATGTGGCGCTGCTGGCAAGTTTTGCCCAGGCCTACAAGATCGACTTAAAGCCGGGACTGCGGAGAAATCCGACAATCCGCCTGGTCGTGCTGGATGAAGCATTTTCCAAGATGGATGCGGAGAAGGTGGCAAGCTGTATCAAGCTGATCCGCGGACTGGGATTCCAGGCTCTCATCAGCGCCACCAACGATAAGATCCAGAACTACCTGGAGACGGTGGACAAGATCTTTGTATTCGCAAACCCAAATAAAAAGAATATCTCCATCCAGGAGTTCGAGAAACCGGAGTTTGAGCAGCTGAAAGAAGATCTGGCAGAGGAAGAGGATGAGATCTAAGTTTCTATGCTGATCGAATCCATGATCAAAGGGAAAATGGGAATTAAACAGGAATGTTTTCTGATATGATGTTTTTCCTATACCAGATGAAGCGTATCCTGTATTTTACAAATGACGTAGTGACACCTATAATAAGCATCAGAAAGAGAAAAGGAAACAAGTCACCGGGAAGCATTCAAAAAGGTCTTCCTGGTGACATCAGCAAAGAAAAGGAGGAAGTCATTATGAAGTTTGTAGGAAGATTTTTCGCAGAGTTAAGCAATCAGGGTATCATGAAGAGCTGGGAGTTCGAAGAGCGCAAATCCGAATGTGAAGTCACCATTGGAAATGACAGAATGGATATTGACGAGCCTTCCGTAGAGGTTCTTACCGTAAGCAGATAATAGACAACAATTTTCTGTGAAATAAAAAAATCCCCCATAAAAAGGGAGGAGCCGGTGAGCTTTCGGGCTCGCCGGCGATTATGAAAAAAATTATCAAATTGCAGTTAATAGCTTTATTTGATGATTTAAATATATCAATAAAATGTGAAAGAAGTTTTTCCTGGATATGGAATGTTTGTAACAAAATTATGAACAGAAAATGAACAGGAAGGACTTCTTTTTTTGTGTGTTAAAAAATAATTCTGAAAATTGTGATACGTCACAATGATGAAAAGAATAAGATATGTTATAATAATCTGTACAATGAAATGGGATAAATAAGGGGGTGGATTGGTGAAAATAACAACGGTTATGGATAACAAGCGGGGAGAACAGAAATCTCTGACGGCAGAGCATGGTCTGTCATTTCTGGTTGAAACGGAAAAATCACAGATTTTATTTGATTTCGGAGCCGGCAAAGCAGCGTATGACAACGCCTGCAAACTGAATATTGGGATGGAGAACATACAATATGCGGTAGGAAGTCATGGCCATTATGATCATGCCGGAGGTTATCCGGAATTTGTGAAAGAGGGGCTTCGTTGTCCGCTGTATACGGGAATCGGGTATTTCGAAGAGAAATATGCCCAGGACGGCAGGAAAGCTACCTATCTTGGCTGTGGTTTCGACGAAGCCTGGATGCAGAAACAGGGGCTGGAACACCGGATCTGTGACGGTTTTCTGGAACTGGAACCCGGATGTTATCTGGTTGGGAACTTTGAGCGAACCCATGATTTTGAACGAATTCCGGACCGTTTTGTACAGCGCAGCGGCGGTCAGTGGGTGAAGGATGATTTTTCCGATGAAATCTGCATGGTGTTAGACGGAGCAGAGGGCCAGACGGTAATCGTAGGCTGCAGTCATCCGGGAATCTTAAATATTCTGACCACGGTGCAGAAACGTTTTGGTAAACCCATTCGTGCAGTTTTTGGCGGCACCCATCTGATGGAGGCAGACGCGGACCGGATCCGTATTACGCTGGAGCAGATGAAACGGATGGGCGTCGGTCTCATCGGATTTAACCATTGTTCCGGGGAACAGCTTCAGGAGATCATGGATCAGGAAACACAGCTGGAACACTGTTATCTTGGTACCGGGGACTGCATTTATCTGTAAAAGGAGAGAGGAAGCAATGAGTGAATTTGCAAAGCTGGCTCAGGACTTTGTGGAAGCCACATCTCTGCTGGTGGGCCAGCGGACCATCAACATCATGGACCAGAAGGGCATCATCATTGCTTCTACGGAAAAACACCGGATTGGTGATTTTCATCAGGGGGCCGCAGAAGTTCTGGAAACCGGAAAACCGGTGCTGATCAAAAAAGAGGATCTGCCCCGGTATCCGGGAACCAAGGAAGGGTACAATATGCCGATCTTCCTGAATGATGAGATTATCGGTGTGGTTGGAATTTTCGGATGTGAGGAAGAGGTGCAAAGTATTGCCAATCTGCTCCGGGTCTATGTAACGCAGAGCTTTTCTCAGCTTCAGATGACGCAGAAGCAGAATCTGGAGGCAGAACTGCGAAACCAGCTTTTGAGGCTGCTTCTTTTCGGAGGGGAAAGCCAGAAAGAGATGATCACGAAGCTGTGCGGTATGCTGAATCTGCAGCTGGAATTCCCGCTTCGGATCATTCTGCTGTATGAACGCGCCAGGGAGCGCAATATGAAGCATCTGCTGGATTATTCCCAGTTTATCCAGAATCTGATCTGGAAGAATGTGCTGGACCGGAGACGGGATGTATTTGGAATCCAGAATGCGGATTATGTGATCCTGCTTGGCGGAAGCGGGGATCCGCTGGAAACCCAGAAACGTCTGGATAAACTGCTGCATGAGATTGAGATGGAGGATGTCTGGAATGCCGCAGTCAGCAGTCCCTGCAGAAATCTGGAAGAGATTTCGGCCGGTATGAGAGAAGTATCCGTACTGAAAAACAGGAAAGGAGGAATGATTCAGAATCTGGAAGAACATCCATGCAGAATGCAGTATCTGCTGGGAAGTCTGACGCTGCAGGAAGGCGTGCGGACGGTGGGAAGTATGCTTCGCAGGCTGGAAGAGCAGCACGGGGGAAATCAGGCGGAGCAGCTTTTACACACAGCCCAGGTGTATTATGAGTGCGGAGGAAGCGTCGCGAAGGCGGCGGAACAACTGAATCTGCATAAGAACACACTGCTGTACCGCATGAAACAACTGTACCAGACGTTGGAGCTGGAGCAGGATACTGCATTTGTACGGGAGTTTTTTATCCGAATGCTTCTGGAGTACCGAAACATGCCGGAGAGCAGCAAAAGCCCGGAGGGCATGGAATAAAGAAATATCGGCAAAATCCGTTACAGTTCATGCAGCACATGAACTGAGCCGAAATTGGAGAATGGATCGCGCTTAGCGAAAAGGAGGTATTTTTATGTCAGGTTTATACATTTTTGGCGTGATATTTTTAGCAGTTGTATGTATGGTCATAGCCATATCGAAGTTTAACATGCACCCGTTTCTGGTGCTGACCGTCATTGCAGTATTGGTAGGTCTTGTGTGTGGAATCCCGACGGAAGAGGTTATCAGTACCGTCAAGAGTGGTTTTGGTAATATCCTGGCCAGCATCGGTATTGTAATCCTGGCCGGAACCATCATTGGAACGATCCTGGAAAAAACGGGTGCGGCCCTTACCATGGCGAACACCATTTTAAAGATCGTCGGCAAAGAGAAGAGCGTTCTGACCATGGGCATCACCGGTTACATTACCGGTATCCCGGTATT
>CAKRRJ010000061.1 GCA_934394615.1 uncultured Lachnospiraceae bacterium
GCCATCATTGGTGATAATCCAGCCACGTTTTAACTCTCCTGTCCTTCCACTTGCTTTCCCATGTAGTAAAATCCCTTGGATTCTTCCAGGTATACGTCCACGATCTTTCCGATGAGGCTCTCGTCTCCCGGGAAATGCACCACGGTATTGTTGCTTAAGCGTCCGGTCACATATCCTTCTTTGTGATCGTCTAAAGTTTCCACCAGGACTTTCTGGATGGTATGCAGATCGCGTCCGCAGACCTCGGAGGAGATCTTCTGCACTTCCTTTAACAGGCGGTCAAAGCGCTCCTTTACCACATCCTCCGGTACCTGCTCCATGGCTGCTGCCGGGGTGCCGGTACGCTTGGAGTAAATGAAAGTGAATGCGCTGTCGTAGCGGACACGGCGCACAACATCCATGGTCTCCTCGAAATCTTCCTCAGTCTCACCCGGAAAGCCCACAATAATATCCGTTGTCAAGGCAATATCCGGAATGGCCGCGCGGATCTTATCCACCAGAGCCAGATAGCTCTCTTTGTCGTAATGGCGGTTCATCAGCTTTAAGATGCGGCTGCTGCCGGACTGTAACGGAAGGTGCAGATGGGTGCAGACCTTCTCGCAGTCACGCATCGCCTCAATGAGCTCATCGGACAGATCCTTCGGATGGGAAGTCATAAAGCGGATGCGTTCCAGTCCCTCGACCTTGTTGATCTCACGCAGAAGTTCCGCGAAAGTCATCGGGTTTTCCAGGTTCTTTCCATAGGAGTTTACATTCTGTCCAAGCAGCATAACCTCCACGACACCGTCTGCCACCAGTCTTTTGATCTCCGCAACAATGTCCTCCGGCTTTCTGCTGCGCTCACGGCCGCGCACATACGGCACGATGCAGTAGCTGCAGAAGTTGTTGCAGCCAAACATGATGTTGACGCCGGACTTGAAGGAATACTTCCGGTCTACCGGAAGCTCCTCCACGATCTTATCGGTATCCTTCCAAATGTCCACGACCATGCGGTTTTCGCTCATCATGCGGCAGCATAAGAGCTCTGCCAGCTTGAAGATGTTGTGGGTTCCGAAGATTAAGTCCACATAGGAGTAGCTCTTCTGGATCTTCTCGATCACAGACGGCTCCTGCATCATGCAGCCGCACAGGGAAATCATCATGCCCGGGCGTTTCTTCTTTAAGGTCTGTAAGTAGCCAAGACGGCCGTACACCTTCTGGTTCGCGTTATCGCGCACCGTACAGGTATTGTAAAGGACCAGGTCCGCATTCTCGGACTCCACCTCTTTTAAGCCGATCTCCTCCAGGATACCGCAGAGTTTCTCAGAATCCCTTGCGTTCATCTGGCATCCAAAAGTCGCGATGTGGAAGGTTCCATATTTATTCTCTGCCTGCAGTTCGGAAAGAAGGGAACCCTCGTAGCGCTCCGCTGCTTCTCCGCTGTCCACCAGTGCCTCAAACTGCTTCTTCCATAACGCTGCTGCCTGTTCTATAAAATAACGCTGGCGCGCGCCTTCCTCTTCCGGCGCCGCAGCACGGATCATCTCAAATTCCGGTGTTTCGTTCTGTCTGTATGTTTTCATTCTTTACCTCATATTTGTTACTGTTCACGCGTTGCGCAAACAGCAACGGATTTTGCCGATGCTTCGCATTCCAAATCGGCAAAATCTGCTGCCACCACTGTATCATACGGCATTTTCAGTTCAGAAAATGCCTACCCGTGTACAGTAACCATTATTTACGTTATGCCGTTACAAAATAGAGATTATAACATAAAAAGACTGGAATGCAAAGAGCAAAACGCCCGGTTTTCCAGTCTTTTTCACAACTTCTAAATTTTATTTTCTCATTGGGTTTTCGTGTTTTCCCCGGTCTGCGCCGCTTTCTTTCCGGTGCGGAAATCCACGCACTCGGATGGATCATAATAAATCTGGTCTTCTGCCTCCAGGACTGCGTTTCCCTGTTCCACCGCCACAATGTTCACGGCGCAGTTCGGCGGCACTTTTCCATGCCAGAAATCCGCCGGATTCTTGTATACATTGTGGAGAATGGCTCGGCAGGCACAGCCATGGCTCGCAATGAGGATGGTCTTATCCTGCCACTCCGGGCGGCTTACCAGTTCCTCCCAGAACGCCCTGGTGCGGGCGCAGAGATGTTCGATCGTCTCCCCGTCCGCAGCCGGCTGAAAATGGAACGGATCCTTATAGAAATCCTGAAAATGCTCCGACGGAATCTCAAAGTTTGAGGCACGACAGCCAAGGCCCTCCCAGGAGCCAAAACTCAGCTCCTCAATCCGGGCATCCTCATAAACCGGAATGTCCCGGCCTGCAAGCACCAGATCCGCCGTCTGCCTTGCCCGCTTTAAGGGACTGGAAATGGCAAAATCGAACGGAATTGTTTTTAACGCCTCCCCGGTCACCTTCGCCAGCCGGATGCCATTTTCATTCAACGGAATGTCGGTCTGCCCCTGAAGCCGTCCCTCCACATTCCACGGGGTCTCCCCGTGGCGGATGATATAAAGCCGCATTATGGTCTCACCTGCCCGTTTCCATAGATGATGTACTTGGTGGTAGTCAGCGCCTTTAAGCCCATCGGTCCTCTCGCGTGGAGTTTCTGGGTGCTGATGCCGATCTCCGCGCCAAAACCGAACTCCCCACCGTCCGTAAAGCGGGTGGATGCATTCACATAGACAGCCGCCGCATCGATCCGGTTTAAAAATTCCTGCGCGTGGTCATAATCCTTCGTGATGATGGCCTCGGAATGACCGGTATTGTAACGGTTGATGTGGCGGATCGCCTCATCCAGAGAATCCACAAGCTTTAAGGAAAGGATGTAATCCAGATACTCCGTTCCCCAGTCCTCTTCCGTGGCTTCAGAAAACTCCGGCACAATGCCTCTCGCCGCCTCATCGGCCCGGACTTCCACCGATTTTTCCGCAAGGCGTGCCGCGAGAAGCGGCAGAAATGCATCTGCAATGCTTCTATGTACCACCAGCGACTCGCACGCGTTGCACACACCAATCCGCTGGGTCTTCGCGTTCATAATAATGTCGAGCGCCATATCGAAATCCGCGGTCTCATCCACATAGATGTGGCAGTTTCCGGTTCCCGTCTCAATGACCGGCACCGTACTGTTTTCCACAACGCTGCGGATAAGGCCTGCGCCGCCGCGCGGGATCAGCACATCCACAAACTCATTCAGGCGCATGAACTCCGCCGTCACCGCCCGGTCGGTATCGGTGATGAGCTGCAGGGAGGACTCTGGAAGGCCGGAACGGGAGAGGCCGGTCTGCAGCCATTTTACAATCTCCTTGTTGGACTCAATCGCATCGCTTCCGCCCTTCAAGATCACGGCATTGCCGGTCTTAAAGCAGAGGCCGAACGCGTCAGAGGTCACATTTGGGCGCGCCTCATAGATCATGCCGACCACACCGAGCGGAACACGTTTTTCGCCGATCAGAAGGCCGTTTGGCCGCGGCTTCATGGAAATGACTTCTCCCACCGGGTCCGGAAGCTCCGCGATCTTTAACAGACCGTCTGCCATAGCCTGCAGACGGTCCGGAGTCAGTTCCAGGCGGTCGATCATGCCCTGGCTCATGCCGTTTTCCGCCGCGCGGATCACATCTTCCTGATTCGCGGTCAGGATGTCTTCCTCTCCGTCCAGAAGCGCCTGCGCCGCCTGGCGCAGTCCCTCATTTTTCTGTGTAATGCCAAGACTGTTTAAATAGGATGCTGCTTCCTTTGCACGCGTACCGATCACTCTTAAATCCATGCCGTTATCCTCCTGACTCGTCTTTTTATTGTTTTATGCCATTGTACTCATTTCCTGCTCTCCGGTTATCACTGCATCCATCGGCTTATCATGTTGTTCCGTTGGAAGCTCCGGATAGATCTGAAACGGATAGCAGACTGCCACCCGCAGATGCTCCGGCTCCTCTGAAAAGAAACGATCATAAAAGCCTCCTCCGTAGCCCATCCGCGCTCCATTTCCGGTAAACGCGGTCCCCGGCGTGATGACCACCGCGTTTTCGCACGCTGCCCGTTCGCAGTGCATGCCCGGCTCCGGAATACTGCGAAATCCCGGCACCAGGTCCGCCCGGTCCTTCACCAGATAAAAGTCCATGCGCTCCCCGGTTACCCTCGGAAGCGCCACCGAAAAGCCCTGCTGCCACAGCGCGTCCATGAGCGCGAACGTATCCACTTCACCGCCAAATGACGCGTAGCAGTACACGGTATCCGGAATCTTTTCTTCTGCCCGCAGTCTGCCAAGCAGCTTTAAAACCTGTTCCCGGATTTTTTCGTCCATCGCGCGCTTTTCTGCGGCACGTTCTGGTTTTGTCAGTTCTGCCCGTCTCGTGCGGATCTGGCTCCGGATCTCTTTTTTAAGACTCCGTATGCTTGATTCCGCCATATTTTTTGCCAAGATCGGTGATGGTACCGTCTTTCTCCTTGATGGAAATGTTATTTAAGTGTGCCCGCATATTGTTTTTGATCGCTGCGACATATTCCTTGCGGAGTCTTGCCTGCTCCTCTTTTTCTTCCTCGGTCAGTCCCACAGACTGGGATTTGTGATAGAGGGTGTTGATTCTGTCAATGCTGCTCTGGTCCATATGGAATCTCCTTTTCTAATGCTGTATTGTTATACGGTTTCGTATTTGGTGTTGATGTAGTCCATCAGGTCAAAGTCACGGTTCGGATGCGCTAAAAACAGCGTTCCTTTTTCCGCGCCGTTTACCAGTTCATGGATCACATCCACATCATCCGCGTTCGCGATGATCATGTCGGAACCGCTGTCTGTGGCAATGCGGGCCGCTGCCAGCTTTGCCGCCATGCCGCCTGTCCCCACATCGCTTCCGGAACCGCCGCCCATGCCGATGAGTTCCGGCGTGATTTCCTCCACCAGGCCGATGAAGCGCGCATCCGGGTTCTTATGCGGATCCTCCGAGTAGAGTCCGTCGATGTCGGACATGAGGATCAGAAGATCTGCTCCGATGAGCGCCGCAACAATCGCCGAAAGACGGTCGTTATCACCAAACTGAATCTCGTGGGTGGACACGGTATCGTTTTCATTGACGACCGGAACCGCGCCGAGACGCAGAAGTTCCTCAAAGGTATTCTGCGCGTTGACACGAGAATCCTCGTTCGTCATGGTATCCTTTGTCAAAAGCACCTGCGCCGCAATGTGGTTGTACTCAGAAAAGATCCTCTGATACACCATCATAAGCCTTGCCTGGCCCACAGCCGCGTACGCCTGCTTCTCGGAAATTGTCTGCGGACGTTTCTGCCCGCCGAGTGCCTGCCGCCCCGCCGCGATCGCGCCGGAGGAAACCAGGACCACGTCCTTTCCCTCTCCCTTTAAATCGCAGATCACGCGGATGAGCTTTTCAATCTTAAACAGGTTTAACTCCCCCGTCTTTTCATGCGTCAGGGAGGAGGAACCAATCTTGATGACGATCCGCTTTTTGTCTTTTAACTGTTCTCTGAAGCTGTTCATATAAAAGTAGCCTCCTTATCTGTCTGCCGCCTGCGCGTTCACAGAGGCGCAGAAACAGGTTTTATTATCTGCATGGGGCAAACCGTGCCGCGATGGCTTCCGCCACCTTTACGCCGTCCATGGCTGCCGAGGTGATGCCTCCCGCGTAGCCCGCGCCCTCTCCGCACGGATAAAGCCCGCGCACCTCGCTCTCAAACTTCTCATCGCGCCAGATGCGCACCGGAGAAGAGGTACGGCTCTCAATGCCCGCAAGCAGGGCATCCGGGCGGTCAAAACCGTGGATCATGTGCCCAAAGCCCTCCATCGCCTCGATGAGTGCGAGATTTAACGGCTCCGGCATAATGGAGCGGACATCGCCAAACGCCCACTCTCCGCGAAACTGCGGCTGCACGCCGCCAAGGGCTGTGCTGATCTGATTCTGGCAGTAATCCCCGTAAAGCTGGACCGGAATCCTGCCTCCTGCTGCCTGGTACGCAGCCTCCTCCAGCTTTCTCTGGAACGCCAGGCCTCCAAGCGCCCCGCGTTCCGGAAAATCTTCCGGAGTTACCGTCACGATCAGCGCGCTGTTCGCGTTCTCGCCTGCCCGGTCATGGTAGCTCATGCCGTTCACCGCAAGCCGCCCGGGTTCCGAAGAAGCGTTTACCACATAGCCGCCCGGGCACATGCAGAATGTATACACGCCACGCCCGCTCTTTGTCTGTCTGGTCAGCTTATAATTTGCCGCGCCGAGTGCCCCTGCATCTTCCCTGCCATACTGGGACAGGTTGATCATCTTCTGCGGATGCTGGATGCGCAGGCCCACAGCAAACGATTTCTCTTCCATCGGCACACTGCGTTCTGAGAGCATGGCGAAGGTATCCCTCGCGCTGTGCCCGATCGCGAGCACAACTGCCTGGCTGCGGATCTCTTCTTCCTGCTGTGTTCCTGTTTCCGCGTCCACAAAACGCACCTTCACACCGCGCACGGCTCCGTTTTCCATCAGAAGATCTGTCATCTGCGTGTCAAAACGGACCGTTCCGCCCAGACGGATGATCTCCTCGCGCATCTGTTTTACCACATCCGCCAGCACGTCCGTGCCGATGTGCGGCTTATGGTCGTACAGGATCGACGGATCCGCGCCGAACTCCGTAAAAAGCTCCAGCACAAGCTGACCCCGCTTTAACGGGTCCTTTACCAGCGTGTTCAGCTTTCCATCGGAAAATGTGCCTGCGCCGCCCTCACCAAACTGAACATTCGTCTGGACATCCAGGCTGCCTCCCTGCCAGAAGCGGTTCACCTTCTTCTGGCGTTTTTCCACGCAGCTTCCGCGTTCAATCAGAACCGGGCGGTAGCCGTGGCGCGCCAGCATCAGGCCGCAGAAGAGTCCTGCCGGTCCCGTTCCGATAATAACCGGGCGCTCCCGCAGCACCGTCTCTCCCGGCTCCGGAAAGTGGTACTGCGCATCTTTGCAGAGCATGATCTGCGGGCTCTTTGCCCTATGTACCACCTCTGATTCTTTCTTCACAGCGACATCTACCGTGTAGCTGTAAAACAGCTCCGGCTTCTTTCTCGCATCCAGAGAGCGCTTTCTTATATGAAGCTCCCGGATCTCTTCCGGCGAAACGCGCAGAAGTTTTGCTGCTTTTTTCTTAAGTGCCTCCGGCGTATGGTCTGCCGGAAGTTTGATCTGTGTTAATCGTATCATCTGTTTTCTGTTCTCCCTGCTGTTCTTCCTGCAACTGCCCCGGTGCTCCACGCCCACTGAAGGTTGTAGCCTCCGCAGATGCCGTCCACATCGGTCAGCTCACCGACCAGAAATAACCCCTTCACCAGCTTTGACTCCGTGGTTTCCGGAGAAAGCTCTCTCGTGTCCACGCCGCCGCAGCAGACCTGCGCCTGCTCAAAGCTGTTTGTCGCCGTGACCGGAACGGTAAACTTTTTCATCTGCATGGTAAGCGCCTCAATCTGGCTGTCCTTGATGTGGGAGCACGGCTGGTCCTGCGGGATGCCTGCCAGTTTTAACAGGACTGCAGCCAGCTTTTTGTTCAAAACACCATTTAAAAATTCCCCGGATGGACGGTAACCAAGCATCTGTTTTCTCTGTTTTAGCATAGCCCTGGTATCTTCCACATTCCTGGAGGGGAAAAGATCCAGCACTGCCTCCACACTTCTTCCCTCATCCAGCGCGCGCGCCGCAAAACGGCTCACCTGGAAAGTCGGAATGCCGGAGATGCCATAATCCGTCAGCTGCAGCTCTCCCTCATCTGCCGCAAGCGTCTTTCCGCCGCTCACCAGGCGTACCTCTGCCTCACAGCGCACCCCGGACAGCTGCTTGAAAAACGTGCCCTTACACCGCAGCTGGACGAGCGCGGGCAGCGGTTTGATGACCGTATGCCCGAACGCCTTTGCCAGCTCATAACCGCTGCCGTCGGATCCGGATACCGGAGCTGCCTTGGAGCCGGCTGCCAGAATCAGACAGTCCCCGCGGAAGGTTCCCTGATCACTCTCTACGGTAAACAAACCATTCTTTCCCCGAAACGCCTTGCGGATATGGCAGGAAAGCACGGTCTGGATCCCCAGATGCTCCGTCTCAAACCGCAGCGCATCCAGAACCGAAGCTGCCTGATCGGAATTCGGGTAGATATAGCCGCCCCGGCTTTTCGTCACAACGCCGATCCCATTAAAAAAATCCAGCGTATCCCGGACAGAGAACCGGTCCAGCACTTTCATGGGAAACCACTTCTGGCTGCTGCGGTAATGTTCCGGTTCCAGGGACAGGTTGGTGATATTGCACCGCCCGTTTCCCGTGGCAAGGATTTTCTTTCCAACCCGGTCCATATGCTCCAGTATGGTAACCTGCGCGCCCTCCCTGGCTGCCATGATGGACGCCATAAGGCCCGATGCGCCGCCGCCTATGATCAGTACCCGTTTTTTCACGTTTCTTCCTCCGTAAGTCATCAAGTTTTACATTTCTACTATTGTATCCAGTTTCCTGCTTCTTTTCAAGCAGATTTTAGCTGGTGTATGACTCCAGATAATTCAACACCTCTGCCATAGACGAAAACCAGATCCCTTCCCGCAGCCTCAGCCGTTCCCCTGCCGGAAAATCCATCAGCGGAACATGAGTATACAGACAGATGGTCTTCCGGTCTTTCAAAAACACTAACAGCACGCCGTCCTCCGCCACAAGATAATATTCCTCACGCTCTGGTTCAGATGCCCTCGCCTGCACATGGCTCTGATTTGCCGCCATCTGGTCCTCCGTCACCGTCTCCGGTGCCTCTGTGCTCTCCATCTCCGTACCCTGCTCCCGGTCCGGGTACTCCATTCTCCGCCGCACCAGAAAAGCCGTCAGGATACAGAGCACACTGACTCCCAGAAACAAAAATAAACAGATCCTATACTTTTTCATGGAATTTCCCTCCAGGTATAGTATCTGCTTATTTTTTACTTTTTATCCTCTATTTCCCTTCGATCTTCGCTGGCTGCATGTCGTTTGTGGTGCAGATGCAGATCCAGGTCTTGCCCGGATTTAACACGATCTCATTGCCGGACGCATCGTAATAATGTGTCACGCCAAACTCCCCGTCTTTTTTGCAGGTGATATCTTCCGCCTTTCCGCCGGAAATGTAATATCCCCAGGAATCCGCCTGCACATTGATGTTGCGGTACTCCGTGGAAGCGTAATAACCAGCCGGACAATACTGGATGATGATGTTCTTTACCGCGATCTGGCCCTCATCGCCTTTATGCGGCGCGCCGTACTGGAAGCGGTAATACAGGCCGTCATCCTCATGGTATTCAAACCAGGGATTGTTCAGCTTGTAGCCCGGAGTTACTTTATACGCCTCACGCGCATCCGCCCCGTGCATCACAGCCTCAGTGCCCTGTCTCGCAAAGCGGAAATGGCCGTCATAATCCGCGTCGTAGTCCTGGCTGTACCCCAGCGCCTGGATGGCCTTCTGGATGCCTGTAAAGCTCGCGTAGGCGTTATGCGGGGACTTTTTGTCCTTTGAGCGGAAGTAGGCCGCGCTTCCCGATCCCTCAATGCCGTTGATGTTGTCGATGTATTTCAGATATGGTTTTGCGAACGTGCTCTGGCCGAAATGCGCGTAGATCGCGTCAAACTCCCGCGCAAAATACACATAGTAGGTACGGCAGCTGCGCACGGAACCGATGCGCGTTAAGTCATCGTAATCCTCCATGATCGCCAGGTAGCGGTTCATGGCCGCCTCCACCGGTGCCTCGTAAACCACCCCGGCACGATTGATGCCGTACTGCGGAAGAGCCGCCTTGTCGTTGCTCATCATAATGGCGAGCGGGCGGCGGTTGCCCTGGGAAACCGGAACCATCTCACCGGTCAGATAACTGCGGATCTTGCCGTCCTGTTCCACGCGCGGCTCCTGCTCATCCGGATCCACAGCCTCCGTGGGCGCTTCCGTCTCCGGTTCCGGCGCTTCGGTCTCGATCCGGATTGCCTCGGTCTCCTTTGTCTCTTCCGTCGCCTCGGCAATGGTATCTGCCGAAGACTCCTTTGCCCCGCAGCCTGTCAGAAACGCAGCCCCCGCTGCCAGACAGCATGCGGCAATTACCCCAAACGCATACTTCTTCCCCTTGTTTTTTCTCATCTATGGTAGCCCTCTCCTGCCAGGATCTCTCTCTGTCTGGTTTCCATTACCTCACGCTCCGCGTCTTCCATATGGTCATAGCCGCATAAGTGGAGCATGCTGTGCGCGATCAGAAATGCCAGTTCGCGTTCTCTGGAATGACCATATTTTTCCGCCTGCTCAATGACCTTTTCCACGGAAACGATGATGTCCCCCAGAATGAGCTCCCCGGTCTCCGGATTAAAGTAATCCTCCACAGCCTCCTCCACATGGCTGAAATCGGATTCCTTCTCAAAATCGATCATCGGGAAGGATAATACATCCGTCGGCCGGTCGATCTGCCGGTAATCACGGTTAATCTCCTGGATCGCGTCGTTGTCGGTCAGGATCAGGTTTACCTCTGCCTCATAAGGACATTTCTCGTAATCAAGCGCCGCCGGGATGATGTCGTTTGCCACCTTCTCGTAATCCACATCCAGGGGCTTGTCTGTCTCGTATTCAATATTGATCGTCATGGTATCTTCCGCCTTTCTATCTGTGATACTTAAATTCCTTCAGCCGGTGCGTTTTCTCTTTCGCATCCTTTCCAGGCTGCTTTGCCGGGTTCTTCTTCTCATAATCGTCGTACGCCTGCACGATCTTCTGAACCAGCGGATGACGCACCACGTCATTGCTCGTCAGGTTGCAGAAACCGATGTCGTCGATCTTTCCAAGCACTTTCATGGCTACATCCAGTCCGGATACCGCGCCGCTCGGCAGATCCTTCTGCGTCTTGTCGCCGGTGATGATGACCTTGGAGCCGAAACCGATACGGGTTAAAAACATCTTCATCTGCGCCGGTGTCGTGTTCTGCGCCTCATCGAGGATGATGTAGGCATTGTCGAGGGTGCGGCCGCGCATGTAGGCAAGCGGAGCCACCTCGATCAGCCCCTTTTCCTGGTTGTGCAGAAAGCTCTCCGCACCCATGATCTGGTACAGCGCGTCGTAGAGCGGACGCAGGTAAGGGTCGATCTTGCTCTGGAGATCGCCCGGCAGAAAGCCCAGCTTCTCGCCCGCCTCAATGGCCGGACGAGTCAGAATGATGCGGTTCACATCGCCGTTTTTAAAAGCGGAAATAGCCATAGCCATGGCAAGGTAGGTTTTTCCGGTTCCGGCCGGTCCGATACCGAACACGATCATCTTCTTGCGGATGGTATCTACATACTGCTTCTGGCCCACTGTCTTCGGTTTTACCGGTTTTCCGTTGATGGTCCGGCAGATGATGTCCTTGTCGATCTCCAAGATGGCATCGTCTGATTCCGTAAAGCACAGAGACAGGGCATAGTCCACGTTCTGCTCCGTGATGGCATTGCCGCGCTTTGACAGCTCAACCAGATTATTGAATACACTCTTTGCCCGGCGGATCATAAGTTCCGGCCCGATCAGTTTAATGGCTCCGTCCCTTGCTACAATGGTGACGTGCAGGGTCCGCTCAATTTTCTTTAAATAGCTGTCAAACTGGCCGCATACGTTTTTCTCATGCTCCGCTGGAATATCAATTATTGTTTCGATCACACTCATTCTGTAATATCTGCTCCTTCGTTCTGGTCAAGATTCTGTCCGGTTCCGACTGGCTCCTCCACCGTGATGGTTCCCCGGATCGTCCAGCCGGTACTGTTATCTAATATTTTAACATCATTTTCCATTATTTGTACCCCTTTTTGCATTAAATTTTGCAATTTTCTTTCATGAAGCGTTTTTGTCAGAGCATCCAGCTCAATTTTTGTCCGTTTTCTCTCGAAATTGTCATATTCCCTGGCTGTCAGCCGTTCCACCCAGACCGGGAGATAAAAATCTTCAAATAAAACTGCCTGGTGAAAACGGCCCTGTACCTCCCAGTGCTTTCCCTCCGTGAGCGGAAGCATCGCCAGAACATCCAACGCCCCGATTCGCAGACGAACTCCTGTCCGTCTCTTTCCCGTATAACTGCGCGCGGTCTGAAAACGGGGCACTTCTTCGGTATAGGTTTCTGTCGTCCGCAGGCGGATATCCGCATCTGCCCGAACCGTAAGCGTCTGTACAACCTCACCGGAATCATCGGTAATGGGGATCCGCCCGTCTACCAGAAGCTGTCCCGCCTCCACCTCATCTCCCGGCTGCACAGCCGCCTTCCCCGCGCGTACGATCAGGGATGTGACTGTGCCCGCTTTTTCCGAAATGAGGCTTCGCGGTGTATCATCCTTTTGCTGGATTCCGCCTGCTGTCGCGTTTTCACGCACCCGGATCTGGAGCCTGGTTCCCGCCACATGCGCCGATACCCAGACAATCCGGTCACACCGGCTGCGGAGTTCTTCTTCGATTTTATCGCAGTCCACCCCGGACTTTTTCATTCCGCAGCAGATTCCGATCTCCTTTAGCTCACGCAGCAGCACATCATCCGTAAAATACAGATTTCCGGCAAAACTGATGTTCCAGATAAAACCGGACAGAAAAAACAGCAGCAGAAAAAAAGACAGCAGACCTGCCGCAAACAGTTTGCGTTTCCGGCTGCGGTACAAAAAAAAGGGCAGCCCCAGCTTTTCCTGAATGCGCACCCTCACTCCGGCCTTCCGCGCAAAGGGGCGGATCCGGTAAAAATCCGGCAAAAGGATCGAACCTGCGTAACGTTCCTCATCCCGGCACAGATCAAATAAACAGATCCCGCTGCTCCGGCACAGGTTCAGGAAGCGCTCCGGCGAACCGCCTGTGATCCGCACCCTCACATATCCGGTGTAAAGCTGCCACAGTCTGCGCATATGCCTGCCCCCTGCACTTGTTTTATCACTGTTCACGCGCTGTGCAAACAGCAACGGTTCTTCCCTTTCCCTGTGTCAGTCGCAAAACTCCATGCTCTGGATCTGCCCGGATATCTTCATGGAATCCTGGTCATAATACTCGATTTTCAGCCTGCGCCCGCAGATCTGAAGCCTGCAGTCTTTCGCCTGGAGACGGATGCAGTTCTCCTCAAACAGAAGGATCCTGCGGTAATTTTCCACCGTCACGCTGCACCGGCCGCAAAATGACAAAAGCACCTCCCCAAGCACCACATCACCCGGAAGTTTCAGATTTTCTGCCGCCGACTGCTTCGCATGCTCAAACAAGATTCCTGCTCCTTTCCGGCAAAGTGCCCTGTCCGCACAGGCAAAGGATCTGTTTCTGCATCGCTTCCTTGCAACGGTTCAGCACTTTCACAGCTGTGTTTCCTTCCTTAAAAAGGTATGAAAAAATCCCTGGTCATAGACCAGGGATTCCAGAAATACTTAATTAAATTTGCGTTTTCTTGCAGCTTCAGACTTTTTCTTGCGTCTTACGCTTGGTTTCTCGTAATGCTCTCTCTTACGAATCTCCTGCTGAATACCAGCCTTTGCGCAGTTTCTTTTGAATCTGCGTAATGCGCTGTCCAGACTCTCGTTCTCTTTAACGATAACGTTTGACATAGCTCACACCTAACCTCCCTCCAGTTGTGTACTTGTGCATAATACAACTGTTTGGGTATTTTATAGCACTGGTATGATTATAGCACAAAATCTCCATTCGTCAACTGTTTTTTTAAGTTTTTTTGCGGATTTTCGTAACTTTTTGCGCGAAGCAGCTGCAGTGGATTACTGAATCTGCTCTGCCGCGGTCTCGTAAGCTTTCTCGAGTGCTGCGTCTACACCGGCCGGGTTCTTGCCGCCTGCCTGTGCCATGTTCGGACGGCCGCCGCCGCCACCGCCTACCAGGCCGGCAATTGCCTTGACCAGGTTGCCTGCATGAGCGCCCTTCTTCTGAGCCTCATCAGTTGCGGTTACCATCAGGTTGACTTTGTCGCCCTGAACGGATGCCAGAACGATTACGCCCTCGCCAAGTTTGTCCTTTAACTGGTCGCCCAGTCCGCGCAGGCCGTTCATGTCTACATCTGCTACTTTCGCAGCCAGGACTTTTACGCCCTTCACGTCGCGTACCTGGTTCATAACGTCTCCCAGGGACTCATTCGCCAGCTTGCTCTTTAACTTGTCGTTCTCAGCGTGCAGAGCCTTCATCTCCTCTAACATGGACTCGATCTTGCTCTTTAAGTCTGCCGGAGTGGTCTTTGCTGCCTTTGCTGCCTCAGCAAGTTCTTTCTCCAGGTTCTCGTAGTAGCGCATCAGGCCTTCGCCGGTCAGTGCCTCGATTCTGCGGACACCTGCTGCGATACCTGCCTCAGAGAGGATCTTGAATGCATG
>CAKRRJ010000062.1 GCA_934394615.1 uncultured Lachnospiraceae bacterium
AAGGTAACTTTGACTTTGTCGCCCTTTTCCAGGAACTTTCGTGCTGCGCCCGTTTTTGTGTTTAAGTCGTTGGTGTCGATATTCGGAGACAACCGCACTTCTTTAACCTCGATTACCTTCTGTTTTTTTCTAGCTTCTTTTTCTTTTCTTGCCAGTTCGTAACGATATTTACCGTAATCGATAATCTTACAAACCGGTGGTTTTGCCGTCGGAGCAATTTTTACGAGATCCAGTTCTGCTTCCTGAGCCAGTTTATAGGCTTCCTTTGCGGACATGATCCCCAGCTGCTCGCCGTCTTCACCAATCAATCGAACTTCCTTGTCTCTGATCTGTTCGTTAATCATTAACTCGCTAATAGTCGTGCACCCCCATCATAGAATTCTGCATGTTTGTTTTCTCTGCATAAAAAAAGTAGATAGAATATTCTACCCACCCTCAAAAGCATCGCATAGGACGTTGTCGCCGCCGCATATACGCATTCTCTGCTATAAACCAGGGTCACTTGCTCGTGCCGAGGTGAGGTGGATACCTACTTTCCTGTGTTGCTCTCACAACTTTTATTACTATACTATGAATCCCCGGGAAAGTCAAGCGCTTTTCCGGGGATTTTTCATATTTTTTCTAGGACATCTGGAAGGTGGTGCAGAGGGTCTGCTCCGCACGGCTCGCCCCATCGCCGGCAATGCCGATCTTTGTGGCTGCGCAGCGGTGGTTATCGTTATAGATACACTGTACTGCCTCACAGTCTACCGACAGGCTGCTCTCCGGTGTCTTAAAGATGTTTTTGAACAGGCCGCCTTTATTCTCATCAAAGCTGCCGCAGCAGGTCTGCTCTTTCTCTTTCGCGTCGTGACCGTCTACCACAATGGACTGCTTGCAGCAGCAGTTGTCGGCATTGTGAAGACAGTTGGTTACGTTGCACTCTAATTTGGTCATAATAAATGCATACCTCCTTGATTCATCAGTGATCAGGGATAGTATGCATTTATTCTTCTTATTTTATACAGTTTGATGTTTCAGACAGAATTATTTCTGTTCCTCAACCTCAATCTTGCGGATGGTCTTCTTCTGGATCTCATCTTTGATCTCATCGATGAATACAGACAGATCCTTTGCGCCCTCATCACCAAGATATCTGCTTCTTACGGATACCTTGTTCTCCTGCTCTTCCTGTGCGCCGACTACCAGCATGTACGGAACTCTTGCCAGACGTGCCTCACGGATCTTGTAGCCCATCTTCTCGGAGCGCTCATCAACGGAGCAGCGGATGTTGTTTGCCTTTAATTCAGCCTCAACCTTTGCAGCGTAGTCATGGAACTTCTCGGAGATCGGGATGATGCGAACCTGCTCCGGACACAGCCAAGTCGGGAACAGTCCTGCGTATTTCTCAATGAGCCATGCCAGGGTTCTCTCATAGCAGCCCATAGAAGTACGATGAATGATGTACGGGCGTTTCTTCTCGCCATTCTCATCGATGTAATACATATCAAACTGCTCTGCCAGAAGCGCATCCCACTGGATAGTGATCATGGTGTCTTCCTTGCCGTATACGTTCTTTGCGTTGATGTCAACCTTCGGGCCGTAGAATGCAGCCTCGCCTACATCCTCTACGAACGGGATGTTCAGTTCCTGTAACATGGTGCGAATGTGGCCCTCGGTCTCCTCCCATACGGAAGCATCACCGATGTATTTCTCACGGTTGGTCGGATCCCACTTAGACAGATGGTAGGTAACATCCTCTTCCACGCCCAGAACCTGTAAGCAGTACTGAGCCAGTGCGATACAATCCTTGAACTCTTTGACCATCTGGTCCGGTCTTACGATCAGGTGACCCTCCGAGATGGTAAACTGACGTACACGGGTCAGGCCATGCATCTCACCGGAATCCTCGTTACGGAACAGGGTGGAAGTCTCACCCAGGCGGATCGGCAGGTCACGGTAGCTGTGCTGCTCTGCTTTGTATACATAGTACTGGAACGGGCAGGTCATCGGACGCAGTGCGTAAACCTCTTTGTCCTTCTCCTCATCGCCCAGAACGAACATACCGTCTTTGTAGTGATCCCAGTGGCCGGAAATCTTGTACAGATCGCTCTTTGCCATCAGCGGGGTTTTGGTTCTTACATAGCCGCGCTTGGTCTCCTCATCCTCGATCCAGCGCTGCAGCTCCTGCATCATGATCACGCCGTTCGGCATGATGAGCGGAAGTCCCTGACCGATGACATCAACCGTGGTGAAGATCTTCATCTCACGGCCCAGTTTATTGTGGTCGCGCTTCTTCGCCTCTTCCATCTGGGTCAGATGCTCCTGAAGCTCTTCCTTGGTTGCGTATGCGGTTCCGTAGATACGGGTCAGCATCTGGTTTTTCTCGCTGCCTCTCCAGTAAGCGCCGGAGGAAGAAAGAAGCTTGAATGCCTTAATGCCCTTGGTGCTCATTAAGTGCGGGCCTGCGCATAAGTCAACCCAGTCACCCTGGGAATAGAAGGAAATCTCTGCGCCTTCCGGAAGATCCTCGATCAGCTCTACCTTGTACGGCTCGTTCTTCTCTTTGAAGAATGCGATGGCGTCCTCTCTGGACTTGGTGAAGCGCTCGATCTTCTCGCCCTTCTTGATGATCTTCTTCATCTCTTTTTCCAGCTCATCCAGTGCTTCTCTGGTGAACGGCGGGCACTCAAAGTCATAGTAGAAACCGGTGTCGATAGACGGTCCGATTGCAACCTTTGCGTCCGGATACAGCTTCTGTACAGCCTCAGCCAGAACATGGGAAGTGGTGTGGCGGAGTACAGCCAGGCCCTTCTCGTCTTTTGCGGTCAGAATGTTTAACTCGCAGTCCTGATTCAGAACGGTACGAAGATCCTTGACCTCTCCGTTTACCTCACCTGCGCATGCCGCGCGTGCCAGGCCTTCGCTGATATCGTACGCGATATCAATAATGGATTTTGCTTCTGCATACTCTCTTTTGCTTCCATCTTTTAATGTGATGATCATGTCTTTTTCCTCCTGAATATTTTGTTTGCACGAGGGACGATAACATTTTAATAAAATAAAAAATCCCCTGTCTGATGTGTCTCCACACCAGACAAGGGACGATCATTCTTTATCGCGGTTCCACCCTGTTTGCTCTCTGATTATCTCAGACAGCCGCTCATTCTGTGATGGTAACGGAATCACCGGATCCGATTAAGGACCACTCCGAGCTGGTCTTCCTGCTGACGCTCCCATAAGGCACTTGCACCAGATGTGTCTCTCTCTGAATGGCTTTGCCAGAGTACTCTTCTCATCAACGTGTTAACATATGAATTTTTCTGTTACAGTTCACAGGTAGGAATTTTCTGAACTGAAAATTCCGTATGACACAGTGATGGTAGTGGATTTTGCCGATTTGGAATGCAAAGCATCGGCAAAATCCTGTTACTGCTTGCACAACGTGTGAACAGCAACAGATTTCTCTCATATCTGTCACTGATTATAGCACGCAAGCCGGATATGTCAAGCACTAAAAAAAATTTTAATTTCATCTTAATTCATGCTGGCATTCAGGGTGCGCATGGCGCTAAGACAGTTCAGTTCACCGCCATCCACATCGCGCAGCTGTCCGTCCTGGACGAAATTGTATACATGAATGTTGTCCAGGTACACGGCGCCGTCCGTCTCAAACGTCACGTCATAAAAACCTCTCCGCCCAAGATTTAAGTCGTACTGTTTTTCCCCATTTACGGTCACAGTCTGACTCATGCTTCCAAGCTTTACCGTCAGATTTACTGGTTCCTCGCTGTCTGCGGTGAAACGCACATGTCCGTCGTGGGTGGAACGTCCGCCAATGCGGTGCCCTACTTTCTGGGAAAGCGTGCCGCCGCCCTGCAGCAGAAGCTGTTTGCTGCCGTTATGCTCCATCACCGTGCCATCTTTTACCTCCCACCCGCGCGTGCCGAGGGCAAACTGATGGTTATAAACCGGGTTGTTGGTGTAGTTGCGGTAAGTCCAGACTGCATAACCATTTGTATGGGTACGCAGCGTAGCCGGAAGTCCGGTAAGGTATGCGCTCCGGTGACTCTCCGCAAGCCTTGCGTTCTGCTCAAACCCTTCCGTCGCATCCATGTAAAGAAGCTGGTCGATAAAAACAGGTTTTCCCCCATTGTTGGAACGCACAATGGAAAGCTGCTCGTCCATGGTTTTAATCGCTTCCTGCGCTGAGATGACTGCGCCGAAACTCTGTCCCATAGAGACACTGTACATGAGCGCGGTGTAATCCGCATTTCCACACGAAAACGTTCCATAGTGGGATGCTCCATCCTGACCGTTTCCGTCTTCGTCATCGACCGGATCCACATCGAGACGGACTTCCATGGAAAGGTTCGGGAAAACTTTCTGGGTATCCTCCAGAAGATTATTTAAAAAGTCATCATAGAACTCATAAAACAGCTTGTAAGCGTAACTCGTTCTGGCCGGAACATAAATTTCGTCGTAACTCGTAAACGGTTCCTCCGGTTTATAGTAACGGTTGATCTCTTTCAGGGAATAATGTTTCTGCAGCCATGCGCGGTAACCACAGCTTTTCGCGGACTCGCGGCTGTTGGCTCCCTTTCCGAGCGTTGACACATCCTCCACGTAATTCCAGAAATCCTCCCAGGTGATAAATCCGCCGCAAAAGTTGGAATGCGCGGACGCGGTCCGGTAAATCTGTCCCGCATAGGCGATCCAGGCATCCCTGGTATGGGAATCTTTCAAAAGTTCCTTAAACCGGGTTGTCACAAGATCATCCGAGTAATAATCCCACACATAGCCAATGCGAAGCTCTACCATAAGCCCTGCCCGCTGCGCGGCATCCATTACCCGGTCCAGCTTCTGAAATGCGTAACGGTTATACGCGACCGGTGTCACCCCAGGCTGAAACTCCCGCCAGGGAACCACCAGGACAATAGAATTAAATCCATCTGCCGCAATCTGCGCCAGCTCCTCGTCCATGTGCTCACTCTCCGAGTTCCAGAAATTGCTCACCCATGCATCGGATGTGTAAGTTGCCGCTTTCAGATAAGAAGACGCTGCCTCGCTGCGGATCCCGGACAATGCCAGGGACGCCGTGACCGCTGCTGCAAGGGCCAGCATGCCCGGCAGACGGAACCGATTTTGTTTTTTCATATCAACCCCCGCTGATTTTCTCTTTCGTTTTTCCCGTGTTACTGTTCACGCGTCGCGCAAACAGCAACGGATTTTGCCGATGCTTCGCATTCCAAATCGGCAAAATCTGCTGCCGCCACTGTATCATACGGCATTTTCAGTTCAGAAAATGCCTACCCATGTATAGTAACTTTCCCGTCCATTCTATCATGGTTCTTTTGGTTCCGTCAATCTATGCCGCGTGGTTGTCTCCTGTCGCGTAGTTAATCTCCACGCCCGGCTGTACATTATAAACATAAACGCAGTACTCGACTCCGTCGCCATCGTCCTCCACAGACTCTGCCTCCATCAGCACACCAGAAGCTACCAGGTTGTCCCCGTCAAATACCGGTGTCACACGGTAGAGTACATGGTTTTCGGTCTCTTTTACATAGTCCGCCACCAGATTCTCAAACGGCAGCATGCCATCCACATTCAGATAGCGGGTTCCGGTGATCAGATTTTTTGCGTTGGCATTCTCTGCCGTGAGCTGATATCCGATCAGATGGCAGCGGTTGTACAGATATTTCCCATCGACAAAATCGTACTTGGCAGTCTGCCAGCCAGTCGGTTTTACCTTACTGATGGATCCACGCTTTTCCGTCGGCATCAGATCGGTTCCGACACTGGAATACGCCGTGCCGCAGCGGCCAAGCTCATCCAGATCACTGTAATATTCAAAGGACTCACTCGTCAGGTCTGTCTCGGTAAAATACGGGACATTGCCATTCACCTCAACGTAAGGAGCGCCGGAATACGGCGGGACAGCCGAGAGGTCCACATAAACTTCCGCGCCGGCGCCGATCTCAGTACCAGCCGGTGCCGTGCCATAGCCGCTGCCCTCTCCGGATACCGCCACTGCCGTGCCGTCAGAACCGGAATCTGCGCTGCCGGATGATGCGCTGTTTTCAGAACCCACATTTGCGGAACTTTCATTGCCAGATGCCGCAGTTGTGGAACTTTCTGCTCCGGATGTACCGGAATTGCCATTTCCTGTCCCGTTTTCGCCAGATGCACCTGCAGTTCCAGCCACGGTTTCGTAAGCATCCAGAATCTTATCTGCTGCCTGCTCCAGCCGCCCGATATCCTTCTGGCTGATGCCGACTGCTGCCAGAATCACGGCTGCCACGGCAAAAATGACTGCTCTGCCCTTCTTTCCTGCTTTTGCTTTTTTATAACGCTTCGCTCCGCGTTTTGCCTGATTATATACATTCTTTTTTCTGCTCATGTTCTAACTCTCCTGCTGCCTTTCATTTTTGCATACTTATCTATTGTCGCATAAATCGGGAATTTGTCAAGAATGTATGTTCGGTTGTGATTTTAAAAAAAGACCTTCCTTGTATGGATTCAAAATCTTCCATACTTCAGAAAGTCCTTTTCTATTATTTCTTAATTCTGAGCCGGATCCTCCATTAATGCTTTTAATCCTGCTATTTTTTCATCAAAATACTTTGTCCATTGTTCAGAATCCAGGAACGGATTCGGTCCGTCCGGATGTTCCACCTGAAACTGGCGTTTATTTAACAGATCCACATTGATGCAGTGGTTCGGCATAAACAGGTCTACCTTCTGCGCTCGTGCGCGTTTAAAGGATTCCATCATTTTATCCCGCATAGAATATTCCGCATCCCCGATTTCCTGCAGATATGCTTTCTGCATAGTATTGAATCCAAATCCGCCAAAGTATCCGACACGTTTGGTCTCTTTTCCATCTGTCACATTAAAGTAGCATGCGATCACACCATCTGTATGTCCTGGTGCTTCATGGAATAATACTTTTGTACCTCCAAAATCAATGACATCTCCATCGTGGATCTCTACGTCCGGAACAAACAGCTCATCCATGTAGTCCGTGCTTTCATGAACCAGGGCCAGTTCCGGTCTGGTTCTGAAATTTCCCGCATCCTGCGCTCCCAGATAAATTTTTGTACCAAACATGCGCTTAAAGAAATTCACTGCTCCAATGTGATCTACATGACCATGGGAAAGTACCATCCACTTTACGTCATCCGGGCGAAATCCCATCTCCCAGATTGCCTGGATCAGCATCGCGGTTGCGCCGCCCCCGCAGTTTCCCGCATCAAACAAAAGCAGTCCGTTTCCAGTATCCACAATATGCGCACACACCCAGGAATCCCCCACATAATACAGGTTTCCGTACATTTTGAACGGATGCACATACCGGGATTCCTGATTGATCCAGTAACGGGCCATTGGATTTTCCTTCAGTTTTTCCTGTCTCTGAAGGTACTCTTCATACTCGCTTCGCATTGACATTGTTCTATCCGCCTTTCCCTTTTAT
This sequence comes from uncultured Lachnospiraceae bacterium, assembly GCA_934394615.1. Taxonomy (GTDB): domain Bacteria; phylum Bacillota; class Clostridia; order Lachnospirales; family Lachnospiraceae; genus Brotaphodocola. Next base: position 7,457 of record CAKRRJ010000062.1, read on the forward strand.
CTATAAAAGCACTGAATGTTTGATACACATCCATCTTTTACCAGCTTCTCAAAGTTCATCTGTACAGGAAGTCCCGGCTCATCCGGAAGATATAATCTTGTTCCTTTACGGGTCGGTTTCCGGCTGTAATACTGTTCCAGATACTCTGTATTTGGTTTATGGAACTCTACCTTTTCTCCGTCTTTCAGCATTACGCCCATCAGTGCTCCCGGATGATCATTCTGCCCGGAACATACATGACAGCCTCTGCTGCGGACCATATCCGCAATCTTTAAAAACTCACCCATCGTATAAATAGATGGCATGATCGTGATATACTCGGTTCCGGCATCCATATAAGCCTTATACTCCAGGGCATAGCGCGCGGATTCGCCATAATCAAGCGGAACATAGCAGCCTTCTTCCTTCATCTGACGGACAAATTTCGCAATTTCCTCACTCTCAGTATGTACGATCGGCTCTTCATACCAGGCAATGTCATACTGATATGCTTCCCGGATAAACTTCATGGCCGTTTCTGCATCGTACGCCTGGTTGGAATCCACCGCCAGTTTCATATCCGGTCCCACTGCCAGACGGATCTTCTCGATCCGGCGAAGGTCATCTTTCATATCGCCCAGAGAAATTTTGATCTTGGTCGTATCAAATCCCTCTTCTTTGATTGCAAGAATCTCTTCCACCAGCTCCTCATCAGTTCTCAATACCGAACCGCCGCCCTTGTAGATATCCGCGTAATTCTTCTCTGCTCCAAGCAGCTGATACATTGGAATACCGCGTTTTTTGGAAATCAGGTCAAACAGAATTACTTCCATCTGGAACATGGGAACACTGAAATTATAATTTGCGCGCTCCATCCAGTAAAAAATTTTTCTCCATTCCAGATTCGTTCTTGGAACCGGATCCTTCAGCATGACCGGAAGAATTGTCTGCCATACCGCCGGAGACACCGGTCCTTCTCCGCAGTCTCCATCTTCATCGTAGACCTTCAGCCACGGAGTAAAAGTCCAGGTTTTCTGAACTTTTCCAGTACCGTCTTTCCAGACCTGTTTCCGTGGTTTCGGCTGGAATGTATACAGCACAGCCCTGGTAAGTTTTATTTTTTCCGGAAAAGCAAACGCTTCATTGATTTTCATGCAGATATGCTGGTCCACTTCACCATTGATCGAATAGATCATATCCATCTCATCTCCTTGATTAAGTATGGCTCAGAACCGAGCTTCTTCAAATAAGATCTGATGTGTTCTCTGTTCTGAGCCAGATTAAAAATCATAATCGTATTACTTTGCCTGTCTCTTAAGTTTCGGCGCTATATACGGCCAGATAACGGAAAGAATCGCAATGATAAGTAAAATGCAGGATGCCGGTCTCTTGAAAAACATCAGCATATCGCCTCTGGAGAAGCTGACTGCCTTACGGAAGTTTGTCTCAAGCGTAGATCCCAGCACATACGCCAGAATAAACGGAGTAGACGGAATGCCTGCGTATGCCATCCAGATACCGATTCCGGTAAACATCAGAGCCATATACACTGCGAAAATGTTATTCGCATTGGTATAAACGCCGGTAAATGCCAGGATCAGGATTGCCGGATACAGATAGTGGTACGGTGCCTTTAAAAGCAGCGGGAATGCTTTGATGCCAAAAATCTCAACAACCAGCGCGATCACTGCCGCAAAGACTGCTGCCAGGAAGATCATGAAAACAAATACCGGGTAGTTTCTCTGCATCAGAGGACCAGCCTCAATACCATGAATGGTCAGACCGCCAAGTAACAGAGCCGTTGTTCCATCACCCGGTATGCCAAGCGCGATCATCGGAATGATTGCGCCGCCGACGGATGCGTTGTTTGCTACCTCAGGAGCGATAACACCATCTACGCAGCCTTCGCCAAACTCTTCCGGATGTTTAGAGGCATTCTTTGCCATGGTATAAGCAACCACGTTGGAAAGTGCAGCACCCATGCCAGGAAGGAAACCAATGCCAAGTCCTACCAGGAAGGAACGGATAATATTGCCAATATTTCTGGTAAGATCAACCAGCGGAAGGGTGAATTTACCGATTTTTCCTTTGAAAGTACCTGCCGCGCCTGTTTCTCCCTTCGCATAGTCACTTAAGATCATAGCGCCTGCGAAAAGACCGGTCAGAACACATACCATATTGAAGCCACCGGACAGATAGTAGGAATTAAAGGTAAAACGCGGAGTAGAAGAAATCGGAGCATATCCGATCTGGGTAATGAACAGACCGATTGCTGCACCGATGAAGCCTTTCAGCATACGTCCCTTGGACATACTTGCCACCAGGGTGATCGCCATCAGGCCAAGTGCGAAATACTCCCACGGACCCATCTTAACCGCGAACTTGGAAATAACCGGACACGCTATCATCGCGATCAGAATAGACGGAACGGTACCCATGAAGTTTGCGACAGTACCTGCGGATAACGCTCTGGTAACCTCGCCTTTCTTTGTCATGGCATAGCCATCGTAACAGGTAGACAGGGAGCTCGGGGTTCCCGGAATGCCAAGAAGAATAGAACCAATGAAACCGCCGGAGCAGCTTCCTACCCAGATTGCGATCAGCATCGCAATTGCTACGTTAGAATCCATCGCAAAGGTAAGCGGAAGGATAATGGTGATTGCCATCGCTCCAGACAGGCCTGGGATTGCGCCCAGGATCAGGCCGATAAATCCACCGATCACCATCATAATAAGACAATAAGGGGTAATCAGAATCCCAATCGCACTCATAAAATCAGCCATCGTTGTCCTCCTTAAAACAGTACGCCGCCCGGAAGCGGAATGCTAAATACTTTCTCAAACATCAGATACATCACTGCTGTCATGGCTGCTGCAAACACAACACGCTTCCATACCGCGATATCCTTGCCCTGACTGAACATCGTACAAAGAATCAGGAGTGCCGCAAAGCATGCAATCACATAGCCCAAAAACTGCATGGCAACAATAAAGCCAAGCATTACAGCAGAAATCAGGCACAGTCTTCCGAACTGTTTTCCAGTGTAGTAAGCCGGCGACTTCACCTTCCCGTTAATCAGAAGGCCCACGCCACAGATCACCATAATTCCAGCTGAAATATATGGGAATGCTTTCGGTCCAATGTCTCCTGCCATAGTAGTCGGCGGAAGCTGAGAAGTCATAAATGCAATCGCAGCGCCAAGAAGAACTGCAATCAGTCCTGTAACTCGATCTCTTGTCATAATATACTCCTTTGAAATCCATTTCCAAAAAGAGCCCCAGGAAGCTCAGACCCCCCGGGGCTCCTACAAACTGTATCGGTTAATTCCGTAATTCTTATTTCATTAAGGAAGCTGCCTGATTGTACAGATCCTGTACCTCGCCAACAAGAGCTGCGGAATCATCCGGAGTATTATATCCTGCTTCCATCTGCATCTGATGGTACTGGTCGATGATATCCTGGTTCTCCAGAACGGTCTTCATGGTCTCGTTGATCTTAGCCACATCATCTGCAGAAATACCCTGCGGGCCACACAGTAAGGAAATCGTAGACAGCTCGCAGCTCTCAATTCCCAGCTCTTTTAAGGTCGGAACATCCGGCATAGCCTCAGATTTCTGATCGCCGGTGATTGCAAGCGCTTTCATATCGCCAGCTTCCACATACTGCTTCGCATTTGTGATCGGAACGATTGCCATGTCTACCATGCCGCCTACCAGGTTGGTAATGGTATCTGCAACACCGCCGCAGTCAACAATGGTGAACTCGGTTCCGGTTGCCTGCTGGAATAACATCTGCATGAAATGACGGTTACCATTTGCCTGTACACCAGTCAGATATTTTCCAGGTTCTGCTTTTGCAGCCTCAATAAGCTCCTCAAGTGTATTTGCTTCTACGTCTTTATTTACTACGATGCAGTTAGTCTCCACACCCGGAACGGTGATGGTGCCAAGCATCTGGAAATCATCATAAGTATGATCGTACTGACCAGTAGCCATCATGCCACACTGACCGGTATGGCCAAGATACAGATTTAAAGCATCCGGCTTTGCGTTTCTTACGGTTTCCATTGCAACGGTACCGCCGCCGGTTGCATCGTTAATTACTACAAAGTTTGCTCCGGTTGCGTCGCTCATTCCCTTCGCAAAGATTCTTGCGATCATATCAGTACCGCCGCCTGCAGATGCCGGTACGTAAAGCTGTACGGTGCCGCTCGGCCAGGTGCTCTTGGATGCATCGCCATCTACAGTGGAAGCGCCCTCAGCCTTTGCCTCTTCTTTCGTCTCTGCCTGACTTTCGTCTTTGGACTCTGCCTGGGTCTCCGCAGCTGCAGCAGTCGTTTCTGCCGGTGCTGCCTGCTTGCTGCCACAGCCAGCCAGTGCCATAGTCATTACGCCCGCAACTGCCAATGCTAAAAATCTTTTCTTCATTTCCTCATCCTCCTATGGTTCATTGCCTCTCAAGCACCCGGTCAGAAATAATTTTATTACTTTTTCCCTTTTTGCTTGAAGTTTTATGATGTTTTTATTATAATCGCATCATAAACTTAGTTCAACAACGAAAGTTTTGTATTAGAACTTAGAAAAACTGATTTTCGATCTATTTTATTGTTAAAATTAACAAAAGTCTTTTCTGTTTTTATTAACTTTGCACAATTCAAAGAAAAAGGAGCTTTTATGGATCTAAAACAACTGGAATACGTTATCGCAATTGCAGAAGAACAAAGTATCAGCAGGGCTGCAGAAAAACTTTTTATCACGCAGTCCGCTTTAAACCAGCAGCTTTTAAAACTGGAAAAAAATCTCGGCATCGCACTCTTTGAAAGAAAAAACCATCTCATGGTCCCTACCTATGCCGGTTCTGTTTACCTGGAGGCCTGCCGCCAGATCTTAGGCGTCCGGAAAGAAGCCTATAAGATCATCAACGGTATTATTAACGAGGAAGCTGGACTGCTTTCTATTTCCTATACCGCCAGCCGCGGTTCCCAGATGTTTGCCCGGGTTTACCCTTATTTTCATAAACGTTATCCAAAGGTCGGTTTCAAAATCCGCGAAGTAGCTGCAGCTAAGGATATGGAGCAGCTGCTTTTAAGGCAGGAAGTAGACCTTACATTTAACATTTACGTTGCAGACCACAAAAATCCCGCGTTTGATTACATCGACCTGCGCACAGAACCTCTCATTCTGGCCATGCCCATTACCCATCCGCAGGCTGTTCTTGCCGGAACAGACAGCCATGAGGCACTTCCTGAAATTGATGTCAGTCTCCTGAAAGACAGCAATTTTATCTTTAACGGCAAAAGTACGCTCACACGGGAACTGGTCGACCGCATTTTTTCCAATGCAGGATTCATCCCCAACATCTTATTTGAATCCTCAAATAACGCCATGATCTTTAGTCTGGTAAAACAGCAGATCGCATGCGCATTCCTGCCTGCATCTTATATCGATCCTGACGCACCGGTTGTCTATTTTACGGTTGCGCCTCATTACCATTGGACCCAGAGCGTAGTAAAACTGGCCGGAACCTATCTTTCAAAACCAGAGCGGTATTTTATCAAGCTGGCAAATCTCCAGGCAAATGGACAATTGCCGGAACTTCCTCTGACATTCTGAGGTTTCTGTGAACTGCCTGTCAAGTGTGGTACCCGTTTTGGGCAAAAGAAAAGGCGTGTAAAAAATGATTTCTCATCTTTTACACGCCTTTTTAAGTGGAGCTGAGGGGAATCGAACCCCTGTCCGAAAACCAATTCCCTGTTCTTCTACTATCATAGTCTGTTATTTGACATTCCCTCTGCCGCACGGGAACAAACACTCTTGCGGTTTCAGTAGCTTCATGATACGCCCATGCACGCAAAGCTTAATGCATGTCGTTTCTCACATAGTCGATGCCAGATTCTTAATGTGTGAGTGCACTAAGGCTGACAGCAGCCATTAGGCTGCGTATGCTAAATTATCTTCAGCGTTTAATTTTAATTTTGCCGTTTGACGCACCGCATGCGGATAGCTTCACCAGCTGCATGATCCCCGTCGAAACCAGTACAACCCCTTACTGGCCCGCCGTGACTCACCGGCGATTCTTGTATTCCTGCATCCAGAAACAGACTCACGAAATACCCTGTTCCGATGCAAGTACGGAATATTATAACACCCGGACACATGTTTGTCAACGCGGTCCGGGTGTTTTTAACTACTGGTTTAAAACCAATTTTATTATTTGATCTTGTGGATCCATCCTTCCGGAGCTTCGATCTTGCCCATCTGGATGCCGGTTAACGTATCGTACAGTTTCTGGATGGTCGGACCCATCTTCTCCATGCCGCTCGGGAAGCAGATTTCTTTGCCGTGGTCTACAACCTTGCCTACCGGAGAGATCACTGCTGCGGTTCCGCACAGTCCGCACTCTGCGAAGTCGCCAAGCTCAGACAGTTTTACCGGACGCTGGGTTACTTTCATGCCAAGGTAGTGCTCTGCAACGTATACCAGGGAACGTCTGGTGATGGACGGCAGAATGGAATCAGACTTCGGAGTTACAAGCTCGCCGTCTTTGGTTACGAACAGGAAGTTTGCTCCGCCGGTCTCCTCTACATAGGTTCTGGTTGCCGGATCCAGGAACATGTTCTCATCGAATCCGTTTGCATGTGCAACCTC